>NZ_AXBZ01000056.1:0-100528 GCF_000475295.1 Alcanivorax sp. P2S70
GGCTTTTTTGTGGGCGGTGTGAGTCTTTACAGGCTCAACACCTTCTCACCCCGGGAGATCCCGGACACACCGGAACGCACCACTTCCAGTACCTGGGTTTCCCCAATGGCACCGATAAAGGCATCCAGTTTGTCAGAGGCACCCGTCAGCTGGATGGTGTAGACGGTACTGGTCACATCCACGATCTGACCACGGAAGATATCCACACTGCGCTTCACCTCGGCACGCTGAGCGCCGGTGGCCTTCACCTTGATGAGCATCAGTTCACGCTCGATGTGGGCCCCTTCGGTCAGGTCAACCAGCTTGACCACCTCGATCAGCTTGTTCAGGTGCTTGGTGATCTGCTCAATCTTCAGGTCATCACCGAAGGTGGTCAGGGTCAGGCGAGACAGGGTCTTGTCTTCCGTCGGGGCCACCGACAGGGTATCGATGTTATAGCCACGCTGGGAGAACAGACCGATGACCCGGCTCAGGGCGCCAGGTTCGTTTTCCATGAGGATAGAAATAATTCGACGCATCAGGTCCGCTCCGTCTTGCTCAGCCACATGTCGCGCATGGAACCGTCAGCAATCTGCATCGGGTAAACGTGCTCGGTGGGGTCAACATAGATATCCATGAATACCAGACGATCCTTCAGGGCGAAGGCTTCGTTCATGGCCCCTTCCAGGTCCTCGAACTTGGTCACCTTCATACCCACATGGCCGTAGGCTTCTGCCAGGGCCACAAAGTCAGGCAAGGACTCCATGTAGGACTGGCTGTGGCGGCCACCGTACTGCATGTCCTGCCACTGACGCACCATGCCCAACGCCTGGTTGTTGATGTTGATGATCTTCACCGGCAGGCCGTACTGCAGGCAGGTGGAGAGCTCCTGGATGTTCATCTGGATAGAGCCTTCACCGGTAACACACGCCACCGTGGCCTCCGGGAACGCAAACTGCACGCCCATGGCCGCCGGCAGGCCGAACCCCATGGTGCCCAAACCACCGGAGTTGATCCAGCGACGCGGCTTGTCGTACTGGTAGTACTGGGCCGCGAACATCTGGTGCTGACCCACATCGGAGGTCACGTAGGCATCACCCTGAGTGGCCTTATACAGCGCTTCCACCACCTGCTGAGGCTTCATGGGACCGTCTTCGTTGGTCTCATAACGCATGCCGTGCACCTTGCGCCAGCCGGCAATTTCTTCCCACCAGCGCTCCAGCGCCTTCTGGTCCGGCTCGCCACCGTGCTCATCCAGCGCGGCCAGCATTTCTTCCAGCACCTGATCTACCGGGCCCACGATGGGGATATGCGCCATCACGTTCTTGGAGATAGTGGCCGGGTCAATATCGATGTGGATGATCTTGGCACCCGGGCAGAACTTCTTCACATTGTTGGTCACCCGGTCGTCCAGGCGTGCACCCACGGCAAGAATCACGTCGGAATTGTGCATGGTCATGTTGGCTTCATAGGTGCCATGCATGCCCAGCATGCCCACGTTCTGCTTGTCCGTTCCCGGGAAACCACCAAGCCCCATCAGGGTATTGGTCACCGGGAAGTTAAGACGATGCGCCAGCCTGGTCAGCAGTTCGCTGCCCTCCCCCTGCACCACACCACCGCCTGCATAGATGACCGGGCGCTTGGCTTTCATCAGCTCTTCCACCGCCTTGCGGATCTGGCCGGAATGGCCACGGCTGACCGGTGCGTAGGAACGCATCTTCACTTTCTTTGGGTATTCGTAGGGGTTCTTCACGTTAGGCGCGGTCTGATCCTTGGGGATATCAACCAGAACCGGGCCGGGGCGGCCAGTGGTGGCAATATAGAACGCCTTTTTCATGATCTCCGGGATGTCTTTGGCATCACGGACCATAAAGCTGTGCTTCACCACCGGACGGGATACGCCGATCATGTCGGTTTCCTGGAAGGCGTCATCGCCGATCCAGTCGGAACGGACCTGCCCGGACAACACCACCATGGGAATGGAATCCATGAACGCAGTGGCCAGACCGGTGATGGCATTGGTGGCGCCCGGGCCAGAGGTCACCATGACCACACCCGGTTTGCCGGTGGCACGGGCGTAACCATCCGCCGCATGAGTCGCAGCCTGCTCGTGACGCACCAGAATATGGTTTACCTTTTCCTGCTGGAACAGGGCATCGTAAATGTGCAGTACGGACCCTCCGGGATACCCGAAGATGTACTCCACCCCCTCGTCTTGCAACGCACGGACCACCATTTCCGCGCCGGATAACATTTCCACGGTTGCTACCTCTAAATCAGAATGCATAACCCCTGCTTCCCGACACCGGGGGCAGGACGACGTGCTGGAGACCTGCAGAGAGAACGCCATAGTTGGGCATTCTGAAGTCCCGTCGGAGGTGGCCGACGCAGACGCAGGCAGAGAGGCAAACTGGAGGCGCTGGATTCAGAGGAGAAGACGGAGCAGCCCCGCAAGAAAACAGAATCCTCCGGAGGCTCCCACAGCGGGACGAGAGTGCAGTGATACTGCTGACCGGACATCGCGGTAACGATGCCCCGGGTCCCGGCCACACATTTACCGGTAAGCAAATGCGGGTCCCGATCTCCGGAAAGACTCAATTTTGTCAGAAATGTGCGACGATTCAAAGCCCTTGGTCGGGCCGGACTTGCAGAAATGCCCTTTCCCGGTTCATGCTAAAGTCTTACGGACCCTGCAAAACCATAAGAAGACCGACACTATGACCAGATTCTGCCTGTTCTTAGGGGGCGCCTTGCTCACCCTTGCCAGCCTAAGCTCCGCCGCCAAATTCTATAAGTGGGTAGATGACAACGGAGTCACTCACTACGGCGCATCCCCTCCGCTGGGTGTACAAGCCATTGAGGTCAACACGCGTACCAGCGCAAGTTCAGACCAGGAACGCGCCATTGATAGCCTGAACGCCAAACGCGAAGCCTCCGCCCGGGCCAAAGCCGCGGATGAGCAGCGCGCCGAAGAGAAAAAGCGCATGGAAACGGAACCCGATGCGGTGGCCCGAGAGCGTTGCGAACAGCACCAGAAAAATCTGGATACCCTCAAGAACAAACCCATTGTTCGCCAGGAAAACCCGGAAACCGGAGAAATGGAAGTCCTCGATCAGGAAGCGCGCAATAAAATGATCGTGGAAACCCAGGAAGCGCTGAATCAGTGCCAGGGGAAGTGACACCTATTCCGCAAGGAAAACACACAGAAAAGGCCGCATGATTGCGGCCTTTTCTGATTTAGGGGCTTAACAGGGACTCAATGGCTAAACAGAAACTGTTCGTCCTCTACCTCGACCCGAACCACATCGCCTGCCGCGTATTCGCCCCGCAATAACGCCTGGGCCAGGGGGTTTTCCAGCTGCTGCTGAATGGCCCGCTTGAGTGGTCGGGCGCCGTAGACCGGGTCGAACCCTGCATCCACCAACTTGCCCAAGGCGGCATCGCTGAGCTCCAGACGAATCTCTCTCTCCGCCAAACGCTTGCGCAGGTACTCCAGCTGGATGGAGGCGATTCCCTTGAGCTGGTCTTTCTCCAGGGGGTGGAACACCACCGTTTCGTCCACCCGATTGATGAATTCAGGGCGGAAATGATTGCCCACTACCTCCATCACCGCGGACTTCATGGCCTCGTAATCTCCGCCACTGGCCAGGGTCTGAATCAGATCCGACCCCAGGTTGGAGGTCATCACCACCACCGTATTGCGGAAATCCACCGTACGGCCCTGACCATCGGTCAGGCGGCCATCATCCAGCACCTGCAACAGGATGTTGAAGACATCCGGGTGAGCCTTCTCCACCTCGTCCAGCAACACCACCGAGTAAGGCTTGCGACGCACCGCTTCGGTCAGGTAACCGCCTTCTTCATAGCCGACATAGCCTGGGGGAGCCCCCACCAGCCGGGCCACGGAATGCTTCTCCATGAACTCGGACATGTCGATACGCACCATGGCTTCTTCGGTATCGAACAGGAAGTTGGCCAGTGCTTTACACAGCTCGGTCTTGCCAACCCCCGTGGGACCCAGGAACAGGAAACTGCCGTTGGGACGATTGGGGTCAGACAACCCGGCACGGGAACGACGCACCGCATTGGAAACGGCTTCCACAGCTTCGTTCTGCCCCACCACCCGGCCATGCAAGGCCTCTTCCATGCGTAGCAGCTTGTCGCGCTCGCCCTCCAGCATCTTGGACACCGGAATCCCGGTCCACTTGGAAACGACCTCGGCAATTTCCTCGTCGGTAACCTTGTTACGCAGCAACTGGTTCTCGGTCTGGGCCTGCTGCTCTTCCTGGTCCTGAGCCGCCTGCACCTTCTTCTCCAGATCCGGGATCACGCCGTACTGCAGCTCGGACATACGATTCAAGTCACCCGCCCGGCGCGCCTGCTCCAGCTCCACACGGGCCTGCTCCAGCTCCGCCTTGTACTCCTGGGCACCCTGCAAGGCCGCTTTTTCCGCCTGCCAGATTTCTTCCAGGTCGGCATACTGTTTTTCCAGTTCGTCGATGTCGCCTTCGAGCTTTTCAAGACGCTTCTTGCTGGCCTCGTCTTCCTCTTTGCGCAGGGCTTCACGTTCCATCTTGAGCTGAATCAGACGACGATCAAGACGGTCCATTTCTTCCGGCATGGAATCAATTTCCATGCGGATACGACTGCCCGCCTCGTCAATCAGATCGATGGCCTTGTCCGGCAGCTGACGGTCGGTGATATAGCGGTGACTCAGACGCGCCGCGGCAATGATGGCGCTGTCGGTAATGTCCACACCATGGTGCACTTCGTAGCGCTCTTTCAGGCCACGCAGAATGGCAATGGTGTCTTCCACGGTGGGCTCATCCACCTGCACCTTCTGGAAGCGACGCTCCAGGGCGGCATCTTTTTCAATGTACTGGCGATACTCATCCAGCGTGGTCGCCCCGACACAATGCAGCTCGCCGCGGGCCAACGCGGGCTTGAGCATGTTGCCGGCATCCATGGAACCTTCGCCCTTGCCAGCGCCGACCATGGTATGCAGCTCATCAATGAACAGGATGATGCGCCCCTCCTGCTTCGCCAACTCGTTGAGCACCGCCTTGAGGCGCTCTTCGAATTCACCCCGGTATTTGGCACCGGCGATCAGCGCCGCCATATCCAGCGACAACACCTGCTTGTCCTTGAGCCCCTCCGGCACCTCGCCATTGATGATGCGCTGGGCCAAGCCCTCGACGATCGCGGTCTTGCCCACACCGGGCTCACCGATCAGCACCGGGTTATTCTTGGTACGACGCTGCAACACCTGGATCGTGCGGCGAATCTCATCGTCGCGGCCAATCACCGGATCGAGCTTGCCGGACTCGGCGCGCTCGGTGAGATTCACGGTGTATTTATCCAGTGCTTCGCGCTTGTCTTCTGCGTTGGGATCATTGACCGTTTCCCCGCCACGCACTTCCGCGATCTTGGCCGCCAGCACCTTCTTGGTCACACCGGCGTGCTTGAGCAGCTTGCCCAGCTCACCGTTGTCATCACAGGCCGCCAGCAGCACCACCTCGGAAGAGAGATACTGGTCACCATTTTGTTGGGCTTCACGGTCGGCCAGGTTCAACAGCCGGCCGGTGCCTTGCCCCATCTGCACATCACCATTGAAATTGCTCACCGTGGGCAGTTTGTCCACGGCCATGTTGAGCGCGGTCACCACATCCGCCGTATTGGCTCCGGCTTTTTCCAACAGGGGTTTTGCCACGCCCCCCTGCTGCTGCATCAGTGCCAGCATCAGGTGAACCGGTTCAATAGTGCTATTGCCCTGCCCCACGGCCAGAGATTGCGCATCCGACAGGGCTTCCTGCAGCCGCGCAGTGAGTTTGTCCATTCGCATTCGTAAACGCTCCTATCCGGTCGTGACCCGCAAAAGGACTCCCTGACGGCAAGCCCAGCGCGATCACCGGTTATCAATCAACTGATAGAGAGATGGGTCCGATTGGGCCAAACACAAGGGCAGTTAACAGTGAATAGTGAACAGTTAACAGCGGCACGAGGAAACATATCAGGCTTTAAAACGTCAGAGGCCGCGCCCAACCCATGGACGCGGCCCCTGCGCTCTCAAAACAGAACACCCCATGCCGCGAGCTGTTCACTGTTAACTGTTAACTGTTAACTGCCTTCATCCAGCCAGATCAACGACGCAAACCGCCCCGTCTCACCTTCCTTGCGGTAGGAATAGAAACGGTTCAGGTCGCAGGCGGTGCAGAGGTCTCCGCCCTGGACATCGGTGACGCCGAGGGCGGCCAGTTCGATCATGGCGGCATGGGCCACGGAGAACCGCCAGTGGTGAGGCGTCGCGTCTTTCTGGAAGGCGGGTTTGAAGGCGGCGTTGCTATCGACGAACGCGCGGTAGACCTCGTCCCCCACCTGATAGCATTTGCCGCAAATAGCAGGGCCCAGCCAGGCACTGACCGGCTCGCCATTAGGCGCGATGCTGGCCAGACCTTCGCCAACAATGCCTGCCTGTAGCCCCCGCCAGCCGGCGTGCACTGCGGCCACTGCAGTGCCATCCGTACGCGCCAACAGCACCGGCAGGCAGTCAGCGGTAAGCACTACACAAGGCCACCGTTGCTGGTCGGTCCAGACACCGTCGGCCTCGCTATCCTGCTCGCCTGCGCGGATGACCCGCTTGCCATGCACTTGCCAGAGCCACGCCACCGGGTGGTCAGCATCCAGGTGCTTTTCCACACAGTGACGGGCCTGTTCCACGCGTGCGGGTTGGTCACCGCAGTTCAGGCCCAGATTAAAACCATTCCAGGGTTTGGGGGAGATGTTGCCGGCACGGGTCGTCACCGCCGCACGAACCGCAGGGTGAGGGTGCCAGTCAGGCCATAACCATTGATCGCGTTCGGGAGAGTCCATCGGGAAGCCTCGGGCAGACAGTGAAAACCCCGTACCGGGATGGAAGATGGGGAGCGCCTGCGGCGATGGCCACTCTATGGCTCGTCTTTGGCGTCGCGCTCCAGAACCGAAATCAGGGCCTGCATATCATCCGGCAGCGGTGATTCGAACTCACAATATTCGCCACTGGCAGGATGAATCAAGCCAAGTTTGCGGGCATGCAGCGCCTGACGCGGAAAACGCCGCAGCGCCTGGCGCAATTCCTCGCTCGCCCCCGCCGGGAACTTGAGTCGGCCGCCGTAGAGCGGATCGCCCACCAACGGATAGTTGCGGAAGGCCATATGAACGCGGATCTGATGGGTCCGGCCGGTCTCCAGCTGCACCTGGATTCGGGTGTGGGCACGGTAGCGGTCCATTACCCGGTAATGGGTGACCGCATTCTTGCCGCCTTCCTTTAATACTGCCTGCTTCTTGCGATCCACCGGATGGCGCCCCATGGGGGCATCTACCTTGCCACCACCGGTCATCACTCCGACGGCAATGGCTTCGTACTGGCGGAACAGGCTCTTGTCCTGCAGCTGGGAGACCAGACTGGTATGGGCCTCCAACGAGCGCGCCACCACCATCAGCCCGGTGGTGTCCCGGTCCAACCGGTGAACAATACCCGCTCTGGGCAGACTGTTAAGCCGCTCATCATGGTGCAGCAAGCCGTTAAGCAGGGTGCCATCAGCGTGGCCCGCTGCCGGGTGCACCACAAGGCCTGTGGGCTTGTTGATGACCAACAGGTCCTCGTCCTCGTAGACGATATCCAGCTCGATGGACTGAGGCTGGTCCTCCAGCTCAGGCTCGATCACCACCTCCAGACTGAGGGATTCATTGCCGGTGAGCTTGTCCTTGGGCTTGGCCTTGTTGCCGTTGACGGTGAGTACGCCGTCCTTGATCCATGCCTGCAGGCGCGAGCGGGAGAAGCCATCAAACAGTTCGGCAGCGGCCTGATCCACCCGCTGACCCGCCTGTTCTGCCCGCACCTGCTCGGTACGTTGAATTTTCTCGCCGCCAAGATGTCCCATGATCCAACCTGTGTTTAAATGTGACCCGCTATTGTAACCCGTTCAACGAGGAAAGAATGCCACGCATTTTCTGGCCCCTGCTGTGTTTGCTGTTGCTCGCTGGCTGCGCCACCAAGGAACGCCCTGAGCTCACCGAAGCCGACCAGTACCGTGAAGCCCACGAATCGATCGAGTCAAAGAACTACCTGACTGCCATCGATGAACTGAAAGAGCTTGAGGCACGTTTCCCCTATGGCGACTATGCCGAGCAGGCGGGTCTGGACCTGATCTACGCCAGTTACATGGCCGTAGACTACCCGGCCACGGTGGTCGCCGCCCAACGTTTCATGCGCAATTACCCGGCCCATGCCCGGGTGGACTATGCGCTGTACATGCGCGGCCTTGCCAATTTCAACATGGAAAAAGGCCTGTTCGACAACCTCGTCACCTCTGACAAGTCCGCACGGGACATGGATGCCGCCAAGGATGCCTTCCGGGATTTTGAGCGGCTGGTGGCCCGCTTCCCGGACAGCGAATATGCACCGGATGCGCGCTCGCGGATGGTCCACATTCGCAACCAGCTGGCTCGCCAGGAATTGCATGTGGCCCGCTACTACGCCCGGCGCGGCGCCATTGTCGCCTCTATTAACCGGGCCCAGTATGTCGTGAAGCACTACCAGCAGACCCCTGCGGTAGAGGAAGCGCTGGCGATCATGGTGAAAGGTTATGAGCGCCTGGATTATCCCAAGCTGGCGGAGAAAAGCCGCAATGTGCTCGCCCTGAACTTCCCGGATAGCGATTATCTGGATAAAGACCGGCAGGTGGATCTGGCCTGGTGGCCGGATGAAGACAACGGTCTGCTGAGCCTGCTGACCTTCGACCTTCTCTGAGCTTCTAGCTAAAAAGGGTGGCACCGAGACTGATTCGGGCCACCCTTTTTAGGTCCTGGTCTTCCTCGTAGCTCTCAGCTAAAAGCTGCTAGCAGCTTTTAGTCCCCCGGTCGCCAGCCGTTGGTGATCGGATAACGCCGGTCTTTGCCAAAGGCGCGGCGACTAACCCGGGGGCCCACCGCAGCCTGACGGCGCTTGTACTCATTGCGGTCGGTCAGTTTGACCACCTTGTAGACGTTATCACGGTCGAACCCATCCCGAATCACCGCTTCCGCACTCATGTCCTGCTCCACATAGCGCTCCAGGATCGCATCCAGCTCGTCGTAATCGGGTAGCGAATCACTGTCGACCTGATCCGGCGCCAGCTCCGCAGAGGGCGGGCGGGTGATGACCCTGTCAGGGACAATTTCCATCCCTGCCTTCTGGTTCCGCCAGCGACACAGGCGGTACACCATGGTCTTGAAGACATCCTTGAGGACGGCAAAGCCACCGGCCATGTCCCCGTACAAGGTAGCGTAACCCACCGCCATCTCGCTCTTGTTACCGGTGGTGAGAACCACCGAGCCGCTTTTATTGGACAGCGCCATCAACAGCACCCCACGACAACGGGCCTGCAGGTTTTCTTCGGTGGTGTCCTTGGCCAACCCCTCGAATGCCTCGCTAAGAATGCCCATAAAGCCGTTAAAAGCAGGCTCAATAGGCATCACGCGATATTTCACCCGCAATGTGCGCGCCTGTTTTTCGGCATCTTCCAGACTCCAGGCCGAGGTATAGCGGAATGGCATCATGACCGCTTCTACCCGCTCTGGGCCCAGCGCATCGACAGCAACCGCCAGGGTCAGGGCCGAATCAATCCCCCCGGACAACCCCAGCAACGCCCCCTTGAAACCGTTCTTGTTGACGTAATCGCGAGTGGCGAGCACCAGCGCCTGGTAAATGCTTTCCTCAAGCCCCGGAACGGGCAACACCTCGCCGACCGGTTCGCAGTGCCCATCCGCACATTGCAGGTCCACGGGCACCAGCGCCTCATGAAAACTGGCCCCCTGCACACAGCGCTCGCCCTTGCTGTTACAGACAAAAGAGGCGCCATCGAACACCAGCTCATCCTGCCCCCCGACCAGGTTGCAATACAGCACCGGCAGACCGGTTTCACGACTGCGGGCTTCGACCTGCTCCAGACGCTCCGCCACCTTGTTGGCCCGGAACGGCGAGGCATTGAGGTTGAGCACCACATCCACGCCCGCCTGCTGCAACTGCGCAGCAGGCTCGGCATGCCAGATGTCCTCACAGATGGTCAGCCCCAGCGTCCACCCCTGCAGTTCAAAGGTGCAAGGCTTGTCGCCTCGCTGAAAGTAACGCTTTTCATCAAACACCCGGTAATTGGGCAGGTGTTGCTTGAAATATTCGTGCCGGGGGCCTTTGTCTCCCGGGAATATCACCCCGGCCGCATTTCGGCGTAATCCATTACGCACCGCAGGGTAACCCAGTACGACAGGGACAGAGACGCTGGCACCGATCTCCGCCAGCGCATCATCTACCCGACTGTTCAGGCTGGGTCGCAGCAGCAGATCCTCTGGCGGGTAGCCGGTCAGCATCAGTTCAGGAAACAGCACAAGGTCCGCCCCCAACAAACGCCGGGCTTCATCTGCTGCCGCAATAACCCGCTGGGCATTCCCTTCGATATCCCCCACCAGCGCGTTCTGCTGGGCCATGACTATTCGCATTTCAAGACCTGCTTTTCTGACTATTGGCCCGATCCGGCCACGATCGCCCCACCCTGTGCGGGCCGAGCTTTCCTCAAATGAGCGCTGATTGTACTCTTTAGCCAGCAATCCATGAATGCACCAACCAGCATAAAAACAAGGGGACAAGGATGGGGCTGATTCGCCTGCTGATCATCGCTGCACTGATATACCTTGCCTGGCGAGTGGCAAAACGCCTGCTTGCCGGCCCACAAGGCAAACCACCGGCGACACCAACCCAGTCCCAGAACATGCTGAAGTGCCAGCAATGCGGTGTCCACGTGCCCGCCAACGAAGCCTTCAGCCACAACGGCAAGCACTTTTGCTGCCAGGATCACCAGCGCCAGTATCTGGAACACCATGAATCCTAATCAACGTTGGACCCCGGCCCGCATCTATAACGTTTACCGGATTGCCATTGCCTGTGTCTTGATGCTGTTGCATTACGCGCCGGACAAACCGGTTATTGGCGCAGATTCCCAGAACCTGTTCGAAATAACCCTATTTCTCTATCTTGGCCTCGCGCTGGCATCTACCACCCTGGATTTCAAACACCGGTTGAGAGCGTTTCCTCGCTGGACGGAACCCTTCTCGCTCATCACCGACCTGCTAATGTTGACCCTGGTGGTACACGCCAGTGGAGGGCTGGAAGGCGGACTGGCGGTACTGCTGCTCGTCACCGTCGCTGCAGGCAACATTCTATTGCGAGGGCGTCTAGGGTATCTGATTGCCGCTCTCGCAACGCTCGCAGTCATGTTTGAGCAGTTCTACTTTTCGATCCAGACACAACTGAGCTCCCCTTTTGCTCTCACTGAATCCGGATTGCTTGGCATCGCTTTCTTCATGATCTCGGTGATCATTCAGCAAATTGCCGTACGGCTGGATCACAGCGAGCAAATTGCCCAACGGCAACGTGTCGCCATCCAGCGGCTGGAGGCACTTAACGAGCAAATCGTACAAAGAATGCGGACCGGTATTTTGGTCTTTGATCAAAAGATGCGAATTTTAATGTCAAACGAAGCCGCGGATAATCTTTTCAATATCCCAATGCAGGGCAACAAATTATCAGGCACTCTGTCTGATCTCTTTCAGCGTTGGCAGAACAACCCCCTACTCCCGCACACGACCCTGAAAGTTTCCGAGCAAAGCCCTCTGCTTAGTCCAAGGTTTGCCCAACTTGAAACCGGCCATGAATCGCTGACTTTGCTGTTCCTGGAAGATACTGCTCGTATTGCACAAGAAGCCCAACAGATGAATCTTGCTTCTTTAGGACGTCTTTCTGCCACGCTGGCACATGAAATCAGAAACCCGCTCAGCGCTATCAACCACGCAACCGACCTTCTGCTGGATGGCTCCCCCAGCGAAGAAGACAGCCAGTTGCTCTCGATCATTCGAAATCACGTGACCCGGGTAAATACCATTATTCACGATGTCCTGGACCTGTCTCGCCGTGGCAAGGGGAATGCTGAGCGCTTTGCGCTTCATCAACTTTTGCGCCAAAACGTCGACAACTGGATTCTTAATGCACCTCAAGCTGACATATCCCTGGCCTGCAGCCATGAAGTGGAAGTGCGTTTTGATCCCAGTCAGCTGACCCAAGTGATCGATAATCTGATCGCCAATGCGATCAAACACGGCGGACAAAATTGTACGGTGCAGCTATCCTGCGGCCACCATGACAGAACCGGACTCCCCTGGTTAAGGGTTCGTGACAATGGCAAGGGAATCAGTGCTGAGGCCGCACGATTCCTTTTTGAGCCATTTTTCACTACCGCCAGCGATGGCAATGGTCTTGGACTATATCTTTGCCGCGAACTTTGTCACGCCAATCAGGCCACACTGGATCTAGAGAACTATCCGGATGGTGCATCCTTTGTGATAACCTTCGCTCACCCGCAACGACAATTTCAATAACGGGGCCATTTATGACTGCCGAGACACCGCACGTACTGGTGGTTGATGACGAAGCCGATCTTCGTGAACTTCTGGTCATTACCCTTGGGCGAATGAAGCTGAAAGCAACTGCCGCAGAGAATCTTGCTTCCGCCAAAGAAAAACTCAGCAGTGGCAATTTTGACCTTTGTCTGACCGACATGAACCTGGGAGATGGCACTGGAATGGAGCTCCTCCAATTCATTTCCCGTCATTGCCCGGATATGCCTGCAGCCGTGATTACTGCCTACGGAAATATGGAAACCGCCACAGAAGCGATGAAGTTCGGCGCCTATGACTTTATTTCCAAACCTGTTGCCCTTGACCGCCTTCGCCAGCTGATCGAAGACGGGCTGGGCATCAGTGGCACAGAAGAGCACTCCGATGAAGAAGACAATCTCATCGGAGATGCTCCCGCCATGAAAGCCCTGAAAGCCCAAGTGCGTAAACTGGCACGAAGCCAGGCCCCCATTTATATCAGCGGCGAATCCGGTAGCGGCAAAGAGCGAATTGCCCGATTAATCCATTCCCTTGGCCCTCGCAGAGAGCGCCCATTTGTTGCGGTAAACTGCGGAGCAATCCCCTCCGAGCTCATGGAAAGTGAGTTCTTTGGCCACCGGAAAGGGGCATTTACTGGTGCAGTCGAAGATCGAAAAGGTTTGTTCAGAGAAGCTGACGGCGGCACACTTTTTCTGGATGAGGTAGCTGACCTGCCCTTACATATGCAGGTGAAACTGCTTCGAGCCATTCAAGAAAAGTCCGTTCGCCCGGTCGGCGAGGCCAAGGAATTCCAGGTCAACCTGCGCATTCTCTGCGCCACTCATAAAGACCTGTCCAGGGAGATGTCTGAGGGCCGGTTCAGGCAGGATTTATTTTACCGACTAAACGTTATTGAAGCGCATGTACCGCCGTTACGGGAGCGCCAGGAAGACATTCCCTCTCTGGTCGATCACATCCTAACGCGCTTAAGCAGAGCATGGGATATTACCGTCCCAACGGTGAGTACAGCCGCCATGAAATCGCTTTGCCACTATGCCTTTCCGGGCAATGTCAGGGAGCTTGAAAACACACTGGAGCGGGCCCTGACTCTTTGTGATGGCGTTGTTATCGATAAAGAGCATCTACGACTACAGGAAACCTCTCCGGTCGCAGCACCGCCTTCCGGCCCCTGGAACGAAACAAGTCAGCAGGTAGAGCGTCCCCCACAACTGCCCCTGGAAGAATTCCTTCAGGAAATTGAGAAAACCGAGATCCTGAAAGCGCTGGATGCAACCCACTGGAACCGCACCGCGGCGGCAAAAAAACTCGGGATGACCTTTCGATCGTTGCGCTACCGTCTTAAGAAGCTGGAACTTGATCGGGATGACGAAGGCAACGAATAACCAGATGGATCAATAGACGGCGCCACACCGCACAGAACCTGAGCCAAAAGCTCTGCCGTCGCCGGAGCGGCCACCAGTCCATTCCGGTAATGCCCCGTCGCAACATAAACACCATCGGCTCCAGGCACAGCACCAATAAACGGGTAGTCTCTGTCAGAGCCCGGCCTGACCCCGGCCCAATGGTACGCTGGGCGGGCCTTCTCAAGTTCTGGCATTAGCGTTTGGGCCAACCTCTCCAGCCTGTAGCGTCCCGATACTGTGGGATAGAAACTGGCGTCCCCCTTTCTCAAGGTTGAGCCAACCAAGACAGCCCCATCATTTCTCGGGATCAAATAACCGGCTTCTGTCAGCAGAACAGACGAAACATCACCGGGGGACAGCTGGTACAACAACATTTCGCCCTTGGCCGGAAAGAGTGGCAGTTGCACACCCAGCTTTTCCAGCAACGCCCCTGTACCTGCACCCATGCCCACAACTGTCTTGTCTGCCCGCCACTGTCGCCCATCCTCCGCAAGGAAAATCACATTTCGTCCCTGCCTGCGAATGTCTGAAATTCTTGCCTTGTGGTTTTTTACACCACGAGCCTGCAGGCAAGCGCGCAGTGCTTTCAACAATCCCGGGTTACGAACATTGCCAAGCCCCGGGAAGAACACCCCCTCCAGCCCTTTCGCCATCATGCGGCCAGAGAGCCCGTCAGATGACTGCGCCTCACAATTCAATCCCCATTCACTTGCCCAGCGCAAGGCTCGCTCTCTCTCCTTCTCATCCCCCTGAACCCACATACCATTCAAGTTCAGTAAACGGCCTGGAGGCGCGTAGCCATCACTCTCCAACATGCCAACCAACCGCCGATATCTGTCCACTCCATCGAACGTCAGCTGATTGAGAAGTGAAGACTGACGCCAGGCATACAGCGGCGAGAGGATCCCTCCGCCAGCCCATGAGGCAGGAGGCTGATCGCCCTCGACAATCGTCACACTTGCTCCGCGCTCCGTAAGCTCAAGCGCACTGAGAAGAGCGACAATTCCTCCACCTAAAACAAGAACATCTGACATGAATGATGACGACAATGGCTTATAGAAAGAGAGGCAACGGTACCACAGGCAACCTGAAAAAACCCGGCTAGCCTGATCTCCTGCTGAATACAGGAGTCATGGTTTATGCCTCACCCCATTTGCCGAGCCAACCTCGGCTTTACCCTCATGGAAGCACTCATTGCAGTAATGATATCGGTTATTCTGATGATGCTTTCCCATACCATCGTCACCCAACTGGTCCCCAAATATCAGGTCATCACCGCTGCCCATGCGATCAACAATTTCATGCTGGCAGCACGTGCAGGAGCCATGAGCAGCCACAATCACCGCATGCTTTGCTCAGGGGACAGTGGTTGCAAAAAGTTCACGCCTAGCCGCAGCCTGATTGTCGGAATGGACGCTAACGACAATAACGAACTGGAGAAGCACGAAATTCTCGGTGAATACAAATTACCCGGTGACACACGATTACACTGGAAGCGCTTTCGCGGTAACGCCCTGGTATTTAATCGCTTCGGAATCAGTCACTTCCAGAATGGCAGCTTCTATATCTGCAATGAAACCGCAGCGAGAAGGCTGGTGATGAATTGGATTGGACGCACTCGCCTCGAGACGGTGCCAGTCAGCGATTGTCCAAATTAGAGAGAGGCCGCAGAAACACCACATGGTTCGAAAATGGAACCATGTGGTGCTTGCCTTACTTCCAGGAGGGATCAGTGGACATAGTACAAGACGATGCCACTTTCATGCAGGTCTCCCCTTGCTCATTGATCATGAAGGTTTCCGTACCGTTCATATTCTTGGAGGAAAGAGGCTCCGCCTTTAGTGTATAACTCTGCGGGTCACCCGCGGGCACGTTCACAGAGACGGTGTAGAACTCATTGCCTGTTCGGGAGGTAATTGCCGAATCTGCCGCTGCGCCATTATATGAGAAGTTCCGTGCCCGGAACGCCTCCATGGCCGCAGCAACATCCATCAATTGCCCCTTAACTGCAGCCTGCCGACTCGATTCCACATGAGCGGTGTAGCTTGGAAAAGCCACAGCCGCCAGCACCGCGATAATCAAAACGACAATAAACAGCTCAATAAGCGTGAAACCTCGTTGAAACCGACTCATTTGCGACAATCTCATTGAATGCCTCCTCATGGGCCTGGAGCCGCGGTGTCGGGCGATGCCTGATACCAGCGAGTCTTGCGTAACCCCATGTTTCCAAGGGTGTCGTCACCAACGACCTCGGTCCCCACAACCACCTTCACTTCACCGTCTTCATTGGTCAACAGGACCGGTGTGGGTGGCAAGGTTTGCTGTTTCAATTGCTCGCTTCTGTCCGCAACGGTGCCGTCATTATTGGTTACTGGAGAACCATCAATCAAACTGATCGTATGAATAAAGGATGTACCAAGACTGACCGCGCAAATGTTGTCCGGGTTGGTGCTGGCGACAGGAGAGTAGGTACTGAAGCGCACGATTCCATTGATAACCGAGGGGGATGACAGCGCTTTCTCTCCATCAAGGATAGACAGCTTGTAGAACCAGCCAGGTTTGGACGTATCTGCGGCCTCGGTGCCTGTACGGGAAATCTCACTCAAATCCCCAGTGGACAGGACAGAGTCCGGCGCAGAAGGATTACTGAATGCATTTTCGTCACGGAATACGAAGAATGCCTCCTCAGTATCTTTATCCTTCGGATGCGCACGATAACCAGAGCCAATGGCAACATACAGCACTTCGTTGAAGCCCTGTTTCACATAGGTAATCGCTGGCGCTTCGTAGAAACGACGGTTATCCGCACCGTTACCGCCAAAATCGGCCAGGCGATGCACTGCCATTGCCTTATCGCCATCCTGATCGATATCAACACGGAACACCTGGCCACCGAGGTCGCCGAAATAGAGGTGGTCGGCAACACCATCAAGGTTTTTATCAACGACAGAAATGGAACCGGGAACGGCCCATTTCATGGCAGAAACCGTATCACCAGTGGCAGACCAGACCAGGTCACCGGTATTGGCATTCACAATGTAGATCGCATTACCCACTTCGTCTTCGCTGCTGCGATTTTCTGCATCGTAATCACTGGTGCGATCATGATCCGCCGAACTATAGCCACCACCAAATACCAGCACTGGCACCTTGCTATCGCCAACAGGAATCTGGGTTAGCGTCGGAGTCGACCAGGTTTGTCCCAAGTGCTCAAAATCACCAGCGCCTCCAGTAATCTGCCATTTGAGCTTTGGCGCATTCACATTGGATACGTCCAGCGCATAGTAACTGCGCCCACCGCGACGCATACCGCCATACAGGTAAACAGCACTCGGTGCACTTCCGGCCGTGGCGCCCGGCCGGCGCCAGGCGACCCAGCTACCATCAAGGCCGTACAGCTGACGCTTGTTATCACGAAGACCGGGTCGATTAATGGTGAACTTGTCCGCCTGAGTAATGAACTCATATGGCATGAACGTGAATTTTTCAGAACCATCTTTAGCATCAATGGCATGCAGCATGCCCGCATTAGTGGAGACAAAGACCACATTGTTTTGATCGTCCGCATCCTCGCTGGTACCACCATAGTTCACCAGCACCGGAACGCTGTGCATGGGATCGGCCCAAAGGTTCTTCATCTTGGACACAAAATCCTGAACCGTTTCATCACTTGCACCGGCATCGAGACCAAAGAAGGTTTTCGGTTTACCCTCGTCGGTATCGATTTTGGTCCAGTCGATCCTTGGCAGGGTAGTATTGGTACGGGTGTCGACATCGCTATAGAAAAGCTTGTGTCCACCAGCATCCAGTTCACCACGAGCACCGCCCTTGGTTGCGTCATAGCCGTCGGTTTCATCACTCCAGAAGCTCTTGGAGGTCGCACTAAAGTAGCCAGTATTGTCGCTGACTGCATTCCCGTTCTGGCCATGAATCTCAGAACCGACCAGCTCATATTTTTTCAGGTTTCCATCCCAGAAACTGCTAATGGCTGGCTGGAAAATGGAGTAGTAAAGCTGATCAAGGTGCTCAAAACGGTTCATCTGGTTTACCGCCACACCCGGGGATGACACTGAGCGCGACTGCTCGTCCACCAGATCAATAATTTTCATGAAGGCATTGGCAAGCGCACTACCTGAATCGGCATTATATGTATCGCCACCACCCGCCTCGGCCACGTCATCAAGGTAAATAACATTGTTGTTGTTCAATGCGTTTTCATTCATGTAAAGACCAACGGTGTAAGTCTTTACCTTCTTGTGATCTTCATAACTGTCTCTGTTCAGTGCTCCGGCAAGTCGATATTGGCAGGCATAACTTTCTGTGCCTGACAGGTTCTCATCCGATTCACCACAATCCGGCAGACGCTGGTCTCCATTAGGGTTGTCGTCAACGCCACGGTCACCACTAGGCTCACCATCGGTCATCATTACAATGTAGTTTCGCTCGCACTGGTTAGCACTATCCATGGGCGAAACATAATCACCATCCTGATAAATTTTGGCTGTTTTTGTGCAGGTGGTGGTTTGAGTACAGACGCGCTCCACTTTTGGGGCCCGTACCTGGAAGGAAATACTTCTCTCGTAATACACCGCAGGGCGACGCTCGAAAGACTGAGCTGTGCGCTTGCGATATTCATAGTAAGAGCAGAAGAAACCACAGCTCACCCTGCGACTTTCTTGTTCACAGTGCCCTCGTCTTTCTTCATTGTTTCGGCAAGTGAAGCGGTAATCCCCCCCGTTACGTGGCTCACCCCAGGAGCTCCAGGCGCTCCAGCTCGTAACATTACAGTAGTCCTCGGTGGCATCGCAGGTCTCACCATTTGGCAGAGCCTCATAATCGCCCTCATACCGCACTTCGCAATAATCCGTATTGGGGTTACAGGTTGTTGACCCACCACCCGGGGTTGGCGAATAGTCGCCGTAATCCTGGCGACAATTGTAGTAGCGATACTCTTCAGGAAGATTGCTGCAGTTGGTTACACTCGGCGCGTTGATCCAGGGCCCCTCATAGATAAGGTTCCCCTGGTAATCCCTGGCGTATTCGTCGTGGCAGTTTTCGTTGATATCCACTTCCACACAGGCTTCGGAGCTAAAGCCGTTACCGGTATTTGCTTCTTCACCAAGCATGTAGCGCGCCATTTCATTATAGGCATGAAAGGTGGGCGTCCCGCCCGTGGGAGAAATGGCATTCACTGCTATCTTGATGGCATCACGACCGCCAGCGCTCATCTCGGAGACCGGAAAAATCACATGCCCATCTTCTCCGTTTCTGAAACGACCAAGACCAAGATTGACCCTGTCGGGAAGGGCATCAACCATGTCGCTGAAAGCACGCTTGGTCATATCGATACGCGTTTCTTCTCCAGATTGACAATCTGACGTCTCACACCACGCCATACTTCCGGAGCTATCCAACATGACCAAAACATTCGCCGCCGGAGCATTTTGTGCGTTTTCCGTATCCGCATCGGCAAAGAAAATCTCGGTATCATCAGCATGAGCACCCAGCATGGGCAGCCATAAGGCAGCAACCATTAATGAGGCATATCTTTTCATTTTAATCATTGCTCAATCCCCCTGGCTTACTCAATTTCCGAACTCGGTCGAATCCCACGTTTCAGCAATTCCTGAATGTGAGCATCATCAATATTGAAAGCCGCCATACGGCTACTTCCCACGATTTGTACCTGGTAATCCACAAAAGTGCCGGCATTCCCGGTAGAGCTCAGCTGTGCACCTGAAATCAGCTGAAACCCGTTAACCTGAGACGTTGACGAAGCCTTGATAAGCCCCCGATTACCCAGGTAATCCGGCGCGCCACATACACCGACCTTGCGGGGATTACTGGCGGCCAGGCATCGAGTCATCACGTCGCCACCCAAAAAAGCGGACAAGTCTGTGGATGCCATATCGTCCAGCTCGGAATACGCCTCCACAATCGCGCTTTCAGCTGCCTCAAATACCATTGCATCTGCCTGCACACCCGTTGAGACCTTTGACGAGAACATACTGGTCTTCATTGCAGAAATTCCCAGCAAGGAAATTGCCACCAGAATCAGCAGTGCCACCAGCAATGCAGCACCTTCCTGCTTTTTCATTACCTACTCCTTAAACCTAGATGGCGTTCCAATCAAAGTTGCGAAGCCTGACGGTCATACTGATTGCCTTACGCATCGCCCGATCTTCGGGTTCATCATAGGCTTCGCCAAGGACATGAAACTTCCGATTACCATCACTGACCGGCAGAACGTTGTTTTCCCGTTTGAGCAACAGTCCCACCTTTACCGACACAACCGGTGTGTCAGCAGGGACAGAATCCGCATCGACATAGCGACTAGCCGCAAGCTCACCATCCGCAACGGTATCGATTCCGTATAGCACCTGAAAGCTTTCGACTCCGGGCACCAACTCAACGACCACATCCGTATCAATGCTGCCTTTGCAATAAAGGCTGCCATCGTCGACGTAGTAGGTAGAGGCCACTTCAACCCAGCCACCGGCATCATTACCCGCACAATCTGTCGTTCCGTTATAGGCCACCGTCAGCACATCGTTGTCTGCCCCCTCATCAGAAGCAGTAATTTCCGCACTCCAGTCGTCAAACAGCACCCCCATATCCTGGGTGGGAGTAACGGAGTCCCAAACCAAACCAGTCTTGCGTAGATCCCTTACCAGGAAACGCATAATTTGCTGGCTATCCTGTTGAAGCTGCGAGGCCGTCTGTTGAAGTACGAATGTTTTCTGGTTGGTTGTGAAAAGCTGGATTGCTGCAGCGGACACAATCAAGCCCAGCACCAGCGCGACCATCAACTCAACCAGACTGAAACCGTTCTGCCTGCTCACCGCGACACCTCCAACACCACACACGTCGCCGACTCATCGACATTAATGCCATCCGCCGTCAAACAGTCCGCTGGCGCCATCTTGCCCCAACTAACCACAACACAGCTCATGGTATTGCCATTACACTGGCTCACACGTACGCGGCCATTTGGCAACTGATTGCCCGCCAGCCAAGCCAATTGATCAATATCCAGAGTCGCCATCTGTTCCGACGTGCAGTCATTTGCCTGGCACCCTGTCTCTGGATCGCCTCCCGGGTTTACCGTGGCATTCGGCCAACTGTCCGGATCCAGATAAGTTGCGACCTCTGCGCGATTGGACTCGATTCGTTCGAGTGCATCCTGACCTATCAAGGTAGCCTGCGAACGGTTGTTCGCTTCTTCCGCCCCCTTGAGGGCCGCAAGTTGCAACCCGGCATAGCCCAGCACGCCTATCGCAAGAATCAGCAATGCCACCAGAATCTCGACAAGACCAATTCCTTTTTGAACGGAGAACCGCTGTCTTTTCATCATCGTTTTCATGGGTTGCAATCAACATCCTCATTACTGATTCGGCCTACGACAGACACAGAGATCAGTCTTCCGGTATCTCCCGCTTTGGGGTTACATAGCTGGAAGGCTGCGGGGGTGTTAGTGGTATAGCCATCTGATCGAAATACGGGGTTGTTTGCCCCCTGAGTCTGTGTAATCGCCACATCCTGGGCAGGCAGGAACGTCTGATTCTTTTCCTCACTGCCTGCCGGGTAGGTAACAACCCAACCACTTTCCCAATCACCAGCCGTCACAGGGGCTACCGTCACCTGCTGGCGCAGGCTGACCGATTGCATCTTCGCCAAATTCAAGGCAGTGATCAGATCGGCAGTGGACGTGCGCAAGGCATTGGAGGCAATCACCCCTTGATAAGAAGGGATAGCAAACGCCAGCAGCACGCCCAGCACCAACAACGACACCACCAACTCGACAATCGTGAATCCCGATTCCTGCTTGCTCATCCCTGCCCCAACAATTGTTCTAATTCGACACGGATATCACTTTAGCAATGCTCCGCCACTCATCAATCGAATGGGGACCAATGGGGGATTGACGGCTCCGAACGGTATAAGCTGCTGAAAAATAATGATTTTTGGTACTTTCGGGTGTGACAACACTCACACTTTAATCGTAGACCAGTGCTATTTACTGCTTAGCCACAGGGATCGGTCGTACACACAGGGAATGAACGGTCAAAAACCGCAGACAGGCGTTACGGACGCAACGCCTTGGGCATGGAGAAACGGATATTTTCTTCGCGGCCGGGGATTTCCTGTGCCTCTTCGCCGCCATAGGACTTGAGGGTCGCGATGACTTGCTGCACCAGATCTTCCGGGGCGCTGGCACCGGCGGTGACACCGACAACCTTTTTGCCTTCCAGCCAGGCCTTGTCGATCTGGCCGGGCTCATCCAGCAGATAAGCCTCAGCACCGCAACGCTCGGCCAGTTCGCGCAGACGATTGGAGTTGGAGCTGTTGACGGAACCGACCACCAACACAAGGCCACACTCCAGTGCCAACTGGCGAACGGCGTCCTGACGGTTGGTAGTGGCGTAGCAGATATCTTCGCGCTTGGGGCCGTGAATAGTGGGAAAGCGCGCCCGCAGGGCATCAATCACCTTGGCGGTATCATCCACACTCAGGGTGGTCTGGGTCACGAAGGCCAGCTTGTCCGGGTCACGCACCTGCAGCGCAGCCACATCGGCTTCGTCTTCCACCAGATAGATATCTCCGCCATGGGAGCGATCGTACTGCCCCATGGTGCCTTCCACCTCAGGATGCCCTTCATGGCCGATCAGAATGCTTTCACGGCCTTCGCGCGCGTAACGGATCACTTCCATATGCACTTTGGTGACCAATGGACAGGTGGCATCGAACACCTTGAGATCACGCCGCTGCGCCTCCTGCTGCACCGCTTTGGAAACACCATGAGCGCTAAAGATCACAATGGCATCATCCGGCACCTCATGGAGCTCCTCCACAAAGACCGCTCCACGCTGACGCAGATCTTCCACCACATAGCGGTTATGCACGACCTCGTGGCGCACATAGATGGGCGGGCCGAACACTTCCAGAGCCCGGTTGACGATGTCGATGGCGCGATCCACCCCGGCACAGAAGCCACGGGGGTTGGCGAGACGAATTTCCATAAGGCAGTGAACAGTTAACAGTGAAGAGTTAACAGCAAAAGGCTGCTACTACGAGTCTAACGGTTAATCCTGACACATTCACGGTCCGTGAGAGGCATCAATTCAATGTCACCGGCTGCTCCGGGGCATAGCGTTCCACCGCGATGATTTCCACCTCAAAGGTCAGGTCGCGGCCTGCCAAGGGGTGGTTGAAATCCACATAGACCCAGTCATCCTCCACCCGGCTGATCACGCCCGGCAACTCACCGCCAGCCGCATCGGCAAAGCTCAGCACCATGCCCGACTCCAGGGTGTCGTACTGAATAAAGGTGTCACGCGTGAAATGCTGTACGTTTTCCTCGTTGTACTCACCGAAGGCTTTTTTCGCCTCCAGAAATACGCTGCGCTTGTCGCCAGCCTTGAGACCGCGAATGGAGCTCTCAAAGCCGGGCAGCAAGGACTCATCGCCCCACACAAAGGCCGCCGGCTCACCGCCGAAGGTGGAGTCCATTTCCGTGCCATCCATCAGGCGCACCGCAAAGTGCAGGGTGACCCGGGTTTCCGGGCCAGCGCGAAGAATCTCAGTCATGGCGCTTTTTCGCTCCCAGCAGCATGTCCAGCAAAATCAGGCCGGCACCAATGGTGATAGCCGTGTCAGCAATATTAAAGGCAGGGAAGTGGTAATCGCCCCAGTAGAAGTCCAGAAAATCCACCACATGCCCCAGTACCAGGCGGTCGTAGAAATTACCCAGCGCACCGCCAAGAATCAGTGAAAGCGCCACACCCTGCAGGGTTTCCGCCTTGGTCAGCCTCGCTAACCAGATCAGGATCATGACCGAGGCCCCCACTGCAATAGCCGTGAAGAACCATCGCTGCCAGCCACCGGCATCTGCCAGAAAGCTGAACGCCGCGCCACTGTTGTAGGCCAGCGTCAGATTGAAGTGCGGGAACACGTCCAGTCGCTCATAGAGGGAAAAACGGTCCACAATCATATGTTTGGTGATCTGATCCAGCACGATCACCACCGCGCTGAGCCATAGCCACACCAACTGGCCGGGGATCTTCGATGAGGTCATTTGTTTTCTACCGGGTTCATTCGCAGGGCGCTGTAACGGCGGAGAGGGGCTGACACCCCTTTCCGCCTTACAGAGCATTTAGGCGTAATGCCGCACTTCGCCGTCACCGTCCACATTGGTGACACAGCGACCACACAGCGCTTCATGGCCCGCATGACTGCCCACATCAGGCTGGTGATGCCAGCACCGCACGCACTTGGTGTGGGCCGACGCAACCACTTCCACTTTCAGCCCGGGCACACTGTCATCCAACCCGGCCGGAGCCTGAGACAACGGCTTGAGAGTCGCCGCAGAGGTGATTGTCACGAAACGCAACTCGTCACCCAGCTTTTCCAGCAACGCCTGCTTGTCGGCATCCACGAACAGGGTCACTTCCGCACTGAGCCCGCCCTTGATCACCTTGTCGCGGCGTGCCCCTTCAATGGCCTTGTTAACGCCCTGCTTCACGTCTTGCACCTGCTGCCAGAACTCACGCCCCATGGCGTTGCCCTCAAGGGCAAACAGGCCGTCATACCATTCGGCCAGGAACACGGAATCGAGCCGCTCTCCGGGCAGGTTTTCGTAAATTTCCTCAGCGGTGAAGCTGAGGATCGGCGCCATCCATCGCACCAGAGCCTGGGCAATATGGTACAGGGCCGTCTGGCAAGAGCGCCGCGCCACAGAATCCGCCTGGGTGGTGTACTGGCGATCCTTGATGATATCCAGATAAAAGCCACCCAGATCCAATGCACAGAAGTGATGCAGGCGCTGGTAGATCTGGTGGAAGTGATAACCGTCGTACAGCCCCTTGATCTCGTCCTGCAACTGCAGGGCACGATCCACAATGTAGCGATCCAGTGCCAGCATCTGCTCCGGTTGCAATGCATCCACCGCGGGATCAAAACCACTCAAATTGGAGAGCAGGAAGCGGCTGGTATTGCGGATACGGCGATAGCTGTCACCCATCTGCTTGAGAATGTCCTTGGACACCGACATCTCGCCACGGTAGTCGGTGGCCGCCACCCAAAGACGCAGGATGTCGGCGCCCAGATCGTTCCACACTTCCTGTGGAGCGATCACATTGCCGATGGACTTGGACATCTTGCGGCCCTGCTCATCCACGGTGAAGCCATGGGTCAGCACCGTCTCGTAGGGCGCCGCATCGCGGATAGCCAAGCTGGTCAGCAAGGAGGACTGGAACCAGCCACGGTGCTGGTCAGAGCCCTCCAGGTACAGATCCGCCGGGGCTCGCAGCTGTTCACGCTGATCCAGCACACAGTAGTGGGTCACGCCGGAATCGAACCACACGTCCAGGGTATCGGTGACCTTGCTGTACTGGTCCGCCTCGTCGCCGAGCAGCTCGGCCGGATCCAGATCGAACCAGGCATCAATGCCCTCTTTTTCGACACGCTGCGCCACCTGCTCGATCAACGCCGGGGTATCGGGGTGCAGCTCGGAGGTTTCCTTGTTCACGAACAGCGCAATGGGCACGCCCCAGGTACGCTGCCGGGAGATACACCAATCCGGGCGGTCGCTGAGCATGCCGTCGATGCGAGCCTTGCCCCACTCGGGCAGCCACTGAACTTTTTCCACTTCCTGCTGGGCACGCTGGAGCAGGCCATTCTTGTCCATGGACACGAACCACTGCGCGGTGGCGCGGAAAATCAGCGGGGTCTTGTGGCGCCAGCAGTGCGGGTAGCTGTGTTCCAGCTTGGCGAACTTCACCAGCGCACCGCTTTCTTTCAGGGCCTCAATCACCGGCTCGTTAGCCTTGCTCACGTGCAGGCCACCGACCACCTCAAGGTCGTCACGGAACTTGCCGTTATCCAGTACCGGGCTGACTGGATCCAGGTCGTATTTCTGTCCGACCACAAAGTCATCGGCACCGTGGCCCGGGGCCGTGTGCACCAGGCCGGTACCGGCATCGGTGGTAACATGCTCGCCGAGAATCACCGGCACCTGATACGCCAGGAACGGATGCTGCAGGGACAAGCCTTCCAGCTTGGCGCCCACGACAGACGCGGAGCGGGACACATTCTCCAGCCCCCATTTTTCCACCAGATCATCCGCCAGCGCCTCGGCCACCAGCCATTCACCGGCCTCACCATCCTGCGTGGCGGTCAGCAGCACATACTCCAGCTCCGGGTGTACCGCCACCGCGCGGTTGGCCGGCAAGGTCCAGGGCGTGGTGGTCCAGATCACCAGGCGTGGCGCCTTCGCCTCGATGGCGCTGCGCGCGGTGAAATCCGCACCGTCCACCACCGGGAATGCCACATCAATGGCAAAAGACACCTTGTCGTAATATTCCACTTCCGCTTCGGCCAGGGCAGAGCCGCAATCCAGGCACCAGTGCACCGGTTTGAAGCCCTGCTGCAGATGACCGTTGTCCACGATCTTGCCGAGGCCACGGATGATATTGGCCTCGAAGCCGTAATCCATGGTCAGGTAGGGATTGTCCCAATCACCGAACACACCCAGGCGCTTGAAGTCGGCCTTCTGACCTTCCACCTGCTTGCTGGCGTATTCACGGCACTTTTGCCGGAAGGTGCGGGCGTCGACCTTGTGGCCAGCCTTGCCGACTTTCTTTTCCACCATCAATTCGATGGGCAGGCCATGGCAATCCCAGCCGGGCACATAGGGGGCATCAAAACCCGCTAGGGTGCGCGACTTGACGATCATGTCCTTGAGGATCTTGTTTACCGCATGGCCAATATGAATATTGCCATTGGCGTAGGGAGGACCATCATGAAGAATAAACTTGGGACGACCGGCAAAAGCCTCGCGAATCTTCTGATAGAGCGCTTTCTCCTGCCACTCTTTCAGCCGCGCGGGCTCACGCTGGGACAAACCGGCCTTCATGGGGAAGTCGGTATGGGGAAGGTTAAGCGTTGCCTTGTAGTCCGTCATATTCCCGTCTTTTCAAAGTAGTCTCGGACCGCTTCCACATCCTGCCAGATAGCAGTCTTGAGCTGGTCCAGGTCCGCAAATTTTTCTTCCGCCCGCACATAATGGCGGAACGCTACCGTCAGGTGCTTGCCGTACAGGCCGTCCTTGCCAAAACCGGCACCGTCGCCCTCTTCACAAAAATCCAGCAGGTGCACTTCCAGGCGGTTCTCGGTCCCATTCACGGTGGGCCGGGTGCCCATATTGGCGGCCCCCGGCTGATCCGTCAGGCCCGCACCACTTACGCTGACAGCGAACACACCATTCAGGGGAGACTGCAATCGTTTCAGGGCGAGGTTCACCGTGGGCAAATTCAGGGTGCGACCGATCTTGTCACCGTGACGCACCCGACCGCTGATCGCGAAGGGCCGGCCCAGTAACTGCGCGGCCAGATCAAACGCCCCGGCACTCAGGGCCGCCCGGATCCGGGTGCTGGACACCCGCTCACCGTCCACTTCACAGGTGGCCGTGTCCGTCACCGAAAAACCGAAACGCTCGCCAGCCTGCCGTAAATAGGCGAAATCGCCATCACGGCCGCAACCGAAACGGAAGTCATCGCCCACCACCAGATAGTCCACACCCAGGCCATCGACCAACAGGCCTTTGACAAAGGCCTCGGCGGTAAGCGCCCGGAAACGCGCATTGAAACGCACACACAACACCTGATCTACCCCGGCCTCGCGCAAGGCGATCAACTTGTCGCGCAGCGACATCAACCGGGGCGGCGCCTGATCCGGCGCAAAAAATTCCTGGGGCTGAGGCTCGAACAGCATCACCGTGGATTTCAACCCACGGCGACGGGCTTCCGTGATCACCTGATCCAGAATGCGCTGATGGCCCAGATGCACCCCATCAAAATTGCCGATGGTGGCCACACAGCCACGATGCGTCTCGCGCAGATTGTGAATGCCGCGAATCAGTCGCATCACACCCTCGTCTCGAAAGACGCCAGATTATACAGGAACGCTGCCGGGCTGCACGACGGTTGTAGGTCCTGGCTAGCGGCGCAAATGTCGCACCCTCAGCCCCAACACCAGCAAACAAAGACCATAGGTCCCCAAGCCCGCCACTACGATCAGGCTCAACCAACCAACGCGCAGCATTGCGCCGGCCTCGGTCCATACCTGGGTTTGCTGCGCCAGCCACCCGGTTCCTGCTGCCATGGAGCCCCCGGCCACCAGCATGCGCAACCCGTGCCCCGTCCAACCTGGCAAGGGCTGGTAGACGCCGCTGCGGCGCAGCCCGATATATAGCAGCCCGGCATTCAGCCAGGCAGAAAGCGCCATGGCCGTGGCCAGCCCTACATGACGGAATTCCCACACCAGCACAGCACCAAACACCATATTCGCCAGCATGGACACCACCCCGATTTTCACCGGAGTCTTGGTGTCCTGGCGCGCGTAATACCCCGGCGCCAGCACCTTGATCAGCATCGCCGCCAGCAATCCGAAGCTGTAAGCGCGCAGGGATTCAGCCGTTTTCGCCACATCGAGCACAGAAAACTCACCATACTGGAACAAGGTGGACAGCAAGGGCTCTGCCAGCACCGCCAATGCCAGCGCCGCCGGAAGACCAATCAATAGCACCAGGCGAATCGCCCAATCCAGCATGCGGGAAAACGCCTGCGGATCTGCCTGGGCATGCTGCAGGGACAGACTCGGCAGAATCACCGTCCCGATGGCGACCGCAAAAATACCCAGTGGCAGCTCAATCAAGCGATCGGTGTAATACAGCCAGGTCACCGACCCGGTCTCCAACAGGGAGGCCAGCACCGTATTGACCAACGAATTCAGCTGGTAGACCGACGCACCGAACAACGCCGGCGCCATCAACCCCATGATCTTGCGCACTCCCGGGTCCTGCCACCCCATACGCGGCACCGGCATGAGATTCAGACGCGCGAGAAAGGGCAACTGAAACAGCAGCTGGGCCGCACCGGCGATCAACACCCCCCACGCCAGCGCCACCGCCATCCGGTCCTCGGCAAAGTGCGGCGCCAGAAACAAGGCACACGCAATCAAGCTCAAATTGAGCAGCACCGGGGTAAACGCCGGCACTGCAAACCGGTTCCAACTGTTAAGGATGCCGCCCGCGAAAGCCGTCAGGGCGATAAAAAAGAGATAAGGAAAGGTCAGACGCAGCATTTCCACTGCCAGCGCCCGCTTGTGCGGCTCATCACCAAACCCGGGCGCGAACACCCAGATGATCAGGGGCGCGCCCAGCACCCCCAGCAACGTCACCAGCATCAGGGTGCCACCCAGTGTCCCGGCAACCCGGTCCACCAGCAGTTTGGTTGCCGCCATGCTGCCCTTGTTCCGGTATTCACTAAGCACCGGCACAAAGGCCTGGTTAAACGCCCCTTCAGCAAACAACCGACGCAGGAGATTGGGGATTTTAAGGGCAACAAAAAAGGCATCCGCCCCGGCGGACGCCCCCAGCATGCGGGCAATCACCACGTCACGGATCAACCCCAACACCCGCGAAAGCATGGTCATGCTCGACACCACCAGGGTGGAGGCCAGCAAGCCGGCTTTTTTGGGCGGGGTCTGCGTGCTGTCTGTCATGGGGTCTCCAATACCCGGGCGCCACCCGGGCAGCCCACAACGCCCCTCATCCGGGCGGAACCGGGCAAGGTTAGCGAAAGGCCACACGAACCGCTACCAGTGATCATTTCAGCGCCCTTTTCCCATTGACAATGCCCCTCATGATCGGCATAGTTGCGCGTCTTTAGACCGTGGCACGCCTGTTTTTTGATCACAACCTGATCGCAACAACGTGTGCCGGCCGCCCTGCGGCCTGTGTCATAAACCCAATTTCGACCTCAGAATTCAAGATAGGAGCAGGACCTTGGCTAATTCACCGCAAGCACGCAAGCGTGCGCGTCAGGCGGAAAAGCGCCGTCAGCACAACGCAGCGATGCGCTCCATGGTGCGCACATACCTGAAAAAGGTGAACGCGGCTATTGCGTCCGGCGACCAAGGTGCCGCCCAGGAAGCTTACACCCAAGCGGTATCCGTGCTGGACAAAGCCACCCGCAAGGGCAAGTTTCACCCCAACAAGGCCGCTCGCCACAAGAGCCGCCTGAACACCAAGATCAAGGCCATGGCTGCCTGATCGAACGTGTTCCGTTGGACATAAAAAAACCGGCCTCGCGCCGGTTTTTTTATGGTCGCAAGTCAGACCGCATCAAACACCACCATATTGTCCCGGTGGATCAATTCTTCTTCGTTCATGTAACCCAGCACATCCGCGATCTCCGCACTCTTCTTGCGACAGATCCGACGCGCATCTGCCGCATCGTAATTCACCAGACCGCAGGCAATCCGCTCACCCTGCTCGGTCTCGCAGGCCACCATCTCGCCACGGGAGAACTGGCCAAACACATCCACCACTCCCACCGGCAGCAAACTTGAGCCCCCCTCACGAACACGCCTGACCGCACCCGCATCCAGCACCACCCGACCACGCATCTGCAGATGCCCGGCCAGCCACTGCTTGCGGGCATTCATCGGGGAGGTGTCCGGCAACAAGGTGGTGCCGGGGCCCCGCCCCTCTGCCAACTCAACCAACACCTCCGGGCTGCGACCCGAGGCAATCGTGGTAAACGCCCCGGAACGGGCCGCCAGTTTGGCAGCACGGACTTTCGTCGCCATGCCACCACGCCCCAGCAGACCACCGCCACCCGCCACTCGCTCAATGGCCGGGTCCGACGCCTGCGCCTCCCGAATCAGACCCGCATCGGGGTTGCTACGCGGATCAGCATCGAACAGACCCTCCTGGTCAGTCAGGATCATCAGACGATCCGCCTCCACCAGGTTCGCCACCAGGGCAGCCAGCGTGTCGTTGTCACCGAAACGGATTTCGTCGGTCACCACGGTGTCGTTTTCATTCACCACCGGCACCACACCAAACCCCAGCAGGGTTAGCAACGTGGAACGGCCATTCAGGTAGCGTTTGCGATCAGAAAGATCATCGTGGGTCAGCAGCACCTGGGCGGTGTGCAGATTATGCCGCTGAAAACAGGACTCCCAGGCTTGCACCAGCCCCATCTGCCCGACAGCAGCGGCCGCCTGCAGCTCGTGCACGGAATCCGGGCGCCTCGCCCAGCCAAGACGGGTCATCCCCTCGGCCACTGCGCCAGAGGAAACGATCACCACCTCAATACCGCGCTGACGCAGCATTACCATGCGATCCACCCAGGATTGCATCAGCGCCACATCGAGCCCTTTGCCATCATTGGTCAACAGGGCACTGCCGATCTTGATAACCCAACGTTGGCGATCTGCCACCTTCGCTCCTTACAAGTTCCGTAGGGCGGAAATTGGCGCCAGCCAATCTCCGCCTGCCAAGCGGTAACGGCAGAGATGGGCACTGCCCATTTCCGCCCTACATTACGGCTCGTAGATGATTTCCACGTCGTGATCGTCATCATCGTCGTCATCCCGGTCATTGTCCCGGGCGCGCCGCGCTTCCGCCTTGAGCTCCTGCACCTTTTCACGAGCCTCTTCTTCCAGGCGATGACGAAGATCCTGCTGAGCCGCAGCATACTCAGGATCTTCCTGCTCCAGGCGACGACGATCTTCAATGGCATTCATCAGGGCATAAACCAGCTCTTCGCAACCAACGCCTGCCGCCGCAGAAATGCCGTAAACCGGCCCCTGCCAGCCCAGCTCCTCCACAATGGCATCGATTTTGGCTTGAGCTTCGTCATCCGCCAGCAAATCAATCTTGTTAAACACCAGCCAGCGTTCCTGCTCCGCCAGCGCCGGCGAGAACTGATCCAGCTCATCCGCGATGGCATCAATATGGTCTGCCGGATCACCGCCATCCATGGGCGCAATATCCACCACATGCAGCAACAAACGGGTTCGCGCCAGATGCTTGAGGAAACGAATCCCCAACCCGGCCCCTTCTGCCGCCCCTTCGATCAGCCCTGGAATGTCTGCCACCACAAAGCTGCGATGACGGTCCGCCTTGACGACACCCAGATTCGGCACCAGCGTGGTAAAGGGATAGTCCGCCACCTTGGGCTTGGCGGCAGAAATGGACCGAATCAGAGTGCTCTTGCCCGCGTTGGGCATCCCCAGCAAGCCGACATCCGCCAATACCTTGAGCTCCAGGCGTAAACGACGGGATTCGCCCGGCTTGCCCTTGGTGGTCTTGCGGGGAGCCTGATTGGTACTGCTCTTGAAATGGATGTTGCCCAGACCGCCACGCCCTGCGCTGGCGATCATCACCGGCTTTTGCGGGTCGGTCAGGTCGGCCAGCACTTCATCGGTATCCACATCGATCACGGTGGTGCCGACCGGCACCAACAGCGTCACGTCATCCGCGGATTTTCCGGTCATCTGCCGCCCCTTGCCGGGCTCACCATTTCGCGCCTTGAAAATGCGTTCGTAACGGTAATCCACCAGGGTATTGAGATTGCTGTCGGCCTGAAAATACACGCTGCCGCCAGCACCGCCATCACCGCCATCCGGGCCGCCAAACTCCACATACTTTTCGCGTCGGAAACTCAGGCAGCCATCACCGCCCTTTCCGGCATGGACTTCAATAGTGGCTTCGTCGACAAATTGCATGGGAACAGACTCTCTTTCAGAACGGTGCCATTCTACGGCAATGCATTCATTTTGGGGACAGATACGGCCAGGCAAAGCCCCGGCCGCAAATACAAAAAAACCCCGCGGGCGAAGCCTCGCGGGGTTTTTTCTGATCCGTAAGGATCAGGCCACAGGCTCGATCACCACATACTGGCGACTCAGCGGGCCTTTAACCTCGAACTTTACACGACCTGTTTCAGTGGCAAAGATGGTGTGGTCTTTACCCATGCCGGCATTCACACCAGCGTGAAACTTGGTGCCACGCTGACGAACAATAATTTCGCCTGCATTTACCAGCTGGCCGCCGAAACGCTTAACGCCAAGGCGCTTACTCTGCGAATCGCGACCGTTACGAGTACTACCACCGGCTTTTTTATGCGCCATGATCTAAATCCTCTTGAATGTGTGTCTAAGGATCAGCCCTGGATCCCGGTGATTTTCACCGCAGTGTACCACTGACGGTGACCCTGCTGCTTGCGGTGGTGCTTGCGACGACGGAACTTGATGATCTTCACTTTCTTGTGACGACCCTGCTCCAGCACCTCGGCAGTAACCTTGGCACCATCCACAACCGGCTGACCGACTTTTACGTCGTCGCCGTTAGCAACCAGCAGCACCTGGTCGAAATCCACGGATTCGCCAGTTGCCACTTCAATTTTCTCGATGCGAACAACATCGCCTTCTTCAACGCGATACTGCTTGCCACCGGTTTTGATTACTGCGTACATCGTTTGTGCTCCAGCACGACTCCACTCAGGCGGGCAACAACACCCTGTTCGGGCGATCACCACTTGCGGGCCAGGCAGAGGGTTAAATCGGGCCGCGAAGTTTACGGCAATCCACCACCTCATGCAATGCCTTAACCGTGTTTGCCGACGCACATTGCCAAGATGTTTCCTGCAGTCACGCCAGCTTGACACCCAACACTGACAATAAACCGGAATTCATTGACTGGCGGCCCCTCGCTGTTAGCATTGCCCGCTGTTGCGCCACCATCACTCGCCCGGACTCAAGTACATGGATTTCAAGGCTATTTATGCCGCGGTCGAACAGGATTTTGCCGCTGTAGACACCTTTATCACTCACCATCTGGACTCCGGCGTCCCCCTGATCCGCGAAGTCGGCGACTATATTGTCCAGTCTGGCGGCAAGCGCTTGCGTCCGCTGGTTGCCATCCTCTGCGCCCGTGCTGGTGGCTACCGCGGTGACCGGCATGTGGACGTGGCAGCCATCATCGAGTTCCTGCATACCGCCACCCTGCTCCACGACGATGTGGTCGATGAGTCCAACCTGCGCCGAGGCCGCCCCACCGTCAACGCCGTTTGGGGCAACGCCGCCAGTGTGCTGGTGGGTGACTTCCTGATCTCACGCGCCCTGCAACTGATGGTCGCCCTGCGCCATCCTCGTCTGCTGGACATCTTCTCCCTGAGCACCAACACCATCTCTGAAGGTGAAGTCCTGCAGCTGATCAACGTGCGTGACCCCAACACCACCGAACAGAACTACATGCGCGTCATTCACCACAAGACCGCAAAGATGTTCGAATCTGCAGCCGAAACCGGCGCTGTGCTGGCCGCCGACGACAACACTGACTTTACCGAAGCATTTGCCACCTATGGCCGCCATCTCGGTATTGCCTTCCAGTTGATTGACGACGTGCTGGACTATCAGGGGGATGCCAGCGAGCTGGGTAAAAATGTGGGGGACGATCTGGCCGAGGGTAAGCCTACCTTGCCGCTGATCTATACCATTGCCAACGGCTCCGATAGCCAGGCCGCCCTGATCAAGGATGCCATTCGCAGCGGCGGACTCGATCACCTGGAGGAGATTGTGGAAACTGTTCGGGCCAGTGGCGGTCTGCAATATACAGTGGACAAGGCCGCAGAACATACTCGCCTTGCCCTGGACGCCATTGCCGAGGTGCCGGCCTCCCCTTACAAGGAGTCGCTCACCACTCTGGCCCAGGAATCCCTGAACCGCACTTTCTGAATCACCGGCCCCGACAAGGAGACACCATGCTTAGAGCCGTCTTGCTTCTTACCCTCAGTGCCGCCTTTGCCGGCTGCGCCTTGAGCCCGCAGTCCATTGATGTGCAACCTGTGGCGGACGTGGAAGCCGCCAACATCGGCCAGAACAAGCCGGTACTGGTGTATGCCGTGGATTCCCGTGATCAACTCGCCTTCGGCACCCGCGGTGGCGTCTACAAAGAAACCTCGCTGGTGCAGCCGGCCAATGACGTTAAAACCGCCGTGGAAGAAGCCGTTCGAAAAGGACTGCAAACCCAGGGTTTCAACGCCTTTAACCCCGGCGAAGACGCGACGCGGCTGGAAGTTCGCCTTGAGCAGCTGGACTACGTACCGGAAGAAGGCTCCGTGGTGAACAGCGTCACCCTGACCCTGACGCTTGAGGGCGTCGCCAGCCGTGGCGAGATCACCCATACCGGCACTTACCGCAGCAGCGTCAAGCATGACCTGCCTCTTACACCCTCAGCAAAACGCAACGGCGAAATGGTAAACGCCATTCTCAGCGGCGCAATTACCCGCATGCTGAACGATCCTGAAATGCAGGCCTTCCTCGTCGGGAACGACACCCCCTGATGACCCACCGCGTGGTAATCCACTACTGCAGCCAGTGTAACTGGCTGCTGCGTAGTGCCTGGTATGCTCAGGAACTGCTAGGTACCTTCGCGGAGGAACTGGGCGAAGTCACACTTCAGCCCGGCACCGGAGGCGCATTCTGGATAGACGCAGATGAGCAGCGCATCTGGGAGCGCAAAAGAGATGCGGGCTTCCCCGATATCAGCGAGCTCAAGCGGCGGGTCAGGGATGTAGTCTGCCCTGACCGCTCGCTGGGCCACCACGACCGTTAGCCCTTGCTAGCCACGATTCAACCAGCGAATACCCGAGCTTGCGCTTGCCCCGTGAAGCATCACACTCAGCCATACCGTCACCACCACCAGCTGACTGACAAGCTCAACCCCTTCGCCCTGCCCGTGCTGCTCCAGAAAAACCAGCCCCAACACAATAGACGCCAGCCCCCTGGGGCCAAACCAACCCATGAACAAGCGCTGCCGCATAGTTAACGCCGTGCCGGCCAATGCCAGCAACACCGGCCCTATGCGAATCAGGGTCAGGCTCAACAAGCCATAGGCCACATACCGCCACTCCAGGCTCTGGAGGGCAGTTAACGCGATCAGCCCAAACAGGAAAAATACGGAATGGCTGAGCCATTCACCCAGCAGCCCGTAAAAGCGGTCCTCCCGGCTGGCCGGACGAAAACGCCACTGCAACGCCAGACCGGCGACAAACGCCGCAATAAACATGCTGGCTTCAACCATTTCCGACACCAACAGCGCCATGATCGGCAGCGACAGGATCGCCATTTGTTCACCATCTTCCGCCAGCCAGCCAAGGCGCGAAAAACTCGCCAGCAGCAACCCTCCAACACCCCCGACCAGAAGACCAATGACTGCGCCATAGCCCAATTGCTCGATGATGTACTCGAGCAACATTCCACTGGCCTCAAAGCCCTGCATTCCCGTCAGGGCAATAAAGAACAACAGGAAAGGAACACTTAAGCCATCGTTTAGGCCCGCCTCTACATTGAGAGACTCGCGCACTCTTTCCGGCACCGCAGGACTGTTCACGATCACCTGCCCGAGGCCCGCATCCGTGGGGGCCAGGATGGCGCCAACAATCGCTGCATACCAAAGCCCCAGCGAAGGAAACAACCACCAGGCAAACACCCCGCCGAGCACGATGGTGAGCAGCATTCCGGTCGTCAACAATCGCACCGACAGCATTCCATCACGGCGAAGCTCTCGTAAATTGGTATGACTGGCATCCGTGAATAACAACAGCACCAACGTCAGCTCAGCCACAGTTAGAAACGCCTGCCCCCCCGATTCCATTACCAACCCCGGGGTTAGAAGAAACGCGACAAGCATGCCCGCCAGGGTGAACAACATTGGGGCGGTCAGGTAACCACCCTCAAGGCGTCTCGACACCAAGCCGTAGACGAACACCAACGCCACAAAAATTCCGATCAGCAACATTCCACAGCCCCTTCCCTGCTAGTCATTTTCCGGTCGAACACATACCTCAGGGCATTCGTCCCCGTCGGCCAGCGTCACCGTCAAGACCATGGGCCGACAGCAAACCTGACAATCCTCAACATACTCCTGCTCGGGAATAGAGGTATCGACCAGAGTCTCAATATGCTCCCAGCAACACGGACACTGTACCCGCACCGAAACCAAACCTGGCATCACACCCCCACATCCAACCCGGCCAGCCAATCAGGACACTGGCCGTCAGGCCAGGGGACTGGTGCCCCCTGCCCCCAGACCGGCCCCGGCCAACAGGGATCCCCCTCAAAACGGGCGATAATATGAATGTGGAGCTGCGGAACCATGTTGCCCAACGCGCCGACATTGATCTTGTCGGCACCAGTGACACGCTCCAACTCCGTCGCCAACCCATTCACCTGTTGGAGCAGGGAAACCTGTTCCTCTGCTGGTAGATGGTGCCATTCACGCAGACCGTCACGCTTGGGCACCACAATCAACCAGGCAAAACGCTGATCATTCATCCAGCGCAGCCAGCACAGCTCGGTCTCCCCCAGAGCACGGGTATCCGCCGCCAGGCGGGGGTGAAGCGTTGCCATTGAAAACTCCAGAAAGTGGCCAGATGCCCTGTACACGTCACGCAGGGCACAACTCGAGGTTACTGACGATAATCGGATGGACTACGCTGGGTCCAGCGGCGAAAGGCACGGGCAAAGTTGGAGGCATCCGAATAGCCAAGAGACATGGCTATCTCGTCCACAGTGCGATCAGATTGGGTGAGAAACTCTACCGCCAACCCTTTGCGCAGACCGTCGAGAATTTCCTGATAACTGGTCCCAAGCTGCTGCAACTTGCGCTTGAGGGTTCGCGATGACATGTGCAACTCACTGGCCACTTCTTCCACGCCGGGAAACCGCCCCCCACCCGCCAGAATAATACGACGCACCTGCCCCAGCAGTGCCGGCGGCGCCTTGATCGAGGCCATTTCCTGCTCGCACTGATCCGCCGCCATGCGTGCCAAACGGGGATCTGCAAACTGCAGGGTGTAGTCCAATCTTTCCACCGGAAACCGCATCTGGTTATAGGCACAATCAAAATAAACCGGCACCGGCATCAACGGCCGCATCCGCTCGAAATAGTCCGGCTCGGGATAGGAAAAGCGCAGCTCGCCAATAACCTCCATACCCGGCAATAGCTTCTGCCCCATGAAATGAAAACTGGAGAACAGGCTCTCCATCGTCATGGGGGCGAGGCCTCCCAGCGCCAACAGCTCATTAACTTGCAGAACCGCCATATCACCATCCTGGAAGGTTTCCAGCTGGACCATGGTGCTGCGGGTACGAAAGTACTTCACGGCCAACTCGAGAGCTTCGCCCAGGGTCGCACTGCTCATGGCCGCGTAACCCAGAAATCCATGGGAAGACAGGGTCATTGAGGCTCCCAGCTCCCAACCCAGCCAGGGCTCTTGTGTGAAATTGATGGCCCGCAACGCCACCCGCTCAAAATCCTGGGCAGTAATGCGCGCCTTGGGATCACGCCAACACCCCGCCTCGATAGCCGTCCCGGCCAATACCTGCTCGGTATCCACCCCACGGCGCGCCAGTACGTCCAGCATCAGCGACAGATACTCAGCGGAAACGGAATACTCCGCCGGGTCCATTTTCAGAATTGTCATGATTATTACTCTGCTACGGCCGTCCATGGCCCCAAATGACCGAAAAACAAACCATATCCTGACCAATCGGCGCTGACAAGTGACCGAGGGATACTTGTCAGCCTGCTCTGCAGCCAACGTCATTGCGATTTAACCAAGCGCTTGCTAGGTTGTCGCCATATTTGTACAACTGGAGAGCCACATGACCCTTTCCCTGAAAGGCAAAACCCTGTTTATCACCGGTGCGAGCCGCGGCATCGGCAAGGCGATCGCATTGAAGGCTGCTGCAGACGGCGCCAACGTTGCCCTGTTTGCCAAAACCACCGAGCCCCACCCCAAACTGCCCGGCACCATTTACACCGCAGCCGAAGAAGTTCGCGATGCCGGCGGCACCCCACTGGTGTGCGTGGGTGATATTCGTCATGAAGAGCAGCTCAAGGCCGCGATTGACCAAACGGTGAAGGCCTTTGGCGGCATCGACATTCTGGTCAACAATGCCAGCGCCATTGCCCTCACCGGTACGGAGGCCACCAGCATGAAGTCCTACGATCTGATGCACCAGATCAACAGCCGTGGCACATTCATGGCCAGCAAGCTGTGCCTGCCTCACCTCCAGCAGTCCGATAACCCGCATATCCTGAATCTGGCGCCACCACTCAACATGGCACCGCACTGGTTCGGCCGGCATGTGGCTTACACCATGGCTAAATACGGGATGAGTTTGTGCGTACTCGGTATGGCAGACGAATTCAAAGGCAAGGTGGCAGTCAACGCACTATGGCCGAAGACCGTCATCAACACCGCTGCCGTGCAAAACCAGCTTGGCGGCGTCCCAGCCGTTCAAGCCGCCCGCCAGCCTTCCATCATGGCCGATGCCGCTTACGCCATCCTGACACGGCCTGTCGCCGAAGCCTCCGGCCGCTTCTTTATTGATGAAGAGATCCTGCGTGACAGCGGCGTGAGTGATTTCAGCCTTTATCGAGTGGACCCGAGCCTGGAAGACGACCAACTACTCCCCGATTTCTTCCTGGATTAAGTGGCAGCCCCGCCCCGCGGGGTTACCAAAATTGTCACTTGCTGCCGAGACTCGCCGCCAAAATGTGATCATTCGCACGGCAACACTTTTAACCCCATGAAATATAACAATAAAATTTATTTCACAAGACTGGCACAGTTCTCGCTTTTATCCCTGCAGGCAAACACAGGGACTCTGTGCCATGAGCAAGATTCTGAAATTGAACACACTGCGACCAGAGCAGGCACTGGATAATCTGAATCGGGTAACCGGGCTGGATTTTGATAGCTGGCCGGAATCGCTGGTTAACCACGCAGAGACACAGAACGCACAGGACAGTGCATCGGCTAACAATGGGACAACCCAAAAGGTCGCCCCGACAATTGCCTGCCTGCCGGAACAGACCCGCCGGCAGGGATAGCAAGCAGAAAATCTAGTAGTTGGAAATCAGCTTGTCCGAACTCTTGAGTGCAGCGCCGCGGCGCTGCATAAACAGCTCTTCAACCACGTGGGTCATGCCTGGGTCACTCAAGCGCAAGGAAATCTGCACCTGCTCCACGTCCGCGGAAAGCTTCAAGCGAATGGATCCGGATAGCAACGCACTACCTTCCCCGCCAACGTCAGCAGTATCGACTACCACCGCTTTTTCAGATTTGCTATCGATGTAGCGAACCACCAGCTGTACCTGGCCCGCAGCACCAGCCACCCTGACCCAGGACGCCACATTGAATTCCGCTTCCCATTGGCGCGCCTTGGCAGGACGCCCATCCGCCCAAATTCGGCCAGGCACCTTGGCAATGAATTTCTCTATCATTCCGCTCTCTCTAAACCGGTACAGTCTTTCTTGCCAGTGTACGCATGCGAATAAATGGCGACCACGTATGACTTGGCGTACTGACATTGATGGATATCACACCTTGGAAGTTCCCTGCCATTACCCCCATGTACAATTGTCAGACAGAAAATGCCACCAGGATAGCTCACGGGTCTTAATCTCATCCTCGTGCAGTCCACACACTGACTGCAACCAAATTTTCTTTTACACCGGACAATGCAAGGAATTAACCCCATGGGCGAGCTGAAAGATCTGCGCGAACAAAGCGAATCTCTGGTAAATCGTGCCAAGGACCTGGGCAACAAGCTGTACCTGGCTGGCCTCGGCGCTTACGACAAAGCTGAAGAGAACTCCGAAGACCTGCTGAACAAGTATGTAGAAGCAGGCTCTGCTGCCTACGGTGAAGATGCGGAAGGCAAACCGAAAGCCCTGCTGGCCGGTCGTGGCGCTCTGCAAGCGGCCCGTGAACTGCTCGACAGCGCACCGGAAAAGCGCCAGGCCCTGTATGAGAAACTGATCGAAGCAGGCAAGAAAGAGCGTGGCGAAAAAGCCGACGCAACCAACGAATTCGTGCTGGCCGGCCTGGGCGCTGTTGCCACCGCACGTGAAGAAGGCGAGAAACTGTTCAACGATCTGGTTTCTGCCGGACAGAAACGTAGCTGATTCTGTTTCCTTATATCTGTTGTTACTCTCCTTTTAGGGGCCTGATTTGGCCCCTTTCTTTTGCCTGACAACTTGCCAGCCTTCCGAAATAACCGCCTTCTGGCCTCTTTTCCCCCTGTACAGCCCGTGATGGCCGGTCTACCGTTGAAGCATAATGCCGACAACACACGCTACTGCTTACGCGAGGGACCATGGCTGACCAGCCCCGCCGTAAAAAACGCCCCACCTCCACGACCGGCCGCCTGTTCCGCCTTGCCGGCATGACCACCTCGGTAGCCACACGTGTAGCAGGACATCAGGTCAAAGGCCTGTTTCAGTCCGATGCCGCCAAGGCCGCAGACCGGGAAAAGCTGATGCAGCACATCGGCAAGGAAGTGGCCGCCACCCTGGGAGAGATGAAAGGGGCGGTCATGAAAGTGGGCCAGATCGCGTCCCAGATGCAGGACATCCTGCCCCGGGAGATCAGCGAACAACTCAAGGTGTTGCAAAACGCTTCCGCCCCCATGCCATTCCATGTCATCCGTCGTCAGCTGGAAAAGGAGCTCGGAGACACGATCGACAGCCTCTTCTCCCGCTTCGAAGAAACGCCCTTTGCGGCTGCCTCCATTGGCCAGGTCCACCACGCCACCACCCATGAGGGTGACGAAGTGGTGGTCAAGGTGCAGTACCCCGCCGTCAAGGAATCCATCGACTCGGACATGAAGCACCTGCGACGCATTCTGCGCCTTGGCAGCTTGCTGAAGGTCGATGAAGCCGCCCTGGACGGTGTTTTTCAGGAAATTCGTAACCAGCTCCATGAAGAACTGGACTACTGTCAGGAAGCCGCCAATCTGGATGAGTTTCGGCAACGCCATGCAGACCAGCCGTGGCTGGTGATCCCACGCGTATACAGGGAGCTATCCAGCGAGCGAGTGCTCACTCTGAGCCGCGAAGACGGCATCGCGCTGGACGACGTCAACAACCGCAACGGCTTTGACCAGGACACCCGCAACCTGCTGGGCGAGCGACTGTTTGATGCCATTGGCCAGCAGATCTTTGAATTCCGCGCCGTGCACTGCGATCCCCACCCCGGCAATTTTGCCTTTCGCCCGGACGGCACCATCGTGATGTATGACTTTGGCGCAGTGAAGCGCCTGCCCTCACAGGATGCGCAACTGCTCCGCGACATCGTGACCAGCGCCATAAAGGAAGAATGGGAAACCCTGGATCAGCAACTGCAGAGACTTGGCGCCCGCAAACACGACAGCGACGTAAGCGGCGACTTCTACGCCACCTGGATCGAGCTCCTGCTGCGTGCCTTTTCGCGGGAACCCTTCGACTTTGCCCGCTCCCAATTGCACACAGACATTCTTAAACAGGTAAAACGTACTTCACTGGAACAGATGATGAAATTCCAGCCCTCCCCGCGTAGTCTGCTGATAGAACGCGTGGTCAGCGGGCACTACTGGACATTGATGCATCTGGGCGTCGTTGCCGCCTTCCGGCCCAACCTGGAGCGAGCACTGCAGAGTGACCCTCGCCCCGAACACTGAGACAAGCAAAAAGAAAGCCCCGCAGTGCGGGGCTTTTCTTGCAAGAGGGTTGGCTCAACGCCGGATTAGAAGGCGGAGCGCAGACCCACACTGATACCGGAAATCTCTTCTTCATCGGTATCGACGTAGCGCATGTATTCCAGATTCGCACCAAAGGTGTCAGTAAAGTTGAAATCCAGGCCAGCACCGTAGGATTCATCCTCAAAGGTCTCGGTGTCGCTGTAGGAATAGTTCACGCCAGCAATATCGCCATTTGCAGATACCTTGCCTTTGACCTTGGTATAACCACCAATGATGTAAGGGCGCAGGTTTTCACCAATGGGTGCACCCAGCTTCAGGTAACCCCCGTAGAGGTGATCCATTTCAAAGTCGACAATACCCTGGCTGTCTTCATCAACGCCGACACCACCACGGGCTTCCAGTGCCAGAAAATCGGTAAACTCAAAACCGGCATTCACGGTAGCAGCATCAATCTTGAGCGTATCGGAATCAAACTCTTCGTTGTCGTACTGAATCTGACTGTAGTTACCGCCAATGTAAGGCCCTGCGGCATAGGCCCCCTGAGCCGCCAACATGGAACAGGACAGCACTAAAACACCACGAATCATGACTTTCATTACGAGACTCCTTTTCCGTTAAGTCATGGTTTTCGAGACGTAATAGGTCGTACAGTTCCTGAAGATCCGGTAAATTCTGTAAAAACAGACTTTTCAGGATCCACATAACAGCGATAACAGGATCGGGAATGACAAAGGGACGCGTCTTGCTGGGCCTGGCACTGCTGGTGCCGCTACTGCTGCTGACTTCGCTTGGCCACACTGTCACCCTTAACGGGGGACAAGATCGCTATGAAGCTGCCGACGGGATGCACTGGCTATCCGACCCCCGCCATAGCCATACCCCCGAATCCGCACTCACCGCGCTCAAGAATGGCAACGGCACGCAGCTCCACGGGGACTACCCCGCTCTGGGCTTTCAGCAGGGATTCCAGTGGTTTCTCGTATCGCTGGAAAACCAGACACCACTGCCGTTTTGGTTTCTGCGTATGGGACGGCCGCATTTGGATTACCTTGATCTCTACCTCTTTGATGAGCATGGCACAGCCCTGGACCATCAGCGCCTGGGTGATCGCGTGCCTTTCAGTCTACGGGAATTCCCGCATTATCATTTGGTGACCTTGCTAACGCTTCCAGAAAACAGTCAACGTTTCCTGCTGCTTCGCGCTCAAGGCGACAATGTAATTGAAATGCCATTAACACTTAGCGCACCAGCAGCCTTCAATCAGCAAGACAACCAACTTTCCATTTTTTACGGGCTCTATTACGGCGCCATTATCGCCATGTGCCTGTTTAACTTGTTGCTGTTTTTCTCCATACGGGACAGCAGCTACCTCTTATACGTGCTTTACCTTGGGACTTTCGGGCTTAACTTGTTCACTCGCGAGGGCCTGGGTTATCAATGGCTGTGGCCAGACGCCACCCTCTGGAATCACTACTCCCTCCCAATACTGAACCTGCTTACCCTGGCCTTTTCCCTGCTGTTTACCACACTGTTTCTTGACCTGAAAAGTCGCGCCCCACGAATCCATCGCGGCATCACCATCATCGCCTGGGCACTGATCCTCCTGTCCCCCTTTACGCTACTGAATTTTCACATTGCGATTCAGATCTCTACCGCCATCGTTTTTCCCTGGCCACTGATCGCAGCAGCTCTTGCGGTTTGGCTGATCCTCCAGGGCTACAGCCCGGCCCGCTATTTCCTGCTGGCTTTTCTGGCCGTGGCGACTGCCACACTATTGTATGTACTTAAGTCGTTTCAGTTACTTGAAGGCGGCTGGCTACTGGAAAACGCCATGCAACTTGGCACCTTCCTTGAGGCTGTCTTGCTGTCATTTGCCCTCGCACACAGAATGACTGTGCTGAAGAGCGAAAATGCCAGGATTCAACGTGAAGCCAATGAGGCTCTCGAAAAGCGCGTTGAAGAGCGCACCCGGGAGCTGAACACCGCCCTGAGCGCTCGCAGTGAATTTCTTGCCGTTATGAGTCACGAAATTCGCACCCCTCTGAACGGCATCATCGGCACGGTGGACATGCTTAAAGGCACCCCCATGAACGAGGAGCAAAAGCACAATATCCATGTCATCGAACAATCAGGCAACAGCCTGCTGAACCTGATCAACGACATCCTCGATTATTCACGCATCGAAGCGGGCAAGATGCCTATCGAGCAAACCAGTTTTGCCCTCGACACGCTAATAGAGGACAGCATGGCACTGTTCCAGCACAAGGCGCGCGTGCACTCCAACCTACTTACTATCACCCTGGCAGACGACCTTGGAAGCTACTGCATGGGCGACCCCGTACGACTTCGCCAGATTCTGGTGAACCTGATTAGTAATGCCGTCAAGTTCACGGACAATGGCGAAATCAGCCTCTCGGCCCAAAGAGATAACCAGAACCGGGATTATGTCTACTTTGAAGTGCGCGACACCGGCATCGGCATTAGCCCGGAGCAACTCAACAATCTGTTTGACCATTTTCAGCAAGGCGACAGTTCCACCAGTCGCCGCTACGGCGGCACCGGTTTGGGGCTGGCCATTTGCCGACAACTGGTCGAGATTATGGGCGGGGAGATTGGGGTGCAAAGCCAGCGCGGGGAAGGATCACGCTTCTGGTTCCGACTCCCGCTGCCACAAACGCGGGAAGGTACTCAGCTATCCTCCTCCGACAACGCCGAGCCTTACACTTCGCATTCAGGTGGACGCCTGCTGATTGTCGATGACAATCACATCAATCTGATGGTAGCCGAGGGCCTATGTCGAAAGCTTGGGTTCACCACAGAGGTCGCCGAGAGTGGTATGGAGGCCATCGCAGTCCTGTTGTCGGCGACCGAACCATTCGACATTGTGCTAATGGATTGCGAAATGCCGGAAATGGACGGCTTTGAAACATCAAGATCCATACTCCGGCTTCAGAAAGAAAAGAGGCTACCCTCCACCCCGATTGTCGCCCTTACCGCGCACGCCGTACCCGACAAGATTCAAGCCTGTCATGACGCAGGAATGGTTGGCCACCTTGCCAAACCCATCAACATGGAGCGCCTGCGAAATACCTTAAGACAAATACTGCGTGATCCGGATATCCGGCTCACCAGCAAGCATTAATCCGACCGTTTAAGCGACAACAACAGACGATCCACCGCTCGCTCAAGATCATTCAGGTTGGCGCAACGGTGCGCCTCGCGACAATAGGGCAAGTAGCGGTCCATCACCGCGTCGCCACTGTTCCACTGTGAGCGGGCTTCGGGATTCAGCCACCATACCTGGCGCACCCTGCGGCGAATTTGCGCCAGGGTCTGCGCCCCTTCTGGCAGGGCATTATTCCGGGCATCGCCAAGAATAATCACTGTGGTATGCCGATCCAGCTGACGCTCGCAACGGCGCCAGAATGCCTCGAACATCTGGCCGTAATCGGTACCGCTGCCGGATAATCTGTCCAGCACCCGGCCAACCGCCACATCCGGGGAGTAACGACTGAAATCTTCCGTCACCTCATCAAACCGTGACGCAAAAGCAAAGCTACGTACCTGTGGCAACACATCGTTAAGCGCGTAAAGAAACTGGAGCAAAAAACGGGCGGGTTCGCTGACCGAACTGGAGACATCACAGATCACCATGATACGGCTCTTGCGCGGCGGCATTTGCTGCCAGTGAAGCTGCGCTGGCACACCGTCATGACGCAAACTGCCCGACAGCGTACGACGGCCATCCAGGCGACCGCGGCGACTGCGTTTGAGACGACGCTGGTGCAGGCTGGCGAGCCGCCGAGCCATCTTTCGCACCAGCGCCTGCACTTCCCGAAATTCACGAAGATCCCTGAACGCTACCGCGCGCATGGTCTGCTCACGCAACTCGCGACCATAGCCGGTGCCATGCAGCAAAAACTGGCGGCGCACCAAGCCGCTGGCCTGCTCACGCACCCGGCCACGCCACTCCCGCAACTGGTCCGCCTGGGCTTGCTGGGTCGCCGAGCCCTGACTTAGCTGGATAACCTGATCATCCACGGCTCCCATTCCCATGCTCATGAGCAGGCGCCGGGTGTAGAGTCCTTGCTGGGTGATCACCTGCATGTCGGTGAAATTCATGGCCGCCGCGGCTTCTGCCATGGTCTGACTCAACGCGTTGGCATCCGCATTGAGCAGGGACTGTATCTCGTCAGGCATCTGAGCCAGAAGATCCGCTGGCAGTATCGACGCGGCATCGCCGACAGAGTCACTTTCCCGGCCATCTGCTCCCTGCTCAGCGGTTTCGCCATCAAAGAAGCGACTGAAAGTGGTTTCAAACGCCAGCCGGTCCTGCTCCGCCTTAACCAGAGTCACAGACAGCGCATCATGGAACCGCGCACGCCCTTCATACCCCACCAGAGCCACCGCCTCCATGGCCTGAGAGGCTTCATCCGGTGAAATACGCAGCCCCGCACCGCGCAGGGCACGAATAAACTCCGATAGTCGACGAACCGGCATCAACGCTTCCCGAACTTGCGTAACCAGCCCGGCAACAACTCCCGTGCCAACGTCACATCCTGCTCGGTCTTCAGTACCAGATTCAGGGTATCGGCCACCAGCTCCTGCGACAGGCTGTCAGCATGCAACAGCACCAGCGCACGGGCCCAATCGAGGGTTTCCGAGATGGCCGGCAATTTCTTCATGTCCTGTTCGCGCAGGTACTGGATAAACGCCACCAGCTGATCACGCAGCTGGCCATCCAGCTCCGGCACCCGGGCTGAAACGATCTGCGACTCCAGCTCCGGGGCCGGATAGGGGATATAGAGGTGGAGGCAGCGGCGCTTGAGGGCGTCAGACAGTTCACGCTGATCATTACTGGTGAGGAGCACCAGTGGCTGATGCTTCGCTCTGACGGTACCCAGCTCAGGAATAGAAATCTGGAAATCCGATAACAGCTCCAGCAGGAATGCCTCGAATTCCTGATCCGCCTTGTCGATCTCGTCAATCAACAATACCGCCGGTTCGTCGCTGCGAAGCGCTTGCAACAAGGGACGAGGTTCAAGAAAGGTATCGCTGTAGAAGGCTTCACCGAGATCGCCCAGTCTTGCCATGCTGGCATCCAGACTGTCGGTATCCGCCAGCATGCTGCCCAGCTTGTCGCGCAATAACTGGGTGTACAGCAACTGCTTGCCATACTTCCACTCATACAGTGCGCGACTTTCATCCAGCCCTTCATAGCACTGCAAACGAATCAGCGGTGCCTCCAGAAAAGCCGACGCCGCCTTGGCCAGCTCAGTCTTGCCGACTCCGGGCGGCCCCTCCACCAGTACCGGCTTGTTCAGCTGCGCCGCCAGATAAATCGCCAGCGCCACCTGTTCGCTACAGATATACCCCTGCCCGGCAAAACTGCTGACAATGTCTTCTACGGATTCGATACGGGTTTTCATGCACGCTCCTGCCTGTACGAACCAAGCAGACTAGCGCAGATTAGCCGGAAAGGGCATGGCAGCGGGCGACAGGCCCGCTGCACAAAACGAAATGATCGAATTGGACAAAAAAAAGGGGGGGGTAAATCAATGCAGGGTAATGTTGTCCGCCAGCACCACAGGTGCAATGTCTTGAGGCTCATCCACGACCGGCTCCCCGTCCACACCGCTGACATCAAAACGGGCAGAACTCACCTCACCATCAATAAGGTCGGGGATCGCATCCAGAAACGCATCCACATGCTCGGATCCGAAATGAACCTCCAGGGAGTCCAGGCAACGCCATTGCTGCCAAACCATGATCACTCGGGGCTCATCCGCCTGCACATAGACCTCGTAGGCAAGACAGCCCTGTTCCTTGCGTGAGGCGCTGGCCAATTGCTGCACCAGCTCCAGCGCTTCAGGTTGCTGGTCGGACTTGATAGGAAACGAGCCTTTAACGATGATCATGCAGGTCTGCTTTGCCGGGAAAACGACCATTCTAGCACAATACCGCCCTGCTCGTCTGTCAGCCGCAGAAACGCACCGACTCGCCCAGCGGCACCCGGCCAACGCGGGTACGATTAGCGGCGATCTCCGGATCTTCATACCCAAAACTGATACCCAGCACGATCGCCGTGGACTCCGGAATCTCCAGCAGCTCACGGACATCATCCGGGTAGTAACGCATACTCCCCTGGGCACACGCCCCCAGTCCATGAGCGGTCATCGTCAGCAGCAAGGACTGAATATACATCCCCACATCCAGCGCCACCGTCACGCCGAACTGCTTCTCCATGCCGATAAACACGACATGAGGGGCATCAAATAACTGAAAATTGCGCAACTCGGCCCGCTGGCGCCCTTCCCGGTCTTCACGGGCGATCCCCATGCTGCCGTACAATTCCATCGCGCAATCGACCTGGCGCTGACGATAGACGCCGTCGAAACGGGGCAAGCTTTCATAATCCGGCGCAAACGGCACACCGCGACTGACCTTGTCCACCATGCGCTCACGCAAGGCATCCCGCACCTGGCCACTCGCTACCCACACCTGCCAAGGCTGAATATTGCAGTTGGAGGGTGCATGCTGAGCCAGAGAAAACACCGATTCCAGTACATCCTGAGGCACTGGCTTGTCGAGAAAACCGCGTACGGAACGACGCTGTTTGAGGGCATCAGCCAGGGACATGGAATCGGCATTCATAATGGGATACTCCGGTCAGGGTTTTAGCGGAGTCTAACGACCCAATGCACACAGGGCGATGACAGGAACGCTCAGGATCAGGGCAGGAAAAACCGGAATTCAGGAGGCCAGGCGCATGGCGCGGCAAATCTGGTCGATGACTGGCGCCGCCAGCTCCATGCGGCCATCACAACCACTGACACCAAGGCGGTCAGCACACACCGGACAAAGGACATTGAACATCAGCTCATCGCCCTGGCTACGGGCGGGGAGGACGGCCCAATTCTCGACACGCGCCTGCTGGCCGATACGATGATAGTAGTCCAGATCGATATCCCCACCAGGCTCATAATCGAAAGACGTGGGGCAGCGACTGCAGTTCAGCCACATGTCGTAGAGGGCCGCGGCATCGTATGGGTCCCTGGGATCAAACGCCATCACCACCTCCCTGTTGTGGCCAGCTGCTCGAAGATGCCCTTTTGTAGTGCAAAAATTGTCAAAAACCTACGAATCACGTCACAAACTACAAGGATATTGCTCTGCTGACACAAAGCTGACACCTACAAGCGGTATCCAGCGGCCATGGCCCGCCCTCCCAGCGCCATCATCTCCAGCTGCAAACAAGCATGCTCCGCCAACACCTTGCGGGCTGCAGCACCGGCATCCAGCATGGAGATGCCAGCGCCAAACATTATCGCGATGGCCGCTTCTGCTTCCTGCTCGGCGGGGACAGGATCGCCGCCCCGGGCGGCGACCGCCTGGCCCACATCATCCGCCAGCTCATCGACCAATAGCTGCAGCTCGCGCTGAATTCGCGATCGATAACGATCGTGGCTTCCCAGCCGCTGCTGCACCAACAAGCGAAAGTCATTGCCGTTCTCGTCCAGATAACGAACGAAGCGCTGAACCAGCTCTCTCACCGCCTGGGCCGGGCCAATCTCGATCATACTGCGGCGCTCGTACTCCATCGCCGAGCGCAACCGAAAACAACAGGAATCGATCAGCGCCAGCCCAAGCGCCTCCATATCGGGAAAATGGTTATAGAGTGACGTTGCCGCCAACTCGCTTTCTCGGGCAACTTCACGCAAGCCGAGACTATCCAGACCTCGCCCGCCTGCCATGAGCGAGCGTGCCGCCGTCAGAATTCGCTCGCGAGTTTGCCGTTTTTGTCGCTGTCGCGCCGTCTCAGCCATAACCGTACCACTAACAACTGTTAGTTTCATATTCCCATGAATACGGGTCAATTGGCAATAACAAGGCGATTACAAAATAAACTTTGACAAACACTTGTTAGGTGAAACAAAATCCAGCTTACAAATGTAAGGCAAGAAGTTTGGCACTTGCCGGATGGTCGGCGCACTATCGAACTGTGAGAATCGAACGCGCTACAACACAGACTGCCCATTGCAAACGGGCAGCAGGGAAGCAACAAGGGGTTATACATGAACTATTTCATTACCGGTGCCACAGGGTTTATTGGTCGTTTTCTGGTGGCCCGCCTGCTTAAACGCGACGACACCCGGGTGTTCGCGCTTGTCCGCTCAGGCTCGGAATACAAGCTTGACGCCCTGCGCCGCCGACTGGGGGCCAGTCCCGACCAACTGGTAGCCATTCATGGCGACATCAACGACAAGTTACTCGGCATCAGCAAACGCGATCAGGACGACCTGAAAGGCCAGATCGACCACTTCTTTCATCTGGCCGCCATTTACGATTTGACCGCCGATGAGAACACACAGCGTTACACCAACATCGAAGGCACCCGGCAGACCCTCAAGCTGGCCGAGAAACTGGAAGCCTCGTGTTTCCATCACGTCTCTTCCATTGCCGCCGCCGGACTATACGATGGCACCTTCACCGAAGACATGTTCGATGAAGCCACCGGTCTGGATGACCCGTACCTGCTGACCAAACATGAGTCCGAGGCACTGGTACGGCAGGAAAGCAAGCTCCCCTGGCGAATCTACCGTCCCTCCATGGTGGTGGGGCATTCTGAAACCGGCGAAATGGACAAGGTCGACGGCCCCTATTACCTGTTCAAACTGATACAGAAGCTCAAGGATGTGCTGCCCAACTGGATTCCGCTGGTGGGTGTCGAAGGCGGCAAGTTCAACATTGTGCCTGTAGATTTTGTCGCGGATGCACTCGACCACATCGCCCACCAGGAGCAGGGCGACGGCGAGTGTTTTCATCTCACCGCGGACCGCTCCTATTCGCTTGGCGAAATCATGGATGTGATTGCCGGCGCGGCGCAGGCGCCACGCTGGGCAGTCAAACTCGATAACAGCCTGTTCGATGTCGTACCCGGCATCGTCAAGAAGGGTGTCAGTGCCATGACGCCGAAAATGGTGGTCAACGCCGCACTGGAAAACCTGGATATCCCCCCGTCGGCAATGAAGTTTCTGACTTTCCCGACCGACTATGACAACCGCCGTAGCCGCAACGCCCTGGCAAATACCGGTATCGAGGCGCCGGAGCTGGAAACCTACATCCAGCAACTCTGGGACTTCTGGGAAAACCATCTGGATCCGGACCGCGGCGAGCGCAAGGATGAACTCCAGCCCCTGCCCACCCTGCCGGAACGAGTGGAAGGCAAGGTGGTCATGGTCACCGGTGCCACATCAGGTATCGGCAAGGCCACCGCCCTGAAGCTGGCACGGGCCGGCGCCACTGTACTGGTGGTCGCTCGTACCGCAGAAAAACTGGATGAAACCCTGCATGAGATTGACCAGCTTGGCGGAACGGCGCAGGCCTACAGCTGCGATGTCTCCGATCTCAACAGCGTGGATCAGCTGGTCCAACAGGTGATTGCCGACCACGGCCACGTGGATGTACTGGTCAACAATGCGGGCCGCTCTATCCGTCGTTCCGTGGTGCACTCCTTTGATCGCTTCCACGATTACGAACGTACCATGCAGCTCAATTATTTCGGCGCACTGCGGTTAATCATGCAACTGATGCCCGCCATGATTGAGCGCGGCGGCGGCCATGTGATCAATATCTCCAGCATCGGCGTACTGACCAATGCCCCCCGCTTTTCTGCCTACGTGGCATCCAAGGCGGCACTGGATGCCTTCACCCGCTGTGCATCCAGCGAGCTGGCGCACGAGGGGATTCGCTTTACGACGATCAATATGCCCCTGGTACGCACGCCGATGATTGCACCGACCAAGATCTACAACCACGTACCCACCATCAGCCCGACCCAGGCGGCCGACATGATCTGTGACGCCATTGTGCGCCAACCGAAACGCATTGCGACCAACCTGGGAATCATGGGCCAGGTCATGCATTTCCTTACCCCCAAGGTCACGGAAACGATCATGAACACCGGCTACAAACTCTTTTCGGATTCCGCCGCGGCGCTCGGCGGCAAGGAAGGCACACCGAAAAAGATCAGCCGGGAACAGGCCGCCTTCTCCCGCTTGTTCAAGGGGATTCACTGGTAACAACACTTACTGCGCAGGCACCAAAAGAAAAGGCCCCGACACGCGGGGCCTGAAATGTTCCGGAGACAACCGGAAGCATACGCAGCGGGACCATGTCCCGCAGCTATAGTCGCTAACCGCCACCACTCCTGCATTGATTCAGATCAGTTTCCCGCTACTTTCAGAGACGGTCTATTCTTACCCCGCGGCTCTCTCCAGCACCTGCTGCAAATCTGGTGGGGAATAGTCTGGCCCCTTGAGGACCTTGCCACGGTCATCTTTCACCGGTTTCCCATCGGCCCCCAACTTGCTCATGTTACTGCGATGCACTTCTTCACAGGTGGCGTTAAGGTCAATCCCGAAGGTATGACCCGCACCATAGGTCACGTAGTTGATATCCGTCAGCGCATCGGCCACTTCCACAAGATCGACATTGAAGTCGGTCAGCAACTCAAGCTGCTCCCGGGCACGCGACAGGGTATCCAGGAAGGCACGCTGGGCAGCAGAGGGCTGCTGGCAAGTGGCATCCGCCAGCTCATGAAACTCTTCCAGCAGCAACGCCAGACGCAACCGGATAGTTCGATCATCCGGCACGACAGGCCGAGACTCTACAGGCAGGGAAAAGGCCTGATGGAACTCACCCACTCGGTCAAAATTACTGCTATCGGCCACCCTCAACCTCCTCAAGAAACGCCAGAATTTCCCGGTTTACTTCCGCCGCCTGCTCCATTTGAATCCAGTGACCACACTGATCGATCAGCACGGTACGCAGATCCGGGACATAATCCGGCATGCGCTGCAGCGCCTTCTGTCCGAACTGGATGACCGGGTCCTGCATTCCCCCAAGGAATAAAGTGGGCACCGGGATTTCCCAGTTGTCATCATCCCGCTCTTCTTCCCATGAGAGGTCCATCGCCCGGTACCAATTGATCGGCCCGGTAAAACCGCTGTGCTCGAAACGCTCAACGTAATAGGCGAGATCTTCGTCGCGCATCCATCGCGGCTGCTCCTCCGGTTCTGGCATACCCTGCAAGAAGGCCGTGTTATCCGGCGCCGGACGATAGTCCTGGATACCCTCTGAAGAGAGACTGTGGAACACCAGCTTCAGGCTGCGCGTCACATCCTGTTCCAGCTCCGCTTCAGGCACCGCCGGTTGCTGAAAATAGAGCATGTAGAAGAACCCGTCCCTGAACAGCTTGTGCATGGCCACGGTTGGCGCCACCGGGGCGGGACCTCCATAGGGAACAGACATGCCGACGAGCGCATTGATACGCTTTGGGTATCGTCTTGCCACCTGCCAGGCCAGCCCACATCCCCAGTCATGGGCTACCAGGATGGCACTGTCATAACCCAGGGCATCGATCAGGCCGATGACGTCTTCGACCAGCTGGCTGTTACGGTAGGCAGCCACGTCTTTGGGGCCACCGGTATAGCCATAACCACGCAGATCCGGGGCCACGGCGTAGTAACCCGACTGAGCGAGCACCGGCAGTTGATAGCGCCAGGAAGCCCAGCACTCCGGAAACCCGTGCAGGCACAACACCAGTGGCTTACCGGGCTCACCCGCTTCTGCCACAAAGAATTCAAGGCCGTTGGCGGCCACCTTTCGCTCCTGCGTAAATGCCATACTCTCTTCCTAATCTGAGCCCAGTTCAAAAACCGTCAGACGGCTACTTACCCGCCCCGACGAAAATGCTATTGTTAGCATAAGAAACAAGGGTGACCCCATTGAATGTGACAGCATGCCTGCCGCCAGGCAAGCCTGTCGCCTACTCGTTTAGGCATGAAACAAGGATGCGCCGTGACTGACGAGACAGGACAGCAACACACACTGCGCACTCGCCTTGGCGAGTGGGTGGCTCCCTATGTGCCCGATTATTTTCCCGTTGCGTGGAAACTGGGCCTGTCCATTTCCTTGCTGATTCTTTGTGGGATGACCATCCTCGGCACCCTGCTACTGAACAATCAGCTCAGCCGTATGCGCGATCAGGCTGACAGCTTCGGGGCTGCTATTGCCCAGCAACTGGCCAATACGGCCCGCGAACCCCTGCTCGCCGACGACACCTTTTTCCTGAAGGTCCAGCTCAATAACCTCACCCGCAGCGAAAGCGTGCGTGGCGCCGCCCTGTTCAACCGCGAAGGCGGCCTGATCGACAAGGCAGGCATCCTGCCGCTGGCGGCAACCCCCCTGCAGGAACCTGTGCGCCGCTGGAACCTGGAAAACGAACCTGTAACCACCTACTACTCCCCGATCCCGGTGGGAGAACTGGTGGCAGGGTACACCGCCATTTCCCTGTCTGATCGTCCCATCATGGCGGCCAGGGAAGCGGTACGCGATACCATGATTACGGCCACCCTGATCATGAGCATCATCGCCATCATCGTCGCATTCGTAATTAGCCGCCGGCTCGCCCAACCGATTCAGGATCTGCTTGCCGCCACCAGCGCCATGCGCAAGGGCGACCTGAATTACCGTATTCAGGACCGCCGCAATGACGAAATCGGCGGACTCATAGAAGCCTATAACACCATGGCTCACGGGATGCTCGAGAAAGAGCAGGTGGAGCGGGTCCTTCAGCGTTTTGTCAGCCCTTCCGTCGCACGCAACATGATGGCAGACCTGGACCAGGTACAACTGGGTGGACGCGATGTTCAAGCCACCGTGGTATTTGCCGATATCGTCGGCTTTACCCGCCTGTCAGAAAGCCTGGCGCCAGACGCCATCGCCGATATGCTCAACGTCTATTTTGATGCTATCACCACCGCCACCAGCTTTTATCGGGGCACCATCGACAAATACATGGGCGACTGCGCCATGATCGTGTTCGGCGTACCGGAAAAGGACGACGAACACCTGTTCCACGGACTCTGCTGTGCGGTCATGATCCAGCGACTGGTAGAACGCCTGAACGAATACCGGCAGGCCAACGGCCACACCACGGTAGAATTCCGTATCGGCATCAACTCTGGCGATATGCTGGCTGGCAATCTGGGCTCACGGGACCGCATGCAGTACACCGTCGTTGGCGATGCGGTCAATCTGGCCTCTCGCCTTTCCAACATGGCCGGCGGCAACGAAATCATCGCGGCCTCACCGCTACTGGCCAACCCCAATATTGCTTCCCGCGTGCGGGCAACAGAGTTCGGCGCCATGCGCATTCGCGGCAAGACCGACCCCGTCAGCACCTTCCGTATTGATGGCGTCCATGCGCTGTCCGAAACCCTCATGGAACAGCGTATTGCGCAGTTTCTGGCAAGACTGAGTGCGGAGCATCAACGTGCACAAGGCGAGTAGTCTGCTCTGCGCGCTGGCCTTAAGCGGCTGCGCCACCCTCGGCAACCCGGAACAGGACGTCAGCGACGCACTGGCAGAGCATGACTATGCCCGGGCCGCCAGCATCGTCGACAACACCAGTCCCAAGCACGCGCAATACGAAATGCTGCAGACCCAATACGAGGGCATCCTTCTGGCCAGCAAGGAGTACCGCCAACGACTGGTCATCGAAGCCGAAGCCCTGGGTCGCAAACAGCAATGGGATGATGCTTTCGCCTTGTTGCAGGGCCACCGTGACAAGGTGATCGACCCTTCTGCCATCGACGAGCTCACTGCCACCCTGTCTCTATGGGAGGGCGCCCAGCTCAATCAGTTACTGGCAGAACGACGCGAAGCACAGGCCCGCTCCATGCTGGAAACACAGCGTCTTGGCGAACGACTGGCCAGCTTTCATGACCCTCGAGCCAAAGCAGAAAAACACCGCCTTGATGAGGAGCACACCCTGCTCGTGGCCGACCTGACCCGCCTCGGCGAATACTTCGCCGACCGTCAGCAGTGGATCCAGGCACGCGACCTCCTTCGTTACGCGCATCAACTGGCTCCTGATCTCCCTCCTTCGCCGCAGTTGGCTCGCGCCCAGCAAGTACTCAACGACGCCGATCAACAAGCACGGGCAAAGCGCAACCGCGCCCTGCAAACCGAGGCTGAACTGCTAATGGCCCGATACCAGCGCAACGGCCAGCTCCAGTCACTGCTTGCGGCGCGCAGCTTTCTCGACAAGCATCGAGATAACCCTGCCCTAACCAGCCATCGCCAACGACTGGAACAATGGGCTCGCCGCCGCTTCGCTGAAGAAATGAATACCGGTGAAGCCCTTTATGCCCGCGGTCAGTACAAGGAAGCCTACCGAATCTGGAAACAGGTCGCCCCGCTCTACCCCAACGATGAAGAGCTGAACAAGAAACTGGAGCGAAGCCGCCGGGTGCTTACTAACCTGCGCAGCCTACAACAATCCTGAGAAGAGCGGGCTACAACTCCCCGGGTTCCGCCCCCTGGCAAGCCACCCTAAAAAACGCGCCAACGGCGCGTTTTTACAGGGGATCGTATACCGAACAGGAGCCAATTAATCCGTGGCGGGTAGCGGCTCTTCTTCGACTCTGGACGAGGATGCAGGCGGCGTCTGATTCGCCTCGAAGGCATCCTTGAACTCCGGAGTTACCGGATCTCGCCCGTCAAATACCCTGTCGATGTTGGATGGCAGCGGATTTTTGATGACCCTCTCCAGTTTGCCCTCGTTATCCACCTCAAACTGCAGAGCGGTAATCCCCATGTACTTCTCGCGGCTCATCTGCACCAAACGATCGTTGTCAGCAAGAATCGTCGGCCGCAAGAATACCATCAGGTTACTTTTCTGACGGGAATTGGTAGTGGTGCGGAACAGGAAGCCCAGCAAGGGGATATCACCCAGCAGCGGCACCTTGCGTACCACCTTGCGGATGTCGTCCTTGATCAAGCCCCCCAATGCGATGGTCTCGCCATCATCTGCCAGCACCGTGCTTTGCAATTTTCGGGTGGTGGTAACAATATCAACCGCATCGCCTGACGACTCTTTGACCGCCGAATTTTCCTGCTCCAGCTCAAGACGAATGGTGGACAATCCCGCCACATGGGGCGTCACCTTGAGCGTCAGCCCCACATCTTCACGCTGAATCGTTGTAAACGGATTGGATACGCCAGACCCTGTGTTGGTGCTCTGCCCTGTCACGAATGGCACGTTCTCACCCACAATAATCGACGCTTCTTCGTTATCCAGCGTCAGGATGCTGGGCGTGGAGAGCAGATTGACATCGGAAGAGGAGGCCAGTGCCTGCATCAATGCTCCCCACTTGAGATCGCCATTGGAATCGGTTTCACCCAGCCCAATGGCAACCCCGTCATTCAGGGAAAGGCCGGAAGGATCATCGGTAGCTAACGCCTGGAGAATAGAATTAACGCTCAATCCAGCGTTGTTGAAATTCACCGCACCCACACCGGATTCATCACTGCCGCCGACATACTGGAAGCCCAGCGATTTGGCATTTTCGCCCGTCACCTCAACAATCGCCGCCTCGATAAGGATCTGGGCACGACGCACATCCAGCTGGCTGATAATGGACTGCAGCTCATTCATCATGCCCGGCTCAGCACGAATCACCAGCGCATTGAGAGACTCGTCCGCCTGAATGGAGACTTTGCCATTACTACTGGAGGAAGACACCGCCTTGCCATCAGCACCCGGTTTTGCAGCAGAGGCACCGTCAGCAAAATTCTTCAGGATTTCTGCAAGCGTCTTGGCATCTCCATGGGTCAAACGGACAACTTTGACCCCCGAGCTCGCACTGTCCGCAGTGTCCAGACTTTTCACCATCTGGGCCATACGCTGACGGGTAATCCGGTCGCCCTTGATGATAAGCCGGTTGGTTCGCTCATCGGCGACCACCGTGACACTACCTTCCTGAGTCTTGCCCCGGCGACCACCGGTTTGTGGCGTAAGCGTCTCGAGCATTTTCACCAGATCACCCGCAAAAGCATGCTCGAGCTTGATCACCTGAACATCTTCAGATTCAGCGTTATCCAGGCTGGCGATAATGGCTTCCATCCGGCGGATGTTGTCCAGATGATCACTGATAATCAACGCATTGGCGGAGCCAACGGCGGCAAGATGACCATACTGCGGCACCAACGGACGCAACACCGGCACCAGCTCTTCCACCGGGGAATTCTCCACAGGAATGACCCGGGTCACCAGCTCCTCGCCGGTGCCCTGCCCCTTGTCTACCAACGGCAGATTGCTTTGCTTGGCCGTCGTGTTGGGGACGATTTTAATAATATCGCCTGCTGGAACGGCAGCGTAACCGTGTACCTGCAGCACAGACAGGAACAGCTCATACACTTCATCCGCCGATAGCGCCTTGGTCGACACCACCGTCACGTCCCGTGCCCGAACCCGAGGGTCCACCACAAAATTTTTCCCGGTCATGTCGGCGATCTGGCTGATAAACGCCTGAATATCCGCATTGCGGATATTCACCGTCCAACTCTTGCCATCATCACTGGCCTGCACCTGATTACTGGCCGCATGGGCAGACACCACCACCACCGTCAGACAGGCGACCAAAAGGGTTTTAAGCGCAGAGGCTCTTAAACGGAACATCATAAACACCACCTAGGGCGGATAATTCACAGTAAATTGCTGATCGCCACGCTGGACGACAATACTGGCCTGCTGGGTCTGTTTGAAAGACTCCAGAGCAGCCATATCACTTTCCTCTGTGCCCAGCCCATGGCCGTTCACTGACAAAATTACATCACCTGGCGCAAGCCCGACTTGTGAGAGCAGCTGTTTAGGCGCTCGCTTACCCAGGGTATACCCCTGTGTGCTGCCATTACTTACCGGGCTAAGGGCAAGCTGCTTTATAATGGTTTGCCGCTGTTGCATCATGTCGGCGTCATCACCTTCCGCCTGAACCGGCTGGGGCTGAGAGCGGACCTGCGGTCTAACTTCGGTCACTCCTCCCAATGCAGTATCCGACCACCTCAACGTTTCGAGCCGGCCGGCTCGACGCAGAATGACCCGGTCTGCATAGACTTCTTCCAGAGAGGCATTGCCCGGAATACTGTCGCCAATGTGATACAACTCTGCTTCCTTGCCTTTCTCGGCAATGATCGCTGTCGCTTTCTGCGGATCGGAGGTCTGAAAAACCCCCAGCAACTCCAGCCGCAACCGGGTATCGGGGGCATCTGTGGGCTTGTTGCTTGCCTCACGCGGTTCCGCCTGATACTCGCCAAATAGCTGCCATCCATCTACCTGCGTCTGGGATAGACTGGTGGCCGTGCTGCTGGACGCCACTTCAAGTCGGGTTTTTTCGGTCGCGGGGATAGGATCATTGGGCCCATAAAGCAGAAGCCAGACGGTTTCAGCCAATACCCAAGCAAGTGCGACCACCAGCGCAATAGCCAACAGCCACCGCACCGGCCTGCCCCAAGGGTAAGCCTTTCCCCACTCTGAAAACTGCGACTTCACGGCCCTGCTCTTCCTTTATCGTTTTGGCTGGACGTGTTTACAACCCCGGACAACGAGCACGAAGGCTAACGAATTCGGGCGCCCTTTTATTGCTTAATTCTGTAACGGCGCGGGGAAGAACTACTGCATCCCTGCCTGCCCCAGCGCAAAGGGCTGAGACATCTGGAAAACCACATCATCGGGCTGACCACCCTGGCTCACACCAAGCAGTATGGGCCATGCCCGAAAGACTTCCAGCTGAAAACGCCCTTCTGACAAACGGGCATTCATCAGCTGCCGCCCCTCAGGACTCGTCACCTCCAGCACCGGATCCTCGCCCTCCATGCTCACTCGGCCCTGCAGCACCGGCACCACCGCCGAACCACTGCGGCCCCAAGTCACAGTGCCACCACCGTATTGCAGGGTTGCTCTCGCCTCGGTCACCCGACCATCCTGAACGGCGAACTCCATGATCGAAGCGTCCGCTCGGCCATCAGCCCCGCCCTGGGGAATACGCTCTGCGACCAGGGACACAGGCACCGACGCGCGCACCTGTAGTAACCGCCAGTTCTGTGCGCCAGAACCGCCAAGCCACCCGGCCAGACGCAGATCGCTTCCAGCAGTGGTTCGCAAGGAAACATCCAAACCCGGCGTGAGCCCCCGGAAATCCAGCATCCACTCCAGTGTGCCCTGCTGCTGTTGCCAGCGCCAGTCAACTTGACCATTCCACCAACGGCCGCGGGCATTCTCCAGCACCAGGGAAACCCCTCCAGGGCGAAGCTGAGGCACCCTTTCCACCAAAACGGCAGCGGGCATCAGCACCACCAAAAACAGCAGCAGGCAGGCCACGAACACCAGAGCGAGAGTCAGCTTGCGAGGCATCAGGCGCTCTTAAAACGGGATATCGTCGTCGAAATCATCGGCAGGGCCACTGAACCCCCCACCCTGATTCGAGCTGCCACCTTGCTGGGGCGCATTGCCTCCGCCGAAGTCGCCGCCCCCCTGGTTCTGGTAACCGCCCTGATTGCCCTGTGGCGCAAAACCACCGCCACCCTGGCCACCACCTTCACCCCGGCCATCCAGCATCTGCATCTCGCTGGCCACGATTTCGGTGGTATAACGGTCCTGACCATCCTGCCCTTGCCACTTACGGGTACGAATGGCGCCTTCAATGTAGACCTTGGAACCTTTCTTCAGGTACTCGCCGGCAATTTCTCCAAGCTTGTTGAAAAACACCACCCGATGCCATTCCGTTCGTTCCTGCATTTGGCCGGTCTGACGATCCTTCCAACTCTCACTGGTAGCCAGCCGCACATTGGTGACGGCTCCGCCGCTGGGCATGAAACGAGTTTCTGGATCTGCCCCAAGATTGCCAATCAGTATTACCTTGTTTACACCGCGCGCCATGTTTTTCTCCGTGCCCCTGAAGGGCTTTAATCAATCATTACCGTGCTTGCTGCTGGCAGCAAAACCGCCATTGTGTCAGCTTTGAGCGATACCGGCGACCCCTTCAAGACGGGCCTCATCCAGCTCTCCTGGATTCACTTTCAGCAATGCCAGGCCTTGCTCTTCCACGATAACGGCCTCAACAACTCCGGGCACATCCTGCAGCTGGGTGGCCAGCGTTTTGCCATCCTGCCCCGGCTGCAGCCGCAACGCCCGATTATCCAGTTTTGCCGGCTCCTTCATGCCCGAAAGCACGAGCAGCCAGACCAGTGCCAAGGCCATACAACCATAGAAGACCGTTGCCGCGCCCCACCACTGATACAGGGCTCCACCAAGCTGCCCCCCCACAAAAACACCCAGGAACTGACTGGTGGAGTACACCCCCATGGCCGTGCCGCGGGTCCCTGCGGGTGCTGCCCGGCCAACCAACGAGGGCAACAGGGCCTCAAGCAGATTGAAGGCGGCAAAGAATACCAGCAACGCCACCACAAAGTGCCACACCTGAGCACCGGCAAACGCCAATAATAACTGGGACAGCGCGAGCAGTATTACGGCCAGCCGCTTGACCGGCATGGCTCCTCGCCGCTCAGCACGAATAATCAAGGGCACCATCGCAACAAATCCAGCCAGCAGCACGCCAAGATAGAGCAGGCTATGACTGCCCAGACTCATACCAAGGCGCTCGCTCAGCAAAGCGGGCACAACCACGAAAGACGCGGTCATAATCAGATGCAGACTGAAAATACCCACATCAAATTGCAGCAATGTCTTACTGCCAAGTACGCGGCGGAAGCGCTCCCTCGCAGGCAACGCTTCCCCCTGCAACGCTCGAGGGGCGGGCACAACCATGGCGACAATCAGCGCAAACCCGCCTAGCACGGAGGTCATCCAGAATAACCCGGACAACCCAAGCCATGTCGCCAGCAGAGGCCCCATAATCAGGGCCAGAATGAATGCCCCCCCGACAGACATGCCAATCAATGCCATGGCCCGGGTACGGTGCCGATCACTGACCACATCCCCGATCAAGGCCATGATCACGCTGGCAATGGCTCCAGCTCCCTGCAAAGCCCGTCCGGCAATGACACCGGCAATGTGCTCGCTCATGGCCGCCACCGCACCACCAGCAATGAACAACAACAGGCCAACCAGCAATAACGGGCGTCGCCCGAAACGATCAGACAACATGCCAAAAGGTATCTGTAATAGCGCCTGCATCAGGCCATAGGCACCGATGGCCGTACCGATCAGCAAAGGCGTGGCACCTTCTAGTTGCTGCCCATAGACAGCAAAAATCGGCAGGATCATGAACAGCCCGAACATGCGCAAGGCAAAAATGGTGGCCAGATACCCGGTGGTTTTCAGTTCCGTGCGCTGCAATACATCAGGAACAGGGGATGCAGATGCCGTCATGTAACGCTGATACTCCTCACCGGGCGGGCTTGCGGGCCGTCTATCGACAAAAGGTCAGGCAGTGTATCAGATTCGCCGCAGCTCCGGGGATGCCTAATCCTTAGCCGTGCGGCTACCTTTAATCGTGAAATAGGTAAAACCCGTAAGTAAGCAGCATCAGCAAATTGAACCCCCGCCAAAGCGGTGATAAATTGACAGGCTGGTAGGTTTTTTTTCTTAGGCAATATGCCTAGGGAGTCGCTGCCGCAACAGCGTTAACCGGGGGGCGGCACTCCCAACAGTCATGGACGGGCCAATGAACACCCAACAACACAACCAGCAGGTATATGTCGTCGGCAGCCAACAACTGCAAAACGCCCTGCTCACCGAATTCCTGGTAAAAGAAGAGATCGCCGCACGATCCATCCCTTCTGTTAGCGACATCACCGTAGCGACCCTGAAGGAATTTGATCAGAGCCTGTTTCTGGTGGATTACCACAGCGTCGACGTGAACGAGGTCATCGCTCACCTACTGGAAGCCGATCAGGAAGTCGAAAACGACGTCCTGATCGCAGTATTCAATGTGGATTCGGACGAATCGCTCTCAAAACTGGCCGGCCTGCCCATGGTTAACGGCGGCTTCCAGCACGACTGCCCACAGGCCTTATTAAGCAAGGGCATCAAGGCCATCTTCGATGGCGAACTATGGTTCCCCCGTGCGGTACTGCAGGCTTATCTGATGAAGAGCCGAACGTTTAACAAGACCTTCTCGCGCAGTGAAGTGAACCTCACTGATCGCGAGGTGGAAGTGCTCAAGGTCATGGCCACTGGCGCCAAGAACTCGGAAATCGCCAGCAGCCTCAACCTGAGCCCGCACACCATCAAGACCCACATCTACAACATCTTCAAGAAGATCAACGCCTCCAACCGCCTGCAGGCGGTGAACTGGGCCCAGGAAAACCTCTAACCCCTTCCACCTCACGCAGCACGCGCGCCCTTGCCGTGCCTGCGTGACGCGTGTTGCGTGCAAGCGGCTTCTTTCTTTTCCCCTTCACAGTATTTCGCCTATACTGCCCTGTTCATTTTGACAGTACTCAGGGGCAGTTGATGGATACCATTCTGGTTCGTGGCGCACGCACCCATAACCTGAAAAACGTGGACCTGGATATCCCCCGGGACAAGCTGGTGGTAATTACCGGTCTGTCCGGGTCTGGCAAATCCTCTCTGGCCTTCGACACCCTCTATGCCGAGGGCCAGCGCCGTTACGTGGAGTCCCTTTCCACCTACGCCCGTCAGTTTCTGTCGATGATGGAAAAACCCGATGTGGACCACATCGAGGGGCTTAGCCCGGCCATTTCCATCGAGCAGAAATCCACCAGCCACAACCCGCGCTCCACCGTGGGTACCATCACCGAAATCTACGATTACCTCAGGCTGCTGTTTGCACGTGTCGGCGAGCCCCGCTGCCCGGAACACGACAGCCCGCTGGCCGCCCAGACCATCAGCCAGATGGTGGACCAGGTTCTGGACATGGAAGAAGGCAGCAAACTGATGCTGCTGGCGCCGGTGATTCGCGAAAAGAAAGGTGAGCACCTGCACCTGTTTGAAGAACTGCGGGCCCAGGGCTTTATTCGCGTACGCGTGGATGGCCGCATCTACGACATGGATGACACGCCCGAGCTGGAAAAGAACAAGAAACACACCATCGAAGTGGTGGTGGACCGTTTCAAGGTGCGCGGCGACCTGCAGAACCGGCTGGCGGAATCCTTCGAAACCGCCCTGAATCTGGCCGATGACATTGCCATCATTGCCCCTATGGAAGGGGAAGAAGGCGAGGAGATCACTTTCTCTGCCAAATTCGCCTGCTCTCATTGCGGCTACTCCATCCCTGAACTGGAGCCACGACTGTTCTCGTTCAATAACCCGGCCGGCGCCTGTCCCAGCTGTGACGGGCTGGGCATGAAACAATTCTTCGACGAGGACAAGGTAATCAACTCGGCAGAATTGTCCCTGTCGGAAGGTGCCATCCGTGGCTGGGACCGCCGCAACGTCTATTACTTCCAGATGCTCAACTCCCTGTCCCAGAGCATCGGCTTCGACATGGACGTGCCCTTTGAGTCACTGGACAAAACCGTCCGCAAGAAAATCCTTTACGGCACCGGCAAGGAAAGCATCGAGTTTCGCTACCTCAACGACCGCGGCGACATCATCAAGCGCAACCATCCCTTCGAGGGGATCATCCCCAACATGGAGCGCCGTTACCGGGAAACGGAATCCGATGCCGTCCGTGAAGACCTGCTCAATTACATGTCCACATCCAGCTGCCCCAGCTGTAACGGCTCCCGGTTGCGTGAAGCCGCACGGCATGTCTTTATCGAGCAGACCACTCTGCCGGACGTGGTACGCCTGGCGGTGGGCAAGGCCCACAACTACTTCAGCGAGCTGAACCTCCCCGGCAGCAAAGGCGAGATTGCCGACAAGATTCTCAAGGAAATCCGTGACCGCCTACAGTTCCTGGTGAACGTGGGGCTGGAATACCTGACACTGGAACGCAGCGCGGAGACCCTGTCCGGTGGTGAGGCGCAACGTATCCGGTTGGCCAGCCAGATCGGGGCGGGCCTGGTGGGGGTCATGTACGTACTCGACGAGCCCTCCATCGGCCTGCATCAGCGAGACAATGAGCGACTGCTCAACACCCTTACCCGACTACGGGATCTGGGCAATACCGTGCTGGTGGTGGAACACGACGAAGATGCCATCCGGCTGGCTGACCACGTCATTGATATCGGCCCCGGTGCCGGTGTCCATGGTGGCAGCGTCGTGGCCCAGGGGACTGCCCAGGAGGTGGCCGACAACCCTGCCTCCCTGACCGGGGATTACCTGTCCGGACGCAAACAAATTGCCGTGCCGGAGCAGCGTCGCCAGAATCAGGATGACCAGTGGCTGACCCTTCACGGCGCCACCGGCAACAACCTCAAGGGGCACCCCCTGAACATTCCGGTGGGCCTGCTGACCTGTATTACCGGCGTGTCCGGCTCTGGCAAATCGACCCTGATTAACCGCACCCTCTATCCGCTGGCGGCCACCCGACTGAACAAGGCCACCACCCTGAAGGCATCCCCCTACGACTCCATCGAAGGGCTGGAGCACTTCGACAAGGTCGTCGATATTGATCAGAGCCCCATCGGCCGTACCCCGCGCTCCAACCCCGCGACCTACACCGGCATCTTCACACCGGTTCGCGACCTGTTTGCGGGCACCCAGGAAGCCCGCGCCCGTGGCTACAAACCCGGTCGCTTCAGCTTCAACGTCAAAGGGGGCCGCTGCGAAGCCTGTCAGGGCGACGGGGTCATCAAGGTGGAGATGCACTTCCTGCCGGATATCTACGTGCCCTGCGAAGTCTGTGAAGGCAAACGTTATAACCGCGAAACCCTGGAGATCACCTACAAGGGAAAGAACATCTTTGAGGTACTGGAGCTCACCATCGAGGAAGGACGCGAGTTTTTCGATGCCGTCCCGTCCCTGGCTCGCAAGCTGCAGACCCTGATGGACGTGGGCCTCAGTTACATCAAACTGGGACAGGCCGCCACCACCTTGTCAGGCGGCGAAGCACAGCGTGTCAAACTGGCCAAGGAGCTGTCCCGCCGGGACACCGGCAGCACTCTCTATATCCTCGATGAGCCCACCACAGGGCTGCACTTCCAGGACATCCAGCTATTGCTGGACGTCCTAAACCGTCTGGCAGACCACGGCAACACCGTGGCAGTGATCGAACATAACCTGGACGTCATCAAGACCGCAGACTGGATTGTCGACCTGGGGCCGGAAGGCGGGGACGGTGGTGGCGAAATCATCGCCGAGGGCACCCCGGAAGAGGTCGCCAAAGTGAAGGGCAGTCATACCGGGCGCTTTCTGAAATCCATGATAGGCCAATAAAAATGCAATTATTCGCCCGGACAGCCAAGATTCTTACCTTGGCTATCTTTCTCAGTGCATGCTCAAGACTTCAGGATCTGGGGGAGAATTTTAATTGTAACGCGGACCATTGCCTGCGCACATTTCCTGCTCAGGATATTAGCGAACAGGACTACTGGTCTTTTGACACCATGACCATCCTGCCTCCAGATCTTGCGATGGAGGAGAGGACACTCAGCGGTGAGGCCACCGGTGCCACAAAGCTCCCGGGATATGGACAGAGGTTACTAGTCGAGCAGCTCGAACTTATCGCCAAGGGTTACGAAATAGAAAATCTTACCCTCTCCCTTGATGAGCCAGTCATCGAGGCCATCTCGCAACTTTACGCAAGCGCCTGGGCGGACGACTTAACTCCGCAACAGGTAAAAGAGTCGACATCCTTCTTTGGCGTACCTGAACTGCCTGCTCCAGTGCAACAAGACTCCCTTGCTCTGCCTCAGCCCCTCGAGCAATACGAAGACGGAAGCTGTTGTTATCTACTCACTCGTTTTTCGGGCTGGCATCATACAACTGGCGCCAAAGCAACAATGGTTACTTCAGCGGCGATCCTTAGCACCATGTCTGGAGGCAGCGGTTATGCGGGCAGTTTTGGCAGCGCAATCAGCGACATGGCCGTAATCCGGAAAAGTGACGGGAAAGTACTTTGGACCGCACGACTGATCAGTGACGGTAGACCCAAACAGCTCCGCATGACCATCGCGGAATTCTATAGCTCTGTATACAACGCAAAAATACTCCGCAGACAAGATCTCGCCAGCCAGTGAACCAGTGGCAAATCACATTTTCATGGCTTGTCACCAGCCTGAATAATCTTGCCCACCGAAACGTCATATACGGTCGACATGATCACCCTCATAACTCGCTATGGAGGTTAATCATGAACCGAATTTGGGCACTAAAGGGACTGCTGGCCGCTATCGGCCTGGCTGGTGCGGCCGCCGCTTGCGCCGGCCATGGCCAACCCGCTACAGGCACGGTGGAGTTGGGCCCACGCCCCTATTACCTCGTGAATGACATGGACGATGGGCCAGTCAAACAAGCGCTCCAGGCGTGCGCTGCCGAACGGCGCCCCCAGAAGCCCAATGACTTTTCCATCGGTCACCGGGGGGCCCCGCTGCAATTTCCCGAGCATACCGAAGAATCCTACCGGGCCGCCGCCCGTATGGGGGCCGGTATTCTCGAGTGTGATGTGGCCTTCACCCAGGATCAGGAGCTGGTGTGCCGCCACTCCCAATGCGACCTTCACACGACCACCAATATCCTTGAAACCGACCTTGCCAGCCAATGCAGCCAACCCTTCACCCCTTTTGATGGTAGCAACCCCGCCACAGCGCAGTGCTGCACCAGCGACATCACCCTTGCTCAATTCAAGACGCTCAAGGGCAAAATGGATGGCGCCAATCCTCGTGCGACCAATGTCGCCGAATACCTGCAAGGCACACCCGACTGGCGAACAGAACTGTATCGCCAACGCGGGACCCTCCTGAGCCATCGGGAAAGCATCGCGCTTTTTCAGGAATTAGGCGTCAAAATGACCCCGGAGCTGAAGGCGCCGGCAGTGGAAATGCCTTGGCAGGGCCACTATTCACAGCAGGACTATGCCCAGCAGCTCATCGACGAGTACCGCGAAGCCGGGGTTGCCCCCAGGGATGTCTACCCTCAATCGTTTAATCTTGACGATGTCCGCTACTGGATTGACGCAGAGCCCGACTACGGCAAACAGGCTGTCTATCTGGATGGACGTGACAGCCAGGGGCTCGACCCACAAAACCCTGGCACCTGGCAGCCAGATATGGCCACCCTGAAAGGCTATGGCGTCAATATCATCGCTCCCCCACTTTGGATGCTGGTCAGCAGCAAAAATCAGCGTATTGTCGCCAGCCCCTACGCCCGGGCAGCACGGGATGCCGATCTGGACATTATTGCCTGGTCCCTGGAACGGTCTGGCCCACTGGCCAGCGGCGGTGGCTGGTACTACCAGAGTGTCAGCCCACAGATAGATAATGACGGCGACATGCTGACGCTTCTTGATGTGCTGGCCCGCCAAGTGGGCGTCATTGGCGTCTTTTCTGACTGGCCAGCCACTACCACCTTCTATGCCAATTGCCTTCAGCGGCAGCGCCACGCCCCAAGATGGCGCTAGCCGCGCCTCATTTTGTTGCCCCGACCCAAGTCGGGGCAACAGCCTACGAATAACCCCCTATTACGCTGGCACGGATTCTGCTTTGTCTCTTGTTGTATGCATCGAAGGTAACCACTGGGCCTTCCATAGCCCAAGGAGTATGTGATGACAGCCTCTGCCGATAACACCAGCGATCACCGTTGGCTCATGCAGTACAACATCGTCAATCTGGTCAACCAGTGCCGGCGCCTGATTCGTGCAGAATTCGATGACTCACTCTCCCTGACCGATCCGCACTTGCGTGAGAAACTGGCACATTATGCCGGGCGAACCCGCTCTCAGGGTCTGCAGCGTTTGTATGGCGAGATCCGGCTTGCATTGATCCAGCTGGAAGGAGAGGACACGCTGGTCACCCCTGAGGCAGCCACCCCCATTCGTCGATACCGGGGGCAACCGATAGACGCCGGTAACCAGGCAACACAAACAGACACAGGCGACAAACCACACCGAGCGGGCAAAACGCTCATGTATCGCGGACGCGCTGTTGCCCAGCGCTAAGGCAGCGCTGAATAACGCCTTGCATGCTCGCGCGTCCTGAAGCGCAAGGGGTTATTCAGAGGTTCCCCATACCGGTCAGGCAGAAAACTGAAAGATGCTCAAGTCCAGCGGCTGACTCTCACCGAGCCACATGACCAGCTCGGTATGATCGCGGAGGTCATCACCGCTAAGACCGTGAATAAAGACTGTCAGCCCGTTACGGCTGGCCATTAACCAGGGAATGACATCGCCAGCAAGGCGACGGGGCACTGACAGCTGGCAGCTCCAGCAAGGATGTGGCCCCACCGGTTTGCGGTGCATATGGCCCATGGGAATATCAAAATGCTGGTGCGCGGCCTGACACAGCGCCGCCGCCTGAGTGAAGGAATCTTCGTCATAATAGACGTGTGCGTGGAACCCTTTGATTGCCATGCCTGCTGTCCGTCATGCCTTGCCTGCGTCCAATAACAGCATAGTACAGGCAGCCCGCCAAACAACAGACATAAAAAAACCGGGCAATATGCCCGGTTTTTTTGATCCTGAGAACCTGTGCGAAGCCTTACTCGGCGTCGCCCTCGGCCAGCTCAGGACGGTCAACCAGCTCAACATAGGCCATCGGTGCATTGTCACCCGCACGGAAGCCCATCTTGAGGATACGCACGTAGCCACCAGGACGGCTCTTGTAACGCGGACCCAGCTCGTTGAACAGCTTGCCAACCACTTCCTTGGAACGGGTGCGGTTGAAAGCCAGACGACGGTTCGCTACAGAGTCTTCCTTAGCCAGAGTGATCAGCGGCTCAGCCACACGACGCAGCTCTTTAGCTTTCGGCAGGGTGGTCTTGATCGCTCCGTGCTCCAGCAGAGACACAGCCATGTTACGGAACATCGCCTGACGATGAGAGCTGTTCCGATTCAGTTTTCTGCCGCTTTTGCGATGACGCATGATTCTGTTCCTATGTTCAGGGGCGCTTCACAGCGTCCACAACAACTAACTTAGCGCAATTTGGTGTTCAGCCGGTCGTCGTCACGAAGGCTGACCGGCGGCCAGTTTTCGAGACGCATACCCAGGGACAAGCCCTTTGAGGCCAGCACGTCCTTGATTTCGGTGAGAGACTTCTTACCCAGGTTCGGGGTCTTCAGAAGCTCAACCTCGGTACGCTGTACCAGGTCACCGATGTAGTAGATGTTTTCAGCCTTGAGGCAGTTGGCGGAACGTACTGTCAGTTCCAGATCATCTACCGGACGCAGCAGGATGGGATCAATTTCCTCACGCTCCTGCTTCGGCTCAGGCTTGGCATCCTGTTCCAGGTCGACAAAGACGGCGATTTGCTGCTGCAGGATGGTTGCTGCACGGCGAATCGCTTCTTCTGGATCAATGGTACCGTCGGTTTCCAGATCGATAACCAGCTTGTCCAGGTCAGTGCGCTGCTCAACACGCGCCGCTTCGACGACATAGGCCACGCGACGTACCGGGCTGTAGCTGGCATCCAGCTGCAGACGGCCAATACCGCGGGTCTCGTCTTCGTCGGTCTGGCGAGCGTCAGCCGCTTCATAACCACGACCTTTCTGCACTTTCAGCTTCACACGCAGTTCGGTGTCGCCAGTAATGGTGCAGATCAGATGATCAGGGTTGACGATCTCAACACTGTGATCACGCTGAATGTCATCCGCAGTCACCGCACCCGGGCCTTTCTTGACCAGCTCGAGAGTGGCTTCTTCGCGGTCTTCCATCTTCAGGGCTACACCCTTGAGGTTCAGCAGGATGTTGATCACATCTTCCTGAACACCCTCGATGGAGGAGTATTCGTGTTGTACGCCCTCGATCTCCACTTCGGTGATCGCGCAGCCGGGCATGCTGGAGATCAGGATGCGACGCAGCGCAGTCCCCAGAGTGTGGCCAAAACCACGCTCCAGCGGTTCCAGAACCACTTTGGCGTGGGTCTGGTTGATCGCGTTGACCGCGATCGAGCGGGGCGTGAGAAAGTCGTTCACGGCGGTCATAGAGATCCCTCAGGCAGTCCTTACTTGGAGTACAGCTCGACGATCAGGTTTTCGTTGATCTCGGCAGGCAGATCGATACGCTCTGGCTTGGACTTGAACGTCCCTTCCAGCTTCTTCTCGTCTACCTCGATCCACGGTACGAAACCACGCTGCTGAGCCAGTTCCATCGCGTTTTTGACACGCAGCTGGTTCTTGGACTTCTCGCGAACGTTGATCACGTCACCCGGCTTCACCTGGTAAGAGGCCACGTTGACAGATTGGCCATTCACCAGGATAGCACGGTGGGATACCAGCTGACGCGCTTCAGAGCGCGTGGAACCGAAGCCCATGCGATATACCACGTTATCCAGACGACCTTCCAGGAGCTGCAGCAGCACCTCACCGGTGGCACCCTTGGAAGAGGCTGCCTTCTTGTAGTAGCTACGGAACTGCTTCTCCAGCACACCATAGGTACGACGAACTTTCTGCTTTTCGCGCAGCTGAACACCGTAGTCGGACAGACGACCCGGGCGACGACCACCCGCAGCCTGACCAGGAGCCTGCTCAGCCTTACACTTGGAATCGAGCGGACGAATACCGCTCTTCAGGTACAAGTCAGTGCCTTCACGACGGGAAAGCTTGCACTTGGGACCGATGTATCTTGCCATCTTGCTCTAACTCCCGTTACACGCGACGCTTTTTAGGCGGACGGCAACCGTTATGCGGAATCGGCGTAACGTCCTCAATATGGGTGATCTTGTAACCACAGGCGTTCAAGGCACGAATGGAAGATTCGCGACCCGGGCCCGGGCCCTTCACCCGCACTTCAAGATTCTTCAGACCGTAGTCCTTGGCAGCGTTACCCGCGTTTTCGGCGGCCACCTGGGCAGCAAACGGGGTACTTTTACGGGAACCACGGAAACCAGCACCACCTGAAGTCGCCCAGGACAGTGCGTTGCCCTGACGATCAGTGATGGTAATGATGGTATTGTTGAAGGAAGCGTGCACGTGAGCGATACCGTCCGCTACGCTGCGCGTTACCTTCTTGCGACGTGCGCCACTCTCTTTCTTTGACTTAGCCATAATGCCTATCCAAATCCAGCCGCTGACGTTTCAGCTTACTTGCGAATCGGTTTACGCGGACCTTTACGGGTCCGAGCATTGGTCTTGGTGCGCTGACCGCGAAGCGGCAGGCCGCGACGATGGCGGATGCCGCGGAAGCAGCCCAGGTCCATCAGACGCTTGATGTTCATGTTGATTTCCCGGCGCAGGTCACCTTCGGTTGAGAACTTGGCAACCTCGCCACGAATGACGTCAAGCTGCTCACCGCTCAGGTCACGAACCTTGGCGGTTTCCTCAATACCGGCCGCTGCACAGATCTGCTGTGCACGGGTACGACCGATCCCGAAGATGTAGGTGAGAGAAATCACCGTGTGCTTATTTTCCGGGATGTTAACGCCTGCAATACGGGCCATCCGAATATCTCCGATTCACAAAACGGGTGCGCCAGGCTCTCAGGCGCCGAAAGGCGGCAGAGTCTAGCGCTACGCCGACTGAATTTCAACCAAACACTTAAAAGAAGACTGAACCTTAACCCTGGCGCTGCTTGTGCCGGGGTTCGGCACTGCAGATCACCATGACGCGACCCTTACGACGGATCACTTTACAGTTACGGCAGATCTTCTTTACAGAAGCCTGAACTTTCATCGCACTCGCCTCGTTCGTTAACGCACCAGTCCGGTGCCGCCATACCCTTTCAGGTTGGCTTTCTTCATCAACTTCTCGTACTGGGTGGACGTCAGGTGCGAATTAACTTGCGACCAGAAGTCCATGACTACTACCACAACGATCAGCAGAGAGGTGCCACCCAGATAAAAGGGCACATTGGCAACTGCTTGCAGACCCAGTGGCAACAGGCACACCAGCGTCATGTATACCGCACCGATCAGGGTCAGACGGCCCATTACGGTATCGATATAGCGAGCGGACTGCTCGCCCGGGCGGATGCCCGGAATATAGGCGCCGGATTTCTTCAGGTTGTCTGCGACATCCTTCGGATTGAATACCAGCGCTGTATAAAAGTAGCAAAAGAACACGATAGACAGGGTAAACAGCAGAATATACAGCGGAGTCCCCGGCAACAGAGCATCACTCACGCTTCGCAGTGCCTGGCCCCACCAGGAATCCGGATTGGAATCACTGAACCACTGGGTCAGTGACGCCGGAAACAGCAGAATGGAGCTGGCAAAGATAGCGGGAATAACCCCTGCCATGTTCACCTTCAGCGGCAGATGGCTCTGCTGCGCTGCATATACTCGACGGCCTTGCTGACGTCGCGCATAGTTAACCGTAATACGCCGTTGTCCCCGTTCTACAAACACCACACCGAAAATCACGGCCAGTGCCACAAGGAACACAAACAACATCATGATCAAGCTCAAATCACCGGTCCGGGCAGACTCAAAAGTCTGGGCCACGGCACCGGGCAAGCCTGCCACGATGGAGGCGAAAATCAGCATGGAAATACCATTGCCAACCCCGCGCTCGGTAATCTGCTCACCCAGCCACATCAGGAACACGGTACCGGTCAGAAGGCTGGTCACGGCTACAAAGTAGAAGCTGGCTACCTGCATGGTAGTGGCCGCTTCTGGCAGCAACGTGATGCCCTGGCTTTTCAAGCCGGCACAGACCCCGAAGGACTGAATTGCACCCAATGCCACGGTCAGATAACGCGTGTACTGGGTAATCTTGCGCCGTCCCTGTTCACCTTCCTTACGGAGCTGCTCCAGGGTCGGGACCACCGCCGTCATCAGCTGAATCACGATGCTGGCGGTAATATAGGGCATGATGCCCAAAGCAAATATACTCATGCGCTCCAGGGACCCCCCGGAGAACATGTTAAACAGGCCAAGAATGGTGTCCCGGTTATTGTTGAACATCTGTTGCAACGCTTCCGGGTTCATGCCCGGTACCGGGATGTGTGCCCCGATACGGAACACCACCAGGGCGCCCAACAGAAAACCGATTCGCCGCCACAGCTCACGCATCGCGTTGCTGTCTACTTTCGGCGCGCCACCATTCAATGTCTGAGCGCGATTCTTCGCCATAGAGCGTCGCCTTATTCTTCGACTTTGCCGCCAGCCTTTTCAACCGCTTCACGGGCGCCTTTGGTAATGGCAACACCACGAACGGTAACGGCGCGATTAATTTCGCCAGAAAGAACAATCTTGGCGCGCTTCATATCGCGGCGCACAACATTGGCAGCCTTGAGAGCAGCCAGGTCGATCACGTCGCCTTCCACCTTGGCCAGCTCAGCCAGACGGACTTCAGCAGTGCCCATAGCCAGCTTGGACGTGAAGCCAAACTTCGGCACACGACGCTGCAGCGGCATTTGACCACCCTCGAAACCGGGCTTCACGGTACCGCCAGAACGAGACTTCTGACCTTTGTGGCCACGACCACCGGTCTTGCCCAGGCCAGAACCGATACCGCGACCGACGCGCTTGCCGTCCGGGCGGGAACCTTCAGCAGGATGCAGATCATTCAGACGCATCACTTATTCTCCCTCTACCTGTACCATGTACGCGACCTTGTTGATCATGCCGCGTACCGCCGGGGTATCTTCAACTTCCACGGTGTGGCCGATGCGGCGCAGACCGAGACCACGCACACAGGCCTTGTGCTTTTCCAGCCGGCCGTTGGTGCTCTTAACCAGCTTTACCTTGATCTTTTCAGCCATCGTAACGATTCCGTAATCTGCGCTTAGTTCAGAATGTCTTCGACGGACTTGCCACGCTTGGCAGCCACTGACTCCGGAGAAGCCATGGTCTTCAGGCCGTTAAAAGTAGCCCGAACCACGTTTACCGGGTTGGTGGAGCCATAGCACTTGGCCAGTACGTTCTGAACGCCTGCGACTTCCAGTACGGCGCGCATGGCACCGCCGGCAATCACACCGGTACCTTCATCGGCCGGCTGCATGTACACCTTGGAGGCACCGTGACGGGCCTTCATGGGGTGCTGGATGGTGGTGCCATTCAGCTCCACCTGAATCATGTTGCGGCGGGCAGCTTCCAGGGCTTTCTGGATAGCGGCAGGCACTTCACGGGCCTTGCCACGACCGAAGCCAACTTTACCCTTGCCGTCACCCACTACGGTCAGAGCGGTAAAACCGAAGATACGGCCGCCTTTCACAACCTTAGCAACCCGGTTTACCTGAACCAGCTTTTCCTGCAGACCTTCGTTGGGATCAACTTTCGCCATAACCAAGCACCCTTAGAATTCAAGCCCGTTTTCACGCGCGGCGTCAGCCAGCGCCTTTACGCGACCGTGATATTTAAAACCGGAACGGTCAAAGGCAACGCGCTCAATGCCCGCTTCCTTGGCACGCTGAGCAATCAGCTGGCCAACTTTGGCCGCTGCGTCAGTGTTACCGGTTGCTTCAGCACGCAGATCTTTCTCTACAGTGCTAGCGGAGGCCAGAACCTGGCCGCCGTTCGCAGAGATTACCTGCGCATAGATATGACGCGGAGTACGATTAACGCAGAGACGAACTTCGCCCAGTTCACGAATCTTAAGACGAGTACGTTTTGCCCTGCGCAGACGTGCAACTTTTTTGTCTTTCATGGCATTAATCTCAACGATTATTTCTTCTTGGCTTCCTTACGGCGCACTTGCTCATCAGCATAGCGCACCCCTTTGCCCTTGTAGGGCTCCGGCGGACGGAAGGCCCGAACGTTGGCGGCAACCTGACCTACCAGCTGCTTGTCAACGCCCTTGATAACGATCTCTGTCTGGCTCGGGGTTTCGACAGTAATCCCTTCAGGCAGCTCGTAAGCAACCGGATGAGAGAAGCCGAGAGTCAGGTTAAGGACCTTACCCTGCGCCTGTGCGCGGTAACCAACGCCGAGCAGCTGGAGCTTACGCTCAAAGCCTTCGGACACACCAGTCACCATGTTATTCAACAGAGCACGGGTAGTCCCGGCCAGGGCCCACGCCTTCTGGGATTCATCGTGAGGCTTCACAGAAACCACACCCTCTTCCAGAGACACGGCTACCAGCTCGTGAACTTCATGCTCCAGGCTGCCTTTGCCACCTTTTACGGTAACTTGCTGGCCATCGACCTTAAACTCGACGCCGCTCGGCAGATTTACCGGACTTTTTGCTACTCTAGACATTGCTGCACCTAACCCGTCTACGCCGCTTCTGTTAGGACACTTCGCAGATCAGCTCGCCACCAACATTGGCTTTGCGTGCTGCGCGGTCAGAAATAATGCCCTGGTTGGTGGATACGATCATCACGCCCAAGCCGCCCTTAACCTTAGGGATCTCGCCTGCGCTCTTGTATACACGCAGACCGGGACGGCTTACACGTGCGATCTTCTCGATCACCGCCTTGCCTTCGAAATACTTCAGATCAACCGTCAATACCGGCTTCTTCTCATCGCTGACCTTGTAACCAGCAATGTAGCCCTCGTCCAGAAGTACTTTGGCAATCGCTTCCTTTGCCTTGGAGGCAGGAATCTCAACCTGTACTTTCTTGGCCATCTGGGCGTTACGGATACGGGTAAACATATCCGCCAGGGTATCTTGCATGCTCATGCCGCAATCGCTCCGCTACCTAACTCTTGGCTTACCAGCTGGACTTAACCAGACCGGGAACATCACCGCGCATTGCTGCTTCACGCAGCTTGATCCGGCTGAGGCCGAACTTGCGGTAGTAACCGTGCGGACGACCGGTCAGACGACAGCGGTTACGCTGACGAACCGGGGAAGAATCGCGCGGCATCTTCTGCAGCTGAAGCTGTGCATCCCACTTTGCTTCAGGTTCTGCATTGGGATCCTGGATGATCGCCTTAAGCGCTGCACGCTTGGCGGCAAAACGCTTTACCAACTTGGCGCGTTTTGCTTCCCGGTTTTTCATGGATTCTTTAGCCATGATAAATCCTCTTAGCCCTTCAGCGGGAAGTTGAAGGCGCGCAGCAGCGCCCGTGCATGGTCGTCATTTTTGGCTGTAGTGGTGATGGTAATATCCAGACCACGCAGCTTGTCGACCTTGTCGAAATCGATTTCCGGGAACACGATCTGCTCACGCAGACCCATGGAGTAGTTACCACGACCATCGAAAGACTTGGCATTCAGACCACGAAAGTCACGAATACGCGGAATCGCGATGGAAACCAGGCGCTCCAGGAACTCATACATACGATCGTTGCGCAGGGTCACCTTGCAACCAATCGGCCAACCTTCACGGATCTTGAAGCCGGCAACAGACTTACGAGCCTTGGTTACCAGGGGCTTCTGACCGGAAATGGCGGTCATGTCAGCGACAGCACCGTCCATTGCCTTACGGTCAGCAGAAGCTTCACCAACACCCATGTTCAGGGTGATCTTGGTGATCTTCGGCACTTCCATGATGTTATCGAGGCCCAGCTCTTCTTTCAGCTTGGCTACGATCTCGTCTTGATAAATCTTTTTCAGATCACTCATGGGTCACCTAAACCTACAGCGCTTCGCCGTTGGACTTGAAGAAACGCACTTTTTTGCCGTCTTCAAAACGGAATCCCACACGATCCGCTTTCTGGGTCTTGGGGTTCCAGATGGCAACGTTGGAGGCATGCAGAGCTGCTTCCTGTTCTACGATGCCGCCTTGAGTACCGCGGTTCGGGTTGGCCTTAACATGCTTTTTCACCATGTTAACGCCGCCAACGATTACGCGACCATTGTCCTGCACTTGCTGAACGGTGCCGCGCTTACCTTTGTCCTTGCCCGCGATTACGATGACTTCGTCATCACGCTTGATCTTAAGCATTACCTTCACCCGCCTTTACAGAACTTCAGGTGCCAGGGAGATGATCTTCATAAATTGCTCGGTACGCAGCTCGCGCGTTACCGGGCCGAAGATCCGGGTACCAATCGGTGCTTTGTTGTTGTTCAACAACACCGCGGCATTTTCGTCGAAACGAATCAAAGAACCATCCGGGCGACGCACACCTTTACGGGTACGCACTACCACTGCGGTCATTACATCACCTTTCTTAACACGGCCGCGCGGAATTGCTTCCTTCACTGTGACCTTGATGATGTCACCAATGCCTGCATAGCGGCGGTGAGAACCACCCAGCACTTTGATGCACTGTACTCGACGAGCGCCGCTGTTATCGGCTACTTCGAGCATGCTTTCGGTCTGAATCATCGCTAACTCTCTCCAACTCTGCCTTTACAGGCAGCCACAGCAACGGTCCGTCAGGCCTTGTTGGCCTGTTCAACTACATTTACCAGCGTCCAGGTTTTACGCTTGGACATCGGCCGGCATTCTTCGATGGTAACCAGGTCACCTTCGTTACACTGGTTCTGTTCATCGTGCGCCATCAGCTTCGTGGAACGCTTGATGATCTTGCCGTAAATCGGGTGCTGAACCCGGCGCTCTACCAACACAGTGATAGTTTTTTCACCCTTGTTGGAGATCACCTTGCCGGTAGCGGTCCGGCGCATTTTTGCCTCTGCCATGACTAGTTACCCTGCTTCTCTCTCAGAATGGTCTTAACGCGCGCAATGTTACGGCGAACCGTCCCAAGCTCGTGGGTTTTGGAAAGCTGGCCGGAAGCAGACTTCATGCGCAGCTTGAACTGCTGCTCAAGCAGATTGATCTGCTCCTGCTGCAGCTCTTCAACACTCTTTTCTCTCAGCTCGCTCGCTTTCATGGCTTACATCACCGTCCGAGTTACGACACGGGTGCTTACCGGCAGCTTGGCCGCGGCCAGACGGAACGCTTCACGCGCAACGTCCTCAGAAACACCTTCCATTTCGTAGAGCATCTTGCCCGGTTGAATCTGGGCAACCCAGTACTCTACAGAACCTTTACCTTTACCCATCCGCACTTCCAGCGGCTTCTGGGTGATCGGCTTGTCCGGGAAAACCCGGATCCAGATTTTACCGCCACGTTTAATGTGACGGGTCATAGCACGACGAGCGGCTTCGATCTGGCGCGCGGTAATGCGGCCACGACCGGTTGCCTGCAGGCCAATGGTGCCGAAAGACACCTTGCTGCCCCGCTGTGCCAGGCCGCGGTTACGGCCCTTCATCACTTTCCGGAATTTGGTACGCTTCGGCTGCAACATCGTTCGTTACCCTTTAACCGCGGCCGCGCTTTTTGGCGCCCTTGGACTGCTTCTGCTGCTCTTCCTGCTGAACCTGCTCCATGCCACCAAGCACTTCGCCGCGGAAGATCCACACCTTCACACCAATGGTGCCGTAGGTGGTTTCAGCACGTACTTCTGCGTAATCGATATCGGCACGCAAGGTGTGCAGTGGCACACGGCCTTCGCGGTACCATTCGGTACGTGCGATTTCAGCACCACCCAGACGACCAGACAGCTGCACCTTGATACCTTCTGCACCCGCCTTCATGGCGTTCTGCACGGCACGCTTCATGGCGCGTCGGAACATCACACGACGCTCCAGCTGACCTGCGATATTATCGCCTACCAGACGGGCATCCAGGTCGGGCTTGCGCACTTCCTCGATGTTGATGTGCACAGGCACACCCATCTTGGCAGCGACATCGCGACGCAGGCGCTCGACATCTTCGCCTTTCTTGCCGATCACGATACCCGGACGTGCGGTAGAAATCGTGATGCGAACGTTTTCGGACGGACGCTCAATCTTGATGCGGCTTACAGACGCATTCTTCAGACGCTTGAACAGGAACTCACGAACCTGCAGGTCGGTAACCAGGCAGTCTGAATAAGACTTCGGTCCGGCATACCAGAGCGAGTTATGCTCTTTAACAATGCCAAGGCGAATACCGACCGGATGAACTTTCTGACCCATCTGGTTACTCCTGACCTTCCGAGACTTTCACAGTAATGTGGCAAGTACGCTTGAGGATCCGGTCTGCGCGGCCTTTGGCCCGCGGACGGATACGCTTCATGGTCATGCCTTCGTCCACAAAAATTGTGGATACCTTCAGCTCGTCAACGTCAGCGCCGTCGTTGTTTTCCGCGTTGGCAATTGCGGACTCCAGCACTTTCTTAACGATTTTTGCCGCCTTCTTGGGGCTGAATTCCAGAAGATTCAGCGCCTTCTCGACTTCCAGGCCTCGGACCTGGTCCGCTACGAGGCGGGCTTTCTGAGCCGAAATTCTTGCACCGCGCAGACGGGCTGCAACTTCAGTAGCCATGGCTGTCACCTTATCGCTTAGCCTTCTTGTCCACGACATGCCCGCGATAGTTGCGGGTCAGGGCGAACTCGCCCAGCTTGTGGCCTACCATATGCTCGGAAACAATCACCGGCACATGCTGTTTGCCGTTGTGGACAGCAATCGTCAGACCCACCATCTCCGGAATAATCATGGAGCGACGGGACCAGGTTTTAATCGGCTTACGGGAGCCGGCTTCCACCGCATCTTCCACCTTGCTTAGCAGGTGGTGATCCACAAAAGGACCTTTTTTGAGTGAACGTGGCACAGCCTGAACCTCTCTTTATCCCTTACTTACGACGGTCGCGCACAATCATCTTGGAGGTGCGCTTGTTTGTACGGGTCTTGTGGCCCTTGGTCGGCACACCCCAGGGGGTAACCGGATGACGACCACCAGAAGTACGCCCTTCACCACCACCATGCGGATGGTCTACCGGGTTCATCGCCACACCACGTACAGTGGGACGCACACCCCGCCAGCGCTTGGCGCCCGCTTTACCCAGTGAGCGCAAGCTGTGCTCACTGTTGGACACTTCACCCAAGGTAGCCTTGCAGTCGGTATGAACCTTGCGCATTTCGCCGGAGCGTAGACGCAGAGTCACATACTGACCATCCTTCGCAAGCACCTGCGCGGAGGTACCGGCAGAACGAGCGATTTGACCACCCTTGCCAGGCTTCATTTCCACGTTGTGAACCGTGGAACCCAGCGGAATATTACGCAGCGGAAGCGCGTTGCCCACCTTGATCGGCGCATCTTCGCCGGACTGGACACGATCTTCTGCCTTCAGGCCCTTGGGAGCCAGAATATAACGACGCTCACCGTCCAGGTACTTGACCAGGGCAATGTGCGCGGAACGGTTCGGGTCATATTCCAGACGCTCGATAACACCAACCACACCGTCCTTGTTACGACGGAAGTCGATCACACGATACTTCTGCTTGTGACCGCCGCCTTTATGACGGGTGGTGATGCGGCCGTTATTGTTACGACCACCGTTCTTGCTCTTGGCTTCTACCAGAGGCGCGTAGGGAGCACCTTTGTGCAGATCTTCGTTGACCACCTTGACTACAAAGCGGCGGCCCGGAGAAGTCGGCTTGCACTTTACAATCGCCATTATTCCTTACTCCCTTCCTTACTCTGCGCCCAGGAAGTCAATGTCCTGGCCTTCCTCGAGGGAAACATAGGCCTTCTTCCAGTCCGCACGCTTGCCAGCGACGCGACCGAAGAATTTGGACTTGCCTTTCACATTGGCGGTACGAACAGACTTAACCTTCACTTCGAAGAGAGCCTCAACAGCTTTCTTGATTTCCAGCTTGTTCGCATCTTTGGCAACCTTGAATACAAAGGTACCGTTTTCGTCAGCTGCAACTGTCGCTTTTTCGGAAACGTGCGGAGCGCGCAGCACAGTCAGGATACGCTCTTGATTCATGCCAGTGCCTCCTCAAGCTTCTTCAGAGCCGGCACAGTAATCAGCACCTTCTCAAAAGCGATCAGGCTGACAGGATCAACGCCTTGAGCGTCACGCACATCCACCTTCGGCAGATTGCGGGAACCCAGATACAGGTTCTCATCCACGCTGTCAGTCACGATCAGGACGTTGCTCAGCTGCAAGTCTTTCAGCTTGGCAGCAACAGCCTTGGTCTTCGGTGCGTCAACAGTGAACTCGTCAACAACAACCAGACGCTCCTGGCGAACCAGCTCGGACACGATGCACTGCAGCGCGCCACGATACATTTTGCGGTTCACCTTCTGGGAATGGTCACGGTTGGTAGCAGCAAAGGTTTTGCCGCCGCCACGCCAGATCGGGCTACGAATGGTACCAGCACGAGCACGACCAGTGCCCTTCTGACGCCATGGCTTGCGACCACCGCCACTCACTTCCGAACGGTTTTTCTGAGCCTTGGAACCCTGACGGGCACCAGCCAGAAACGCAGTAACAACCTGATGAACCAGAGGCTCGTTAAAGTCCTTGCCGAAGGCGACTTCGGAAACGGTAACGGTACCTCCAGAGGCAGTATTGAGATTCATCCTCTATTCCTCTTTCAGGCCTTCGCCTTCACTGCCAGACGCACGATCACATCACCACCGGTAGCACCGGGGACCGCACCTTTAACCAGCAACAGATTCTTCTCAGCGTCTACGCGAACCACTTCCAAATTTTGGACGGTGACGCGCTCAGCACCCAGATGGCCGGCCATCTTCTTGCCCTTGAATACGCGACCCGGGGTCTGGTTCTGACCAATTGAACCCGGAGCACGATGGGACAAAGAGTTACCGTGGGTGGCGTCCTGGGTACGGAAATTCCAGCGCTTAACGGCACCAGCAAAACCCTTACCCTTGGAGGTGCCAGTCACATCGATCAACTGACCCGCCTCAAAACCTTCTACGGTCACTTCGGAGCCCGGCTGCAGCTCACCTGCCTCAGCACGGAATTCCCAAACGCCACGACCTGCTTCTACACCAGCCTTTGAAAAGTGACCGGCCTGAGCCTTCGTCACACGGCTGGCACGGCGCTCACCCACCGTTACCTGCACGGCCTGATAGCCATCTGATTCTTCGGTCTTGAGCTGAGCAACCCGATTTGGGGTCACTTCGATGACAGTCACGGGAACACTGACACCTTCTTCAGTGAAGACCCGAGTCATGCCACATTTCCGACCGATCACACCAATCGCCATTGTTTACCTCTTCACAACCTGTCGCGGTTATTAGCCCGCCCGTTGTTAACCCAGGCTGATCTGCACATCCACACCAGCAGCCAGATCAAGCTTCATCAGAGCATCCACGGTTTTATCCGTAGGCTCGACGATGTCGACCAGACGCTTGTGAGTGCGGATCTCATACTGATCTCGCGCATCTTTGTTTACGTGCGGAGAGATCAGCACAGTAAAACGCTCTTTACGCGTCGGCAGCGGAATTGGACCCGTTACCTGCGCGCCTGTCCGTTTGGCCGTATCCACGATCTCTTGGGCGGACTGATCAATCAGACGATGATCAAAGGCCTTGAGTCGGATGCGGATTCTTTGGTTAGCCATAGCTAACAAACTCCAGACTGTTTCGAACCATAATTTATATGGCAAAAAGCCCACTAACCCGCCCCAATGGATAGGTAAGTGGTGTCAAAACAAGCCCGGGAACAATGCCCCGGTTGGTTCTGCCCGAAGGCAGGGCGCGAATATTAGTCAGCCAGCGGGGTGATTGCAAGGGGTATTTTGAATTTATCTGTGGATTAGCCACAGGGCGTGCGAGAACACCGCCCAACTAATCCTACCGAGGTGTTACCAAATCACCCATAAGAGCGGATTTTCGTAAAACCTGCCCATGACCTCTTTCCCCGTCTCTCCCAGCGGCGCATTTTTAATTACACAGGCTTGGACGGCCTGATTCCGCGCCACCCCTTGGTGGACATGTGGGCTTTTGGAAGGGATAGATCGATGCTGATTCCTGTGATTATTGCCGGTGGCAATGGTTCCCGGCTGTGGCCGCTCTCGCGGTCCCATTACCCCAAGCAACTGCTGCGCCTCAACGGTGACTACAGCATGCTGCAAAACACCCTGCTGCGCCTGCCCGCCGATTTGCGCGCTGTGCGCCCCATCGTGGTGTGCAATCAGGAGCACCGCTTCCTGGTGGCCGAACAACTGAATGACATCAACGTAGATGCGGATATCCTGCTTGAACCCTGTGGCCGTAACACCGCACCCGCGGTGGCCCTGGCCGCCCTGCAGGCTCGCCAGCGAGAGACCAGCGCGCAAATCTTCATCTGCCCGGCAGACCATGCTATTCGCAACCCGGAGGCCCTCCATAACGGGATCCGGAGGGCATCACTCGCCGCTGAAGAAGGGCTGCTGGTCACCTTTGGCATCAAACCTGATCGCCCGGAAACCGGTTATGGCTATATATGTATGGGCGAACCGCGGGGCGAGCATCACCTGATAGAGCGCTTTGTCGAGAAACCCGATGCCCAGACCGCCCAGCAATTCCTGGATGAGGGCGGCTACCTGTGGAATAGCGGCATGTTCCTGTTTCGCGCCGAACGCTACCTGCAGGAACTGCGCGAGCACCACCCCCAGATGCTGGCCCACTGCACCCATGCCCTGCTCCAGGGGGAAGCGGATCTGGATTTTGTCCGCCTGGATGAGACCAGCTTCTCCCGCTGCGAAGATCTATCCATTGACTACGCCATCATGGAACACACCCGTGATGGAGCGGTAGTACCCGTAGAACTGTGCTGGAACGACCTTGGCTCCTGGCTGTCACTCTGGGACCATCTTGACAAGGATAAGGAAGGTAACCACCTCAAGGGCGACATTATTGCCCACGCCAGTTACAACAATCTGGCCTTGAGTGATCACCGCCTGGTCGCCCTGCTGGGTGTCGACGATTTGATCGTCGTGGATACCCCTGACGCAATTCTCGTTGCCCACAAGAGCCAGGCCCAGGAAGTCAGACGTGTCACCGACACTCTCAAGTCTCGCAAAAGACCAGAAACCGAAGATCACCGGCTGGTGCATCGGCCTTGGGGCAAATACGACTCCGTGGACAAAGGCACCCGTTATCAGGTGAAACACATCACGGTGAAACCCGGTGAGAAGCTGTCGGTACAAATGCACCATCACCGCGCCGAGCACTGGATCGTCGTTTCCGGCACCGCCAAGGTCACCTGTGGCGACAACACTTTCCTGGTCACCGAAAACCAGTCCACTTTCATCCCCATTGGCGAAGTCCATTCGCTTGAGAACCCCGGCCGAATTCCCCTCGAGCTTATCGAGGTGCAATCCGGGACCTATCTTGGCGAAGATGACATTATCCGCATCAGTGACCGCTATCACCGTGAGGACGCCGCCGAAAAAGTGGCGCACCTGCCATGAACGGGGCCTGCTTCAAGGCCTACGACATACGCGGCCGGGTCGGCGAGGAGCTGAATGAAGACCTGGCCTGGCGAATCGGCCGCGCCATGTCTGAACAACTGCGGGCATCACGCATTGTGGTCGGCGCAGACATGCGATTGAGCTCGCCAGGGCTGAGTAACGCTCTCAGTGAGGGCATTCTCAGCACCGGTGCCGACGTCATTGATATTGGCTTGAGCGGCACCGAGGAGGTCTATTTCGCCACCGTTTACCACCAAGCAGATGGAGGGGTGCAGATTACTGCCAGCCACAACCCCGCCGATTACAACGGAATGAAACTGGTACGAGCCGGCGCTCGCCCCATCAGCGGGGACAGCGGCCTGTTCGACATACGAGACCAAGTGCTTGCCAACCGCTTCCCGGATGGACAGCGTCGCGGGCAACGTGTTCGCCAGCCAGACAAAAGGCCCTATATCCGTCACTTACTGCATTTGGTGGACTGCCAACCACTGGATGGCTTCTGCATGGTCAGTAACGCAGGCAATGGCGCTATCGGCCCGGCACTGGACGTACTGATGGAAGAACTGGCTGGCCGCGGTATCCACCCTCTCTTGCATCGCTACCACGACACCCCGGATGGCACCTTCCCGAATGGGGTGCCCAACCCATTGCTGCCAGAGAACCGGGCCGACACCTGCGAGGCAGTGCGCCAGCACGGAGCTCAACTGGGGGTCGCGTTCGATGGCGACTTTGACCGTTGCTTCTTTTTTGACGAGCACGGCGATTTTGTCGAGAGTTACTACATCATTGGCTTGCTCGCCAACGCCCTGCTGGCCGACCAGCCTGGCGGCACCATCATTCATGATCCCCGCCTGACCTGGAGCACCATTGATACCGTGCTTGAGGCCGGTGGTCACCCCATGCAGAGCAAAACAGGACATGCCTTTATTAAAGAGCGCATGCGTCATGACAATGCGCTGTATGGCGGGGAAATGAGTGGCCATCATTATTTCCGGGATTTCTACTACTGCGATTCCGGCATTCTTCCCTGGCTGTACCTGTCCCGACTACTGGCCAGCTCCGGCCAGACCCTCTCAAGCCTGGTACGCGACAAAGCCCACCGCTATCCCGTTTCCGGAGAGATCAACTTCACCGTGGCAGACACCCAGGCCGCCGTAACCCGAATCCGCGAGCAATACCGTCACTCCGCCCTCAGCGAAGACAACACCGATGGTATTAGCCTGGAATTCAGCGACTGGCGCTTCAACGTCCGAGCCTCCAACACCGAACCTCTGATCCGCCTCAATGTAGAAACCCGCTGCAACCCTGAACTCCTGGCCAGCAAGACCCGGGAGCTGAGTAGTCTGCTCGGAGGTGCCGCATGACCCGTCACCTTTCCTGGCTGGCCTCCGTGCTGATGATCCTGCTGCCGGGCACTCCGGCCACCGCCAATGTAGGCCTGAGTCCGATTTATGCCAATGAAGCCAGCAACTGGCCGTTGGAAACCTTTGCCGCAAATGGGCTGTTCCGCCAGATTGCCCGCTATCAACGCGGCCACCCCCAAGCCGTGGTGATTGCTTCCGGTCATTACACACTGGAACGCCTGGCCAGCCAGTTGGATGAACGTGCCCTGAGCCGCAGCGGCACGCAATGGACCCTGCATTTCCCCCTGGTCATTGCGCCGGGCGCCCAGCTCACTCTGGACGGGGCGCGCCTGTATATCGATGGCGAGAACGGCGGCTGTCTGGTCAACCGCGGCACCCTGATCATCTCACATAGCCAGATTGACAGTAGCGGCAACCAGTACAGCGGCTTCATTCATGGCTGGGGTGGCTCCCGCACACAGATTGATCGCAGCACGCTGACCGGTCTGGGGCGGCCAGATTATCGCGCCCACGGCCTCAGCGTGGCCCGTCATCGTTATCAAGGCACCAGTGGAGCCCCCAGTCTGTCCATTCAGCAATCCGAATTCGTGAATCTGTACCGGGGGCTTGAGGCCGAGCCAGGCAGCCACGTTACCCTTACAGAGGTAACGATCAGCCAAAGCCGTGAACAGGGGCTGGTGTTAAGCGGGGCCCACGCCCAACTGACACAGCTTCGGATCGACGGTTCAAACGGGCACGGCATCCGCGCCGAAGGAGAGGGCAAACTCACTCTTGAGGAACTTGTGCTCAGCACAAACAAGGGGGCCGGGTTACTGATAGAGAACTTTCATGGCCCGTTGCAAGGCCGCAACCTGGCCAGCGAGGGAAACCGGGAGTACGGGATACAGATAAAGGGCGGAAGGGATGCCTCTGCTCATCTGGAGGAGCTGGTATTGATCAATAACGGAAGTGACGGCCTGCGACTCGATGGCAGCACCCTGCTCACTGTCAGCGACGCAAAGATAAATGGCAATCACCGTTACGGCATTTCCCTGGATGGACAACAAGACAAGGTGCGGACGAGCCTGACAGCGCTCGAGCTGCACCACAATCGCCTTGCCGCCCTACATACTCTCGGAGAGGGGCATGTTCAGATTGAAGGAACCAGCCTGCGACACCATAGCAATCGCGGGCAGTATCTGGCGGGCAACATCAGCGCTCGCGAGTCACGCTTGCTCCCTCAACTACTACAAGCCCGCCCGGTGGACATACCGTTCACGGATGCTCAACCCAGAGCCCAGTTAGCGAGCCGCCCGTAAACCGAGACCCGAAAGCCTCTGCCTGCTTGTCAGACAGAGGCTGACGCTCGGGAAAACGGTGAGCATAGACTGGCCACCACGCCATCATGTGATCATCGATGGCTTCCTGCTTTTGCGCAAAACGCACGCCCTGCCCGTCTTGCCGCCAAAAATGTACGACTTGGGCAGCCAGCTCATGCAGCACCGCCCCCTTGCCCTCATAGAGATCCAAGCCATTGCGGGAGCCGGACTCGGCCATCAATACCAGTGGCGTCAGGGCAAACGCATGGTACTCCGCCGCTCGCGTGCCTCTGGCGGCCTCGTGAGGCAGCACCACCCCATCCTGATACGGCGTGATTTGCCCGATAGCCAACCAGTAGCCTTGTTCAGCCCACGCCAAGCGGTCCGGCTCATTCAATACCAGGCCAGCCGCCATAACAGCCCAACAAGACCAATAATCATGGTTGTTGTACAAGTCCAGACGCTGACGGCGCGGAGTCGCATAACGTTGCACCCGATCGGCCAATGCAGCCAGCCACTGACGCTGCGCCGGGTCTGGCTGCCAATCGGTGAGAGCTTGCGCCTTCATCATGTTGGTAGCGACGGCGGCAAGAAACCATTTCCGTACGGCTTCGCCCTGTTTGCTGGCCTTGCTGGGCGTCATCGCCCCGGCCTCTGCCCAGGCGGAAATCGCCTGCGAGAAACACTCGCTGGCAGCCTGTCTCAGTGCGGGGTTGCCACTGCGCATATAGTCGGAAATCTGCCCTAAAAAGGCCAGGTACCCGTAGATTTCATCGACCTGCTCGCGGTAACGCTTGGCCGCCTTGGCATCCAGGACATCTTTGCTGGTTCGACTCTGGTCATACTTGCTGTCCATCTGCAGCGCCCCCCGGTACGGTGGAAAACCCGACAGACGGGCCTGACACATCTGTAAGGCTCGCGCGTCTGCCAAGGAAGCGTCCAGGCGCTGGGCATCGAATAACGGTTTCAATTCCGCTTGGGCACAACCGGCCAGCAGTGTCAGCCATACTGCATTCAGTAGTCGCACAGGGTCGCCTCCACGGTCAGGGCCGTCGTTACAGGCTGCTCCAGCTCCAGCAGCACTGACAGCAGGTTCGCGCCTTGAGAGGGAGGATCCAGGCGCAGGGTAAAGCGCCCGCTATCCAGTCTTGCCGGGCGGCGAATACGAATCTTTTCCCGCTGGCCATCGTCGTAATATGCCAGCACATAAAAATGCCGGAACGCGCTGTCGGAAAACATAACATCCAGAGTCAAGCTGCCACTGCCGGCAGTCTGGCGACGCCGCTCACCTGCGTTGGCTAGCACCTCTACTCGCTGATCGCGCTCAGAGACAGGCAGAGTAACCGCACCGGTGGTATAAGCTGAGCGGTTACTGCAGCCCCCTGAGGCAGCAGGCAACACTTCCCGCCAAACCTCCGGTTCTTCAAGATCAAAGTTGACCGGCAGCTCCCAAACCAGATATCGGAACTGCCCCTCCTGATAGGCCGGCGAGTACAAAAACTCCTGCAGGGCACCCATGGCCCCACCCCCGGTCATGGCAAAATTCACTACATCACGGGACAGATACTGCTGCAGAAAACCATGAAAATTGTAGTTCTTGTAACGATCATCCCGGGTATCAGAATTACTGGTACCAATAAGTGCAACTTGTGGCTCGGATGCATCCCCAAAAAGGGCATCAGCACTATCTACCTCATTCTTGGGCACCGTGTTAAAGCCTCGCACCCATTGATAGCTGTAGGCATTTCCACATACGCTTGCCACAGCCACATTCATGGTTCCCATCTTGCGCAGCAGAATCCCTTCCCGGGTTTCAAACATCAGCTCCGGAATTTGCTCAATACCCGGATCCGCCAGCATCACCTGAGCAACCTGATAGGCACTGACATCAGCTCCAGCAGGGGTCCAGTGGTGATCCCGGCGAAAGAAATACTCTCCCCCATCCACTTTTTCCAACACGGGCTCCATGTCCGCAACCATTGCACCCAAATCTCTAAACAGCTCAGCCTTGCGTAGGTAAGACCTGCGTACATCCGTAAGTGGGTAGCGCCCTCGCCACGGCTGCACCAACTGATCCGCATGCATCAATCCACGGGTCGGCTGAAGCATCACAACGAGCTGCAAATCCTTCTCTCTCAAAATCTCGACCAGCTCGCCGAGCTCACCACGAGCCATTGCCGAAACGGGAAAGTCCTCCTGCAAATCAACGTCAGTGCGAAAAAACCAATACGGTTTTCCGGAGACAAGTTGACGCATACCGGACATGGCCCCGTCCTGATATAACTGGGGATCACTCAGGGCATCACACACGAAGGGCGGCTCCAGATAAGCGCCCTTCATCAGCTGCGCCTGCTGACTGTCCCCCTCCGATGGCACCTCGGAAGATTGCGCCCCTCCCCATGAAACCAGCCCCAGCAAGGCCATCAGCCGCCAGGGCCTGGTGACGTTACGGCATAGTGGCCACATTGGCTTCCTCCAGTCGAGCCTCCGGGCCTGACGCTCCTGGCACTACCCAAACGCTGTAAACCCTCCCGCGCTGCAACACCACCTCCTCCAAGGGCAGACTGGTTCCGTCCGTGAGCGCGACGCGCAACGCGACCTTGACGCCATTTATTTCCCTGTCGCCGCTGTCTTCAGCCGCAAGGGGCCCAATCACCGTCACTGATCCGTTTGCGGTTTGTAGCGAGGCGCCCTGGCCGGTCAGGTTGTACATGACCAGTAATGCCTTCAGGCGACTGTTGAAATAAGTGTCTTCATGCAGGCGCATACTCTGACCATCAAAGATCAGCGTTTGCACCGAACGTGACGCAAAAGAGAAATCGAACGACTTCCCATTAATCCGGATTTGAGCCTCACCACCGGGGCGATACAAATAATCCCCCGCTCGACCGGGAGCCAGGGACTGTCGCCACTCATCCAATCCCAGATCAAGTTGGTCGCCGGTCAAGTTTACTACCCGGATAAAGGCCGAATCCGGGGGGGCCGCCATTTCATATAACCCCTCAGCGCCGTCCTGGGCGGCCCAAACCGGCAAATTCCAAAGTAGCAGCAGACTGACTATCCAGACACGCATGCTTATCCCCCTCCACAATCACATCCATTGATTGAATCAGCGCTCGTTCCGGCAACTCCCATAGCACATGGGTAACACGCGGATCTCGAGCAGCCGGACCTTGAAGAAACTCTCGCATTGCTGCAAAGGGCCCCTGGGCCTCCAGGGCATACACCAGTACGTCCTGCCCCATTTCCTCTTTCAGAAAACCGGGAAAGTGCCATTCATCCATGGCGCTGTAGCTGGTTCCCACAAGCGCAACTGCGGGAATCGCATCTCCGAGCAGCGCCTGTTCATCCTGGACACTACTGGACAGGGATGTCTGATAGCGCACCAGGGGCTCATCCCCCTTGGGGCCGACCCCCTTGCTGGTTGGCAAATAACGAAGCAGGTCGCCCTGGAACACTTCCACTTTCGATTCAACAGTGCGAAATTCCTGCCGGCCGGGTAGAGCCATGGTCGCCGCTACACCGCCAGCCACCGCTCTTGCTCCCCAAGGGCTCCAATGCGTATCAGTGCGCATGAAAACAGGCCCGTGGTGAGAGGCTTGCTGAAGCACACTCAAGGTATCCAGCCAGGGGATACCGGCTGCGCTAAGCCGTTGTGTGATACCCGGGTACAGATTGTCCATGTCCAGTACGACTTGCCGGCGAGCCTGATCACTGTATAAGCGCCGTTTGGCTGGCACAGGGATGACAAGCAATTTTTTTCCCAGCGCTCTCAGCTGGCAGGAAGTGGCAACGACCTGATTCAGGTTCGACTTCAGATTCGCTGCACTCCTGGCGTCGTAATAAAACTCTTCCCGGCTAAAAAGCCAGTCATCATTGCCGACTAACACCCCCGGCCGCCCCGAATGAAACAGCACATAGCTGGCATCAGCCCACATCGAGATTGAAGGATCACGCAGTATGAATACCTTATCCACTTGTCGTTCCAAACGGCGTACCAGCTCCCCTTCCCGAAACTGCTCCCAGGCGGTTTTTTCATTGATAAAGAAATCGGCCACAGGCAGCAGCAAGGACAAAAAACCACTGGAAATGACAACGAGGAACAACCACCCATTCACTGTTGACGCCTTTTTCATAGAAATCACGTGGCGGCCCTCCAATCAGAATTGAAAATACAGAAAGGGTGAAAACGACTCAGCCGACAACCTCGTAACTGCCAGAGCAAAGCCTCCCCATAGCAGTGGGACTCGCCAACCGCTGACATCCTGAAAAACGTTTTCCTTGTCGATGCCCAGGTAATAACGTTTGTTGTAAAGCGCACTCACACGGTCCCAAACCAAGGCCACAACACAGAAGAAAAGCGTCATCGGGGAAACCCAAAGAGACAAATTATGCAAGCTCCCGACACCATTGAGGCCAACCAAGCCCCCCATGATCCGGCCCGCATCAGCTAGATTTCCGGTGAGAAACAGGGGCCAAATCAACCACAAATAGGCAAGCGCACGATAATTGCGCCACAAGGAATACGGCGTTGACATACTGGTTACCCAACCGAGACGACGCTCCAGCACCATCATGCCGCCAATGGCTGCCCCCCAGAAAAGAAAGGCTAGATCCGCGCCGTGCCAGAACCCTGCCAGACTCAACGTCGTAAAAGTGGCGGCACCGACACTCCAATGGAGTGTTTTTTTCAGTGGTCTGTAGAGATAGTCCCGCAACCACTGGGAAAGAGTGATATGCCATCGCTGCCAGAACTCCGTGACACTTTGGCAGACAAAGGGCTGATTGAAGTTTTCCTGGAAACGGAACCCCATCATCATTCCCAAGCCTATCGCCATGTCTGAGTATCCGGAGAAATCAAAGTACAACTGCAAAGTCGAGAGAATGACACCGAAAACACTATCAACGAAACCCGGTTCCGGGGCCGCCATCAGGTAACCAGCCACCGGCGCAATACTATCGGCGATCAAAGCCTTTTTGATGAATCCCAGAAGGAAACGACTGGCTCCCAGCGAAAACAACTCCATGGAGTGGCTACGCTTCTCGAACTGTCGCTCCAGATTTCGGTAACGCAGAATCGGACCTGCGATCAGCTGCGGGAAAAAGGAAATAAACGCGGCAAAGTTGATAAAGCTGCGTGTGGGTTTGGCATCGCCTCGATAGACATCCACCAGATAGGCCAGTGCCTGGAAGGTATAGAAAGAAATCCCCAGTGGCAAAATGATGGTTTCCAGGTAAAAGGGGTTTAGTCCCACGGACACCAGGAGCGCACTGATACTTTCTACACCGAAGTTCGTGTACTTGAAGTACCCCAGTGCCGCCAGATCGCCGACGACCCCGACCACCAGCCAGTAAAAACAACGCGGATGATCCCGGAACTTCTCTATCGCCAGGGCAAAGACGTAGTTCCACAGCGTGATTGCCACAAACAACAGCAGAAAATCCGGGCGCCACCAGGCATAAAACAGGTAACTACCCAGCAGAATGGTCCAGTTACGCCAGCGCGCTGGCGTCAGGTAGTACGCCGCCAGAAACAGCGGCAAAAAAAGAAACACGAAAAGGTTGGATGAAAAGACCATTGCTACCACCTCCCTGCGATAACGAACAGGATCTGATGAATCTGTTCCGGCCGTTGGTAGGCCTCCCCCATGTCAAAGATCGAATAACTCAGCCGGGCCGAAAGCTGCATCTGTCGCCGTTCTGACACCGCCAGCGGGAAGGACTGCCAGCCCAACGCCATGTTCGCCACATTCCCCAGGTGCGTTTCCCCCTCTACTAGCGGATTTCTTATCGGGCTATTCACACGCACCGTATCGTTTAGCCGCTGCACCGATCCTGCCAGCACTTCCAGTTCCACACGGGGCCACAACTGTTGCCGGTACCAGGCCGCTGCGTATGCGATGTTTTTCATTTCGTAGTCGAGCAGGTCCCCCAACGGCCCAGTGGAAAGGTCGGCCACCCCTGCGCGACGATTACTCTGCACCCTGCTTTGGAAATAACCATCACTAACCAGATAATCCGGCTCGTCCGTGGTAGCCGCACGTACTCCAAGGGAGGGCCGCCAACTGAGGCGGTCAAGACGACCGAAAAGCTCGCCCTGAATGAGATAGCCCTGAATCCGGTCTTCGCTTTGAATCAGCCCCTGCACAGCATCAATTTCATAGCGAACCAGATCCCCCTCCTGAAACAGGGCATTGACGCTGTAACCCACCGTCGTCGCTTTCCCCCCCTCGCCATGGAGCCTGACGCCAGCCCAGTAACCGGTAAAATCACGTACGTCCAGCAAATCCTCCAACTGCTCAATCTGAGCGCCGGAATCGTCATCCTGATAATGCAGCCGCAGATCCCACCAGTGCCCAGGCATCCACTGTTTGCCCACGCCCGCCAGCACCCGGAAAATATCTTCATCCCGCGGGTCCAGATCTGAATCGTCGGAACGGAATGTCGTGAACTGCTGCCCCGCCACAAGATGAGCTCGCCAGTGAGTGGACTGGTAATCCAGGTTCAGGCTTTCCAGCGGCAGGTCCCAGATCACGCCCTCTTCATCTTTGTAGGTCTGACGCCCCAATGCCAACGACATGGAAGGTTGGCCAAACAGCATGCGGCGACGAATCCAGGCGTCACGCAATTCTGCATAGTGCTCATCCTCGCGGATACGGCCATTATCATCTGTCTGAAGACTGCTTGGCTGTCCTGCGGCCACCAACAGCTTGCCTCGCACCTCGGCGTCCCAGCGGTGCCACTCTGTCTCACCGCTTCGCCAGTGGTAACGTGGCTCGTAGCGAAACACACTATTGGTCTCGTTATTGCCATCCACAAAACGCTGACGAAAGTCCGGAGACTCTCCGGCACTTAGATACAGCCTCTGGTCATACTCATGACGCGGCAGTGGCTCCACACCTATCACCGTTACCGGCAATAATGTGCCCCATAGCACGCACAAGAGTCCGCTACAGCGTTGAAGCAACATGGAATTGCTCCTCCAACCAATGCTGGCGTTTGGCAATCAATCGAGCCGCAGCCTGCTGCCCTGCCGGCATTAACCCATCGGGAAGGGGCAGACTCTCTTCACTTTCCTGCCGGGCAGTTCGCGGCAGGAGAATCTTGCTGGCTTCCTTGTGGGCAAACGCTTTTACAGGATCTCTGGCCATACCCCGGCCAGATGAATACAGCCTGGCCAGCGCGGCATCTCCCTGTGCCAGCCCCGCCTCTGCCGCTAACTGATAAAACCTGACGGCTCGTTCCATGTCAGCCTCCCCCAGATAACCACTTTCGTAGAGCTCCGCCAGCGGCAAGTAAGCCCTGGACATTCCCCCTGCAACCAGCATTAAAAGATCTCTCTCTGCCCGCTGCGGCCTTAGCTCAAACCATTCCGCTTTGAGGTCCCCTTGCGCACGGAAATACAACGCAGAGGCATTATCTAATGACTGAAGTTCTTCAACGGCCAGAGAAAACTCGGCAAAAGAATATACGGCGGGCCAAGTCAGCATGTACTGAAGCTGCTCGACCAGCGCCAGCGGCTCGCCCTTTTCTGCTGCACGTTGTAACCAGCGCATTACCGTTGGATCATGTTCAGCTGTCGTCGCGTTTGCCTTGATAAGGGTTGCAACGCGAAGGCAATAGGCTCCATCAAGCGATACATCGCCTTCCATGTCCCCTACCATTTCGGTAAAACGTTCCGGGCTGCCAGCCTGCCAGAACATATCCTGTAGATATTCAACGGCACGAGGGTCATCGTGCAGCTCTTGTTGATACCAGGCTGCTGCTTCTTCGATATCTCCTCGAATCTGTGCATAGCGACCGGCGTATGTCCCGAAATAACATTCCTGAACACAGCTTCGACGATACAGTGCAAGCCACTGCTGCCACTGCTGTGCCGTAAGGGCTTGTGGGTAGAGCACTGCGATATCCAAAGCAAGACTCAAATCCTGTTCTGTTTCCCTTGGGCGAAGCGGTCGTAACAACTCACGGGCACGCGCCTCCCCAAAAGCCAAACTTCCCTGGTAGCGCTTATATAGACGCAGGCTGGCGGGGCCGGCACGGTAATCCTGCTGCTCCCAGGCGCGCCGGTACCACACCATGGCCTCCGCCGGGTCACTGCCCTGGTCAGCGGCAATCAATTTGGCGTATTCGATCTGCGCTGCCGGGTCGCCGGCCTCCGCCAGCCCCTTAAGCTGCTTCCTGGCTTGCTCGGTGTTCCCCAGGGAGAGCTGATAACGGGCATGACGGGTGTCCGCCGGAAGCTGGCAGCCAGCCAGCTGAACCGCCAGCAGCGCAGCGATCAGAGCACGGGCAGCCATGCGGGATGCACCATAACGCTGACGGGCTGATGCTGAGCACTTAGTGGCAGGCTACGCTGCGGCTGAATCTCCATGCGCAGCTTGCCCGACGCTTCATCTCTGACCAGCTCGACCACCTCTGCGGCGGTTTCTTTCTTGCCGTCCAGATACTGGATAGTAACGGCCTCATCAGCGCGCCCGGGCAAGCGCTCAGCGGACAGGTCAAACAGTGCCACCACTCGGGCAGGGGCGTCTTTTTCCACCAGTCGCATGAGAGGGGATTCGTCGTGAAGATACTCGCCATCGGCAACCATCTGTTCGGCAATCGTGCAGTCACAGGGGCTGTTCAGCGTCACTTCGAAGACCGCAGCATCCAGCAAGCCTTTGACCTGTTTGGTATCCAGCGAATCCAGCAAAACACCATTGTTCAGCCGTGCCACCAAACGTGACGAGATCGTCATCAATGGCTGGCCTTTCTCAACGGACTCAGCCCCTTCCGGGATCAGCATCTGAACATAGCCATTCTCCGGCATGATCAGCATCTTGCCTGGCAGACTGATCCAGGCGTCTGCCGCCTTGATCACGAAGGCATGCTGGTAGAGTTTGTGAGCGACAAACACAAACGCCAACAAACCCAGGACAAAGAACACACCGCTGATCAACACCGCCTTGCAACGCTCGACAAGGCTGCGCGCCGGCGCCACCTGCTTCCCTTTTCGCGCCGTCACATAATTTTCGCGCTTCATGTTGTCAATCACGTCATCCAGCGAGGTCAATTCACCCGCCAGATAATTGCTGATCAACAACCGCAACAAGTCCGCGTTTTCCTGGTCGATAACGGTAAACTCGCCACCCGTACGCTTGCTGCTGTCATCCTGGTAGATGATGCGAAAACTGATCGGCATGGACAGGTTGGCACGCCCAAGTCGAAACACCACTTCACCATGGCACAACGACCCCGGCGACAGATCTACCTGCCCTGCAATAAACGACAAACCGCCCATCGACACATCTTCCAGGGAAAAAATGCCTTTCACCGGGCTCTGCAGCCGCAACCTCAGGTTCCCGTTGAGCCGCACTCTGACGTGCTGGCGCTCCTCCTGGGATTCGTGAACCTGGCGAATCTGTTTTTCTTCCATGACCCTTCCCTCCAAATCCTTCCACACGGCCCTGTCCCCTTCAGGCCCTGCTCTCGCTTACCCCATCACAATCAGGTACATAACGCAGATAAAGATTGCAGCGCTCGACATCAACATGGTTTTGGAACTGATACGGCTGAGCATCATGTCAAACCCGCCGCTTTGCGTAGCCAGCCGTGTTTTCTGGCGAGTCCAGCTCTGCCGGTCCAGATGAAACAGGGCAAAAATCTTTACCATCGATCCCACCACCTGGTTGTAATAAAGCAGCACAGGATAGAGCGGCCCAACCGGGTGATAGGTCACATTCAACAGCGCCGCCACCAGGGTGCGAGACAGGGCGATCCAGAACACATACACAAACAACAGCTGACCGTTATCCAGCAACCCCATCAACAAGGCGGCGGTCAGACCAATCAGGCACGTCCACATGCTGATACGCTGGTCATACAGCACAAAGCAGGTAAACCATCCCAGACGTCGCCACCCCAGCCGCGTTGCGCGCAAATTCTGTCGCAATGAATTGCCATACCAGCGAAACATCAACTGCAGCGTTGCAGGCACAAAGCGATGATGCGGCGGGTGCTCTACCGTCAAGGTGTGGGCATCGGGTACATAGAAGGTGTCCCAGCCCAGCGTCATCAGTGAATTCCAGCTGGATTTGTCATCACCGGTGAGGAACCGGAACCGGCCCAGCCGCCAGTGATCCAGATAATCTGACTCCACATCCGCAATAAACTCTGGCGCGGTCAGCACTGCCGCCCGGAAAAAGGACATCCGCCCGGTCATGGTCAGCACCCGCCGCGACAAAGCCATGGAGCACATATTCAAGTGTCGCTGGGCGAACCGCATGGTGTGCCAATCGCGCATCACCCGACTGCCCCGGACCACGCATTGCTCGTTAGTGGTCAGGCCGCCCAGGTTCGGCATCAAGCCGAAGAACACCACTGAGTCCCTGACGCAATCCGGTACCAACATGGTGTCGCCATCAATAACCCCGACGACCGCATCACGGTCTGGCATACAGCGGCTTACCGCACGGAACGCCATGGCCAGCCCATCACGCTTGCCCGTGCCACGCGCCCGGCAAATGATCAACTTGCTGAGCTGGTCTGGATCGAACTGCCGATGGCACTGGCGAATAAGACGTTCGTCACCTCGCTCGACGATGGAGACCACCACCGTCGCAGGCACCCCGCAATTCACGGCCTCGCGGAATACGCTCGCATAGACGTTCCAGGTCGTATCTGCCGGTATGCGGAAACTGGTTACCACCAGATAGACATGGCTCGGCAAATAACGCCCAGGATCTTCATCCACTCGACGACGCAGGGCAGGAAACGCCACCTGCATGAACCAGATCCCGCGGACCAGGTGCATGGCCCCCATGGAATACCGCCACAGCCCGATGGCACCGATAATCAGAATGAACTTCTTGTCGCTGCTATCCAGATACGCCGGTTCGATCAGCAATGCCAGCGCCATCACCACGGTGATCCACAGTAGCCACTCCGTGAACGTCTTCATCGGCAACTTACCAGCAGATGCCCTGACGATCGCCCATGGATACACCAGGCAAATATCCGCACAGGTCGATCAACAGCCGTCCACTGTTTACGCCATCCGCAACCTGCTGGAATTCCGACGTTGAATGGCCCACCACCACCACCTCACTCACCTTGACCAGAGCATCGATGTCATCATTCAGACAATGGAAGACCGGGCCATAACTTTCCCATAGCTGGGCCGCAACCGGGCTGTGCTTGCTCGCGTGCAAGACGTTGCTGTCATAGACGGACAGAGTGAAGCCCTCTTCCAGCAAGCGGGCGGCCAACGTGACCAGGGGACTCTCGCGAAGATCATCGGTGCCCGGCTTGAAACTCAATCCCAGCATGCCGATTTTCTTCATGCCCGATTGGCGGATCATGGCCATGGCCCGCTCCACCTGGTTGTCATTACTGGTCGCCAACGATCGCAACAGAGGCGATGGGAGCGCCACCTTGTCGCACCAGGCATTCAGCGCCCGGACATCCTTTGGAAGACAGGACCCCCCGTAGGCAAACCCGGGTTTCATGTAATAACTGGACAGGTTGAGCTTGTTATCCATGCACACCACATCCATCACCCGCCGCCCATCAACCGACGCCTGCTTGGCGATATTGCCGATTTCATTGGCGAAGGAGACTTTGGTGGCATGCCAGGAGTTACAGGCATACTTGACCAGCTCAGCTTCTTCCAGTGCCAGACGGACAACCGGTGCATCAATGCCTTCGTACACGGTCGCCAGTGCATCGGAAGAGGCGTCATTGATTCCACCAATGACAGTCATGGGCGGGCTGAAAAAATCCTTGATCGCGGTGGACTCACGAAGGAACTCCGGATTGACCGCCAGCAGAAAGTGCTCTCCGGCCTTTTTGCCCGAGGCCTGCTCAAGAATGGGCAACAGCTCCCCGCGCACCAGCCCGGGCAGCACCGTGCTGCGAATCACCACCAGGTGCACATCATCTTTGTCACGTAGCGATTGCCCAATCTCTTCACACACCGCTTTCAGATAACGCGTATTCAGGTTACCGGTCTCGTCGCTCGGCGTGCCCACACAGACAAACGAAATCCGGGAATCACGCACGGCAGTGGCACAGTCAGTGGTCGCGGTGATGCGGCCTTCTGCCACCCCCTTCGCCAGGTAATCACCCAGTTCGTCTTCAACAATGGGAGACTCGCCCCGGCGAACCTGAGCGACTTTGGCTTCACTGACATCCACACCGATAACGGTATGGCCCTTGTTGGCAAAGCAGGCGGTGCAGACTGCGCCAACATAGCCCAGCCCAAAGACAGAAATCGTGGACATTCCCTTATCCCCAGTAGTTGAACAACGTTCCCGTTAAGCGGCGAGATACACACTCGAACCGTGAGGACTATCTAACGCCTGAGATTTAAAAATGTGTAGAGGGGTAACACCAAAAGGGAACGCTCTTACTAGCAGTTTTTTCGGCAGGGCATTCTTCGGGGACAGGTTAAAAGCCGCGTCAACTAGCCGCAGGTATGATCTCAAACGGATTTTTCACCAGAGGAGAACGGGTTGTCAGCAAGCCTGTCGATCGGTAGCCAATATGGCGCCATCGCTTTTGCAGATAAAGAAGAAAGGGGTCATCGCTGGCGGGTATAGCCCCGTCGCCACAGGGTACGAATAGCGAGCGAGAGAAATATCCCCTCGAAACGGTGGACAAACAACACCCGTTACCTGCGTGTGACTCAACCCAAAAGTCAGACATAAAAAAAGGGCCGCCGAAGCGACCCCTTTTTCTGATTCCGGGTAACGAATTACTCGGT
>NZ_AXBZ01000057.1:0-1793 GCF_000475295.1 Alcanivorax sp. P2S70
GGGAGCTTGCTTGCAAGCGAAATCTTTCGTCTGCAAGCAGACTCCCACAGTTCCACCTACCCAGGCTCAATTTCCCCAAGCTCCTGTATAGAGTCCCCGACGAGAGTCCCAGGCTATGAACACTGATTATCGCAAGCAGCTTCCCGGCACCCAGCTGGACTACTTCGACACCCGCGCGGCTGTCGACGCCATCCAGCCTGGGGCCTATGACAAACTTCCTTTCACCTCGCGTATTCTTGCCGAGCAGCTGGTTCGCCGTTGTGCGCCAGAGGATCTGACGGATTCTCTCAAGCAGCTGATCGAACGCAAGCGCACCATGGATTTTCCGTGGTACCCCGCGCGCGTGGTGTGTCACGACATTCTGGGTCAGACCGCACTGGTCGATCTGGCCGGTCTGCGTGATGCCATCGCCGAAGCCGGCGGTGACCCCTCCAAAGTGAACCCGGTAGTACCGACCCAGCTGATCGTGGATCACTCGCTGGCTGTTGAGCACCCGGGTTTTGAAAAAGACGCGTTCCAGAAAAACCGTGACGTGGAAGAGCGTCGTAACGCGGACCGTTTCCACTTCATCAACTGGACCAAGACGGCGTTCGATAACGTCGATGTGATCCCGCCGGGTAACGGCATCATGCACCAGATCAACCTGGAGAAAATGTCTCCGGTAGTTCAGGTTCGCGACGGTGTGGCGTTCCCTGATACCTGTGTGGGCACCGATAGCCACACTCCCATGGTCGACGCCCTGGGCGTGATCTCCGTGGGTGTGGGTGGTCTGGAAGCCGAGAACGTGATGCTCGGCAACCCGTCCATGATGCGTCTGCCCGACATTGTCGGTGTGGAAATGACCGGCAAATTGAAGCCGGGCATCACCGGTACCGACCTGGTGCTGGCTCTGACCGAGTTCCTGCGTAAGGAGCGCGTGGTAGGCGCCTACCTGGAATTCTACGGTGAAGGCGCCGACAGCCTGTCCGTGGGTGACCGTGCCACCATCGCCAACATGACCCCGGAATACGGTGCCACTGCGGGCATGTTCTTCATCGATGGCCAGACCATCGATTACCTGAAGCTGACCGGCCGTGAAGATGAGCAGGTAGCACTGGTAGAAAAATTCGCCAAGGAAACCGGCCTGTGGGCAGAGAGCCTGAAAGGTGCCGAGTACGAGCGCGTCCTGCACTTCGATCTGTCCAAGGTGGAGCGTAACCTGGCTGGCCCGTCCAACCCGCACGCGCTGTTGCCGGTATCCGAACTGGGTAGCCGCGGCATTGCGAAGGAGTGGGAAGAGCAAGAGGGCTTGATGCCCGATGGCGCAGTCATCATTGCAGCCATCACCAGCTGTACCAACACGTCCAACCCGCGCAACATCATCGGCGCCGGCCTGCTGGCCCGTAACGCCAACAAGCTGGGCTTGATCCGTAAACCGTGGGTGAAGAGCTCCCTGGCGCCCGGTTCCAAGACCGTGAAGATGTACCTGGAAGAATCCGGCCTGCTGCCTGAACTGCAGCAACTGGGCTTCGACGTGGTGGCCTTTGCCTGTACCACCTGTAACGGTATGTCTGGTGCGCTGGATCCCGAGATCCAGAAAGAAGTGATCGAGCGTGACCTGTACGCCACAGCGGTACTGTCCGGTAACCGTAACTTCGACGGCCGTATTCACCCTTACGCCAAGCAGGCGTTCCTGGCATCGCCGCCGCTGGTGGTGGCTTACGCCATCGCCGGTACCATGCGTTTTGATATCGAGAAAGATGCGCTGGGCAAGGATCAGGACGGTAACCCGATCTACCTGAAGGACATCTGGC
>NZ_AXBZ01000059.1:0-5470 GCF_000475295.1 Alcanivorax sp. P2S70
GGTTTTACCATGGTCAACGTGGCCAATGGTGCCTACGTTTACGTGCGGTTTATTACGTTCAAACTTTTCCTTTGCCACGACTCTTCACCTCTCAACTTGGCTGCGCTTTCTCGCCATATGGCGTACATACAACCGAAAAGACACATTTAAGGACTGCATTAAGAAAACACAGACCGCCTTGGCACCAGCAAGACACATGAAGCCGGGCCCAGGATATACCTGGGCCCGGAAATTGGAGCTCATAACCGGATTTGAACCGGTGACCTCACCCTTACCAAGGGTGTGCTCTACCTACTGAGCTATATGAGCATAACCTTCATGCCGCTTGCAGCGACCAAACCTTACCGGAACTGGAGCGGGCAGCGGGAATCGAACCCGCATCATCAGCTTGGAAGGCTGAGGTTCTACCATTGAACTATGCCCGCAAACCTTCCGATGCCTTGCCAGCCTTCCGGCTTGCAGATCGTAACCGATCTACGCTTAATCTGGTGGAGGGGGGAGGATTCGAACCTCCGAAGCTTTCGCGTCAGATTTACAGTCTGATCCCTTTGGCCACTCGGGAACCCCTCCAGAAAAGGGCCTACATTCTCTTTACGCACCAACAACTTGTCAACCGATTTTCAAGTAGTTAGCGACCTTAATAAGCTGGAGCTGGCGAGAGGAGTCGAACCCCCGACCGGCTGATTACAAATCAGCTGCTCTACCAACTGAGCTACGCCAGCTCACAAGGGTTGCGAATTCTATAGAAAGGATATGTGGGGCGCAATCCAATTAGAGACCGAACGCTCAATAATTGCTCACCAAATCACTGGCAAGCAACCCTGTCCAGTTTAAGCGACTGATTTGCCTGAAGAAAAACAACCACCCCTTCTTTTCCTTCCGGCTCAGGATCGGAAAGATAAACCCAATACTCTGTCACCGGGCGCGATGTTTCCCGCACAAATGCCGGATACCCCGCATTGCGCATCTTCACCCGCAACCCTTCTGCAGACTCTTCACTGGAGAAATAGCCCAGTGAGATAGCATTTGCATCATCACCCTCTTTGACGATAAAGCTGTCAACTCCGCGATCCTGCAGTTCGTGCAGCACCGACAGCGCCCTGTCACGATCAGCGTAGGGAGGCAGGTACACCCAGCTGAGCCGGTCTTTCTCCACGGTCAAGGAGCGCACCATCCCTGCCACACCAGAAGCTTTCAGCTGCACAGCCCCCGCCCTGGCCGCCTCCATGCTTTCCCAGGGCCCAATAACAGGACAAAGCGTTCCCCGGGCAGCAGCCCGAGCCCCCCCGCGCGGAGGCTGGGGGCTTTCTGATAACAACACGAGAGAATCATCAAAGGCCATACTTGAAGGGGCGCGCAGAGAAATCTGCGGTTGCCGGGTCACCGTTTTTGTCAACTGGACGCCAAGGTAAACAAGGTTTACCACGAACAAACTATAGAATATCCACCGCACAGACCTGCCCCCAACTTATTGTTCTTCGCCAGCCACAAACTCCAGGCCGTCCAGCACCAGATCCGGCATATGCTCAAAATCAAATGCAAATGCCTCCAAGAGCTCCGGCCCATCACCACCGGTCACCAGCACTTTGCAAGTATCATCAAGCACTTGGCGCAGTTCAACCACCACCTCCGTGACGAAGGCCACAGACATACGCAACAATCCATTATGGACGCACTGCCCAGTAGACTTGCCCAAGCCCAATGAAGACGCTCCCGGCTCTATATGCACATCAGCAGTATCTCGCAGCAAGGCCCCGCGCAACATGCCCAGACCAGGAACGATATACCCCCCCATAAAGTGCCCATGAGCATCAACCGCATCGATTGTTAACGCGCTACCACAGTCGACAATAATGCAGGGGCCAAAACGGCGGAATCCTTCAATCATGGCGACCCAACGGTCAACACCCAGCCGAACAGGCTCTGGATAACAATTGGTCACCCCGTGATGCTCTGCCCGGGAATAATAGAAGCGCGCCTGAACTCCCGTTGCCGCCAGCAGCAATCTCGTCACCTCCGCATCGGCCTCTCTACCTGCTACCGAAGCCACCCATACGGACACCAGCCGCTGGGCAGGCGCCCCGGCCAATAACAACTCGACAACTGGCGCCCAGTCACGACCATGGCGGCAACCGCCCTGCACCACCCCGCCATTAAGCGTGTAGCGCCACTTCATGGCAGTATTGCCAATATCAATAAACAACTTCATTGCAGCCTCAGACTGACTTCCCCACCAAACAATTCACGCACCTGGGTACCATCATCTACCTTGAGTGCGCCTTCGTCAGTGACGCCACAAGCCATCCCGATCAACTCATTATCACCTGATATCACCCTGACCTTCCGACCCAGCACACCATCGAATCGGGCATACAGCGCCGAAAAACCAGCGAACCCCTTCTCGGAGAATAACGGCAAGGCATCAAGCAGCGCATCCAGAATCGCCGCAGCAATGGCCGTTCTGTCGTAATTGCCCTGCATTTCATCAGCCAGCCCCGTCCAGCGCTGATCAATATCTGCCGCCTGCGACGACGTCATCGCCCCGTTCATTCCGATACCGATGACCACATCAACCTGCCCGTCCATTTCGCCAGCAAGCTCTATCAGAATACCCCCTACCTTGCTGCCATTAATGACAAGGTCGTTGGGCCACTTGATGGTGACAGGCAAACACGGATCCAGCGCCACCAGCGCATCGGCAACCACGGCTCCCACCACAAGACTCAGCCCGCCAAGGGTTGAAAACCCTCCGGCCGCACTATAACGCAGGGAAAGATAGATATTGGCAGCAAACGGGGACTGCCACTGCCTGCCACGACGACCTCGTCCAGACAACTGGCATTCACTGATAAAGAGGTGGGGAATAGATACCGGGCCCGGCAAGGCCAATGCATCTGCATTGGTGGAATCGGTTACCCAGCTGTAATGGAGGCGGGCACGTTCTGCAACATTTTCGGCCATCCTGTCCACGTCCAGCAGCTGAAGCGGCTGGCTCAACCGGTAACCTTTCCCCTTAATCGACTCCAGCGCGAGCCCGAACTGTTCAAGGCGCTGTATTCGCTTCCAGACTGCAGCCCGTGAAATCCCCAACCTATCCCCTAGTTCGGAACCGGAATGAGATTTTCCATCGGAGAGAAGGCGGATCAGCGTCTGATCCGCCTCTTTCATCAGGCTCAAGCCTCCCAAACCACCCCGCGGGTTTTGCCCCACTGGGCAATCCCGTCAGCGTAGTGCTTTTCGATCTCGTTCCGCTTGAGTTTCAAGGTCGGAGTAATCATGTTGTTTTCCACCGTCCATGCCTCCTTGCAGACCACCAAGGTGGACATACGCTCATGAGGATCAAGCTGCTCATTCACCTGAGCCAGCAGTTTTTCGAGCTCTTTAGTGAAATGCTCCTTCTCAGCTCCGTTGGACAGCTTTTCCTGTTCCTCCGGGGTGATATTAAGCAGTGCGATAGGCTGCGGCATTCCCTGTCCAATCACACAGGCAAGCTCCAATCCAGGCAGAGTGACGATGCGGTTCTCGATTGGCGCCGGAGCAACGTATTTACCCTTTTCGGTCTTGAAGATTTCCTTAACACGACCCGTGATACGCAAGCGGCCTTTTGCGTCAATTTCACCGACATCCCCGGTGTGAAGCCAGCCATCCTCAGTCAGATCTTCTGCGGTTTTCTCAGGCTGCTTGTAGTAACCCTTCATGTTACCCAGGCTACGCACCATGATCTCACCGCCATCACCGATTCGACATTCAACCCCGTCGTTAGGCGTGCCTACCCAGCCGATCTGCTGATCTCCCTCTTCTGTAGTATGAGACCACGCCAGATTTTCTGTCATGCCATATACTTCAAGAATCTCAAGACCCAGCTTCTTGAACCAGGTAATAATATCCGGCGACAACGCCGCGGCGCCTGAAAGTGCGATACGGCATTCATCAAGCCCCATTGCTCCCAGCACTTTCTTCTTGATGATCTTGTTCAGGAAGGGAATCTTGAGCAGCGTGTTCAGCTTCTTGGGTGGTACGGCTTCAGACGCCTTTTGATAAAACTTGGACCAGATGCGCGGAACAGCAAAGAACACCGTCGGCTGGGCACGCTTGATATCCTCACCAAAGGTATCCAGGGACTCAGCAAAGAAAATCTTGTTACCCACATAAAGCACAGCGATTTCTACCGCCACCCGTTCGGCAACGTGGGAAAGCGGCAAGTAGGAAATCATTCTCTCATTCGGCTCAAGGTTGTAAACCTTGATCATCTTCTCACCGACAATGGAGAGCCCCTGAAAATCATGCATCACACCTTTCGGCATACCCGTGGTGCCAGAGGTATAAACAATGGTGGCAAGATCAGCCATGTCAGGGGTATTCACTTCAGTTAGCGGCGCCGTTTCGCGGATAATATCGGACCACTTCGGGAAGGCATTGAGGGCATCTTCAGGCGCCAGACTCAAAGCAATCTGCTTGACCCCATCAGGAACCCCCGCTTTCATCATATCCCAGTCATCAAGCTTGCCGACAAACAGGAATTTGGACTCACTGTGCTCCATGATCTGGCGAACCGTTTCAGCCACCAGTGTTGGGTAAAGAGGGACACTGACACCACCAGCCATCCAGATAGCCACATCGGTGATAATCCACTCAGCACAGTTCTTGGAAACCAGCGCCACATGATCTCCTTTCTCCATACCTTGAGCATGCAGATAGGCAGCAATCCTTCTTGCTTCATCGTCAACGTCTTTCCAGGTGTACTCACGCAGCTCTCCGCCGCCGAGGGGCTGGACAAATGCAACCGCATCACCATGTTGTTGGAGGCGTTGCTCCAGCGCTTGCAACGGATTCATTACACCGGCTTTATTATCTGATGCCATAGTCCTTAACCTTTTCCCAAATCCAAACGACAATAAGAGCCCCTCCCGATGAGAAGGGCGATGCAGGCCAACCCTGCAAATTCCCGAACCAGCCTCCGGCAACACCCCGCCAACACCGGACGAGCCGAACAACACCCGTAGTCACTCCGTATACAACAAGTGCAAATCAGGCCCAACCTTACCACTTTCCTACAACGCAATGGAGCCTTGGAATACAGAAAATAACACCGTGATGGCAGGATTAGAGCACCGTTTTCGTGCATCAGATGCCAACCTGCGTCCAGCAGCGAAATGAAGCCTGTTCACAGGGGCTCCACGGAAGAAATGCCGAGCCACTCTTGCGTTGCTTGTAAGCGCATCCTGTCAGGGAGGGGAGTTCGGGAGCGATGTTCTTGCGGGCTTTCAGGAAATGCTCTCAAACACGGGGAGACGGGCGCACGAAGATGAGCGCTCCTCGCCGTGTAAGAGCCATACCAGCATGGTGATGGGTTGGCCACAGGAGGCAGGCTCCGACGGGCGGCAGTTTTTTGTGTTGGCGTGGGGGCGTGTTTGGGGTTTAGCGTCGGGCATGTTACGTGTTGCGGCTGGCGGCTGGCGTGATTATGGCC
>NZ_AXBZ01000060.1:0-957 GCF_000475295.1 Alcanivorax sp. P2S70
TAACAGCGTATTAATTAGAACCTTCCGTATAACTCGGTTCCGTATAACTCCGAGCCACCCTCCCCGCTCAGCCTATCAAAATACTCTCATATCAATCAGTTAGAGTGAAATAGCCAATGTCTTACACGGAGTTCAAAGGAGCGTTCCTTTGAACTCCTTTCCTGCTATCTCGTTTTCAATCATTCGAAATGCACATGAAATCAATGGGTTGGCTTTTCACTCCCTGAGTGATACGGAAGATTCCGTTGAAAACGGGCCAGCCTTCACGTGAATCATCCCTGTTTCCACTCCCGGCAAGCGTCTGATGTACAATCGCCCCACATTCTCCAGAGCCCTTGATAATGCGTACCTTCGTCCTCCGTGCCCGTGCCGCCTCTACCAACAGCCAGACCCTGCTGGCCAATGTTGGGGGGGATGCCCATAGCGAGATCCTGGCCCATACCCTGATGAATGCGATCTTTGTGGCGCAGTCTCACCGGGACGATGTGGTGGTGCACCTGGTGCTGGAAAGCACCCAGGACTATTCCCGCACGATTACTTTTGTGGCGGCGGAGATGCGGGATATTGGTGGCTTTCATGAGCAGGCGCTGCTGGCCAAGGTGGTGCGGGCGCTGGATGCTTCTGCGGGGATGGGCAAGGAGCAGATGAAGGCGGTGGAGAGCGGCATTAGCGTGCGTACGGTGAGCTTTGAAAAGCTGGTGAAGGAACTGGCCGAGGATGGCCATCAGCTGTACATGATGGACCCGAAAGGCGAGAGCATTCGCGAGCTGGAATTTGCCGATAAGCCCTGCTTTTTGCTTACTGATCACATTCCCATGCCGAAGAAGAGCTTCAACAGCTTGAAGCGGCTGGGCACCGAGAAGATCAGCCTGGGGCCTACCATGCTGTTTGCGTCGCAGTGCGTGGTGTTGATTAATAATGAGCTTGATCTGGCAGGACAGTGAACAGTGAACAGTG
>NZ_AXBZ01000061.1:0-4809 GCF_000475295.1 Alcanivorax sp. P2S70
TTCCCGTTAATCCGCGATGAAACCTTTTTTGAGCCTACAGCTGGTGGCTATCACTCCACCGGATTCGAACATTCGCTGTGCGCCGGGTTTAGCTTGCAACGAATCTTGCGCTGAAGGGTCAGCATATCCGGGTGGTAGTACCCTTTTTCACGTAGTTGCAGTCGCGCTTCCTGCATCATGATTTCGTATTCGCGCTGATCACTATCGGGGATCTCAATCCACCAGTGGTCTGGTACCTTTTCTGCTTCCTGATCCAGCCGTTCCTTGATCAGGTGGTAGCTGTTGAAAAACTCCTCGCGAACCAGTTGAGCAACTTCGTTGGGAAATTTGTCCTTGCGTCCAATTAACTGCATGGTGATCTGCGCCAGTGGATAATTGATGATGCCGCCATCCGGTTCCATGCCTTTGTACAGTTCCAGTACTTCATAGGCCACTAGAGGGCAGGCCAGCACATCGACAACCCCGTTGTTGAATTTGTTGGGGGCAGAAACAATGTCCGATGCCACCGGGGTGGCGCCTACCTGGGCAACCATTTCGGCCTGGGTCGGGTCGTAGTCGAGCACGGCCACCCGTTTGCCGGCCGCGTTGGCCAGTGTGTTAATGCTCTTGTCGTTGACAAATACATAGGCTGCCCCGCCGGGTGCGACACCGAGAATGACGTATTCCCCCTGAACCATCTTGTCGGCCGACTTCGGATTGGCCAGCACTTGCAGCAGGATGCGCATGTGCTCGTCCGAGGGCAGGCCGCCGATAGAATCAATGGTCCCGGTGTACTTGTTGAACAGGCGCCCGCGCATACCGGTCATCAAGGCGGCATCACAAATACCGGCCTTCAGGTCTTCCGCCACAACGCTTTCGCTGGTGTAGGGCTGAATATCCAGATCCACGCCGTAACGTAACAGGCGGGCGCGCTGGTCCTGGGCGGCCTTGAAGATTGGGCCCGCACGGCCGGCAATATCCCAGATACAGATGCGGCGCTTGAGCGGCTCACCCTGACTGAATCCCGCGACTTTCTGCATGGCGGTAATACGGTCATCCAGGCTGCGGCTTTGATCAAACGCAATGGCTCGCAGCTTGTCAGCCAGTTCCGGGGTCAGTTCTACGCCCGGGGCAAAGCGTTCCAGCTCGGCCTGTTGTGCCGGTGTCAGATTGAGGGTGTTGTCTGCAAGAGCGGGCAAGGACAACGTGAAACCCAGCAGGGTAAACAGCAGGGGAATTAAACGCACGACAGACTCCATTCATTATTATTCGATCAGGCACGGCAACCATTGTGACAGCCGGTTGTGGGGGCAGAATGGCCAGCAAGACTGCCTGATGGGCGTTGTTGTCAACCGCTGTTCGGATTTATTCGGTTTCCTGGCTGCACTCTGGCCGTTGCGCATCCCGTGAGCAGCGAATGCGTTTCATGATAGACAGCATGGTGGCGTCGTAGTACCCGCTTTCCCGCAGTTTGATTCGGGCATCACGCATCATGCTGTCGTAGCGTAATTGCTGGTCATCGGACACGGTAACCCACCAGTGATCGGGAATACGGCCTGCTTCGCGTTCCAGTGCGGTCTGTATGGAGCTGAAACTGTCGGCGGCGACGTCACGAACAATGGCGGCAAGTCCTGGAGGGAAGCGGTCGGTGTGGCCAATTAGCTGTGCTGTCAGCTGCACAATCGGGTAGTCGACGATGCCGCCATCCGGATCCATGCCTTTGTATAGCTCCAGTACTTGATAGGCAATCAGTGGCGCGGGAAGAACGTCGACGCTGCCGTTATTGAACTGATTCGGGGCGGTGGCCAACGTGGTCGCCACAGGGGTTGCGCCGATGGAGGTGACCATACGTGACTGGCCTGGATCAAAATCCAGCACGGCGACTTTTTTGCCGGCAGCTTTGTCCAGCGAGTTTAATGAACGGTCGTTGACGAACAGGTAGGCTGCTCCTGCCGGGGTTACCGCAAGGGTCAGGTATTTATTGCTGACCATATGTTCTTGTAGTTGTGGGTGGGCAATAGTGCGCAACAGGGTGTTCATGTGGTTCAGGTCGGGAATGGCTCCCAGCGCATCGATGGTTCCGGTAAACCGGTTGAACTGTCTTGCGCGGAATCCGCTCATCAGTGCCGCATCGCAATGACCGTTCTTCAGGGATGCTACCAGCACCCCTTCATTGGTGAAGGCTTCCAGGGAGATATCGATCTTGTAGCGCAGCAAGTCGACTCGAAGATTGGTGGCGCCAGCGTAAATCGGCCCTGAGCGACCAGACAGATCCCACAAACAAATATGCCGCTTGAGAACCTGGTCGTCTTTCAGCCCCATCTCCTTGCGGACCTGCTGGAGTTGCTGTTGTTGTTTCTCTGTCAGTGACAGGGCATGGCTAGCTGTAGTGGCTGCCAGGACAAGAGCGCAAAGCAGAGCTTTGACGGTGCGCATGAAAATTCCTTTTGATGGATTTGTTGTGCTTATACCACCGCCATCCTGGCAGGTGTTTTACCGCTTGTATGACAATTGTACGGTGTAACAACGGGGGCGAAATTGTGCCCCCCGTTCTGGCAAGGTCGATTACCGGCTGCACTCGGACCGGGCGGGGTTGAACTTGCAGCGAATCTTGCTTTGCAGTGTCAGCATGTCGGCGCTGTAGTAGTTGCGTTCGCGCAGCGCATCGCGGGCATCTTGCATCATCACTTCATATTCCTGTTTGTCTTTCTCGGGAATGGTGATCATCCATTTGTCCGGGACTCGCCGGGTTTCCTGAGCGATACGGTCCACGACCTGGGGATAGGCCTCGAAAGACGCTTCGCGAATCAGCTGGGCGACTTCATTGGGGAATTTATCCAGTCGGCCAACCAGTTGCATGGTGAGCTGGGTGAGGGGGTAATCGACAATGCCGCCATCGGGTGACATGCCTTTATAAAGCTCCAACACCTCGTAGGCCACCAGCGGGGCAGGCAGGATATCGATCTGGCCATTGTTGAATTTGTTGGGGGCGGAAACGATATCGGTAGACACCGGCGTCGCGCCAATGGCAGCGACCATTTCGGCCTGGGTTTCGTCGTAGTCCAGTACGGCGACTTTGCGCCCGGCGGCCTTTGCCAGCGAGCTGATGGTGCGGTCATTCACAAAGATGTGTGCGGCACCGGCGGGGTAGATGCCCATCACCACGTATTCGCCCTGCACCATATGGCCGGCCTGTTTGGGGTGAGCCAGTACCTGTAGCAGCGTCTGCATGTGCTTGCTGTCCGGCACGGCACCAATGGCATCAACGCTGCCGGAGTACAGATTGAATTGTCGCGCACGCAGGCCACTCATCAGAGCGGCATCGCAGCGTCCGGCCTTGAACTCTTCCACCATGACCGTTTCGCTGGTGTAAGGCACCATTTCCAGATTGATGCCGTATTCCACCGCCAGTGCCCGTTGTTCCATGGCTGCATTGAAGACCGGGCCACTCCGGCCGGCAATGTCCCAGATGCAGATGACCCGCTTGAAGCTCGATCCCTTGGGCATCTGATCAAAGCCCACCAGTTTGCTGATGGCCTGCAATCGGGAGCGCACGGGCATTTCCCGGGTGTAGAACACCTCGGCCATCTTGTCGAGGGTACTATCCGATAGCGTGGTACCCGGCAGGAGCTCCTGCAATTGTTGTTTCTGGGCATCGGTCAGGGTGGCGGCACTGACGGCGGAGCAGAACAGGCCAGCCATCAGGGCAAGGCTCAGGCGCTTGGGCATGGGGCCTCCGTGCGTATTGTTATTTGTGGGAGTAGAAGTAGCACGCTAGCCCAAGCCGGGGGAGGGCTCCAGCGCAGGGGGTGACGGCATTTGGGCAACCAGGACAAGAATATGTCAGGGGATATGAAAGGAATGCCAGAGGCTGCATTCAGAAAATAAGGCGGCGATGCCTTGCAGGCATTTCCGCCCTACGCGGGAGGAGCAGTTGAACTTTCAACTCGTCTTCAACCGAGTCACCAGCCCTGCGGGGGATGCAGGGCTGGTGTGTGGTGTCACTTCGGCTGCGCGTCGATGGACTGCCCGTTGACGTCCTTGCTGGCCGGGCCGAGCAGATAGAGGTAAGGGGCCATGATGTCAGCAGGGGTTTTCAGTGTTTGCGGGTCTTCGCCGGGGTAGGCGAGGGCTCGCATATCGGTGCGGGTGCCGCCGGGATTCAGGGTGTTGACGCGAATCGGGGTGGTGTTTTCCAGCTCTTCCGCCAGCACTTGGGCCAGATTTTCCGTGGCCGCCTTGGATACCGCATAGGCTCCCCAGAAGGCACGGCCTTTGCGTCCGACGCTCGACGAGGTGAACAGCAGCCGGGCATCTACGCTGGCGCGCAGCAAGGGCAGCATGGCCTGGGTCAGGTAGAAAGCGCTGTTCACATTCACCTGCATGACGGAATCCCAGGTGCCGGTGCCGTAACGGTCCAGTGGGGTGATGTCGCCGAGAATGGACGCGTTATGCAGAATGCCGTCCAGGCGGCCGAATTCCTTGTCGAACAGGCCGGCCAGTTCCAGATAGTCCTCCGGACGGGCCACGGCCAGATTCACCGGTGCCATGGCAGGCTCTGGTCCTCCATTGGCCTTGATCTCGTCGTAGACCTTTTCCAGTTTCTCCGGGGTGCGGCCCAGCAGAATGACGGTGGCGCCATGTTTTGCCAGTGTCAGGGCGGCGGTACGGCCGATGCCTGCGCCAGCCCCGGTGACCAGGATGATGCGATCCTTGAAGGCGTCTTCGGGGCATTGGTAGTTGAGCGCGTCATGTTGAAAATCGGTCATGGTGAATCCTGCTATCACTCTGTCGTCCCACCGGATTGGTAGGGCGGAAATCGGCGTGAGC
>NZ_AXBZ01000062.1:0-353 GCF_000475295.1 Alcanivorax sp. P2S70
GGCTCACACGTTTGCTTGTCTGTTGCTAAAGGGTGTAGACGCTTTCTATAGGTCTGTAGCTCAGTTGGTTAGAGCGCACCCCTGATAAGGGTGAGGTCGGCAGTTCAAATCTGCCCAGACCTACCAATTTCAGCACGGTATATGGGGCCTTAGCTCAGCTGGGAGAGCGCCTGCCTTGCACGCAGGAGGTCAGCGGTTCGATCCCGCTAGGCTCCACCAGTTGCTGCATTGGTCGGGTGACCCGAATAGAAAGTGGAAGAAGTCAGAATCAAGCATTGTCTTGCTTGCTTCTGGCTTTTTAGTCGGACTCCGAAATCTTTATGGTTCGGATTGCTCTTTAAAAATTTGGGAAA
>NZ_AXBZ01000063.1:0-5561 GCF_000475295.1 Alcanivorax sp. P2S70
TGGCCGACCAACTAAAGATCTGACCTCTTCCATGCCACTGGATAATCTTGCCTCTCAGCGGCTGACTCGTGGTAACTACCAACCAAGGCCCTAACGTCTTCACGCAGCAACGCTGTTCCTGCAACGCTCCGAGATTCAGTTCAGCGGATTAGTCTCCGTCTCTGACTGAATAGCATCATAGTTTTCCAGTACCTTCTCAGTAGAGATTTGCTGACCCATACGTCCACGCAACACATAACGGTGCTCGAATGAGCGAGCGCCTTACCTGAGCCGCAGGACTGTCACGTCTAAATCAAATGCGGTCCAGCGTTAGCAGAGAATCAGAAGACTCCTTAAGATGACCACAATGTCCTGTGAGAGTCTTCTATGCCTTCCGCTTTCTGGTTCCCGATTGCCGCCGTCCTCGAAATCGCTGGCTGTTTCACTTTCTGGATGTGGCTACGCCAAGGCCAGAGCCTGTGGTGGGTGCTGCCGGGGCTGGTGGCTCTTGCCGGTTTTGCCTGGGTGTTAACGCAGGTAGAAAGCGACTTTGCCGGGCGCGCTTATGCAGCGTATGGCGGGGTCTATATTGTGGCCTCGCTGCTCTGGGGGATGCTGGTGGAAAAGCAGCCCCCCAGCTGGGCGGACATGGCCGGTGTGGTACTGTGTCTTGCCGGGGCGACAGTCCTGTATTTTTCGCCGGCCTTTGGCCGTTCATTGTGATGAAAACAGGAGTGCAGCGTTGGCCAGTCACCCGCCCGATCTGACCCGGGGTTCCATTTCACGCGCCCTGCTTACCCTGGCATTGCCCATTGTCTTCGCCAACCTGCTGCAGACAGCCTATCAGCTGACCGATACGTTCTGGGTTGGCCGCTTGGGGGCGGATGCGGTTGCCGCGGTGTCCTTGAGTTTTCCGGTGTTGTTTTTTCTGATCTCGCTAGGCGTGGGTCTCGCTATTGCCGGCACCATCATGGTGGCGCAGAACAAGGGCCGTGGTGATCTGGATGCGGTGAATCATGTGTCTGCCCAGGCGTTGCTGGGCGTGCTGGTGATGTCGGTGTTGCTGGCCGGCATCGGCTTCTATGTGGCGGCGTTTCTGGTGGATTTTCTCGGGGCGTCGGAGACGGTACACCCCCAGGCGACGGAGTATCTGGAATATTCCTTTATTGGCCTGCCCTTTCTGTTTGCCTATGTGATTTTCCAGTCGCTGATGCGCGGTGTGGGGGATGCACGCACGCCGCTATGGATTGTGGCCGGCACGGTGTTGCTCAATTTCGTGCTCGATCCACTGCTGATCATGGGCTACGGCCCGGTCCCGGCGCTGGGTGTCAGCGGCGCAGCAGCGGCAACGGTGGCGACGCAGGGGCTGGCGGCGCTGATCGGGCTGATCATGTTGTTTTCGGGTCGTTACGGCATCCATCTTCGTCTGGTACAGCTGAAACCGGATTTTCCGCTGCTTTGGCAATTGCTGAAGCTGGGCCTGCCTGCAGCAGTGGAACAAGCGACGCGGGCACTCGGGTTGATGGTGATGACCACCCTGGTGGCGGGCTTTGGCACCGTGGCACTGGCGGCCTACGGCATTGGAACACGCATGCTCAGTTTCGTGATCATTCCGGCCTTGGGGCTTTCGCAGGCCACGTCCACGGTTGTCGGTCAGAACATGGGCGCGGGGGAACTGAAACGCGCGGAACACACCACCTGGCTGAGTGGCGCGATTGCCTTTGTCGGGTTGAGCCTGGTGGGGATACTGGCTTTTGTCTTCGCCGAACCGCTGGTGCGTTTATTTATCCCGGATGCGGAGGCGGTGATTCAGGAAGGCAGCCAGTTTGTCCGTATTACCGCCCTCGCCTACGGCGTGCTGGGGGCGCAGATTGTGGTCACCGGGGCGTTTCGTGGCTCGGGCAATACGCTGGCGGCGATGGCGATTGCATTGGTGTCGCTGTGGATGTTGCAGTTCCCTATCGCCTGGCTGCTGACAGAACGCACCAGCCTTGGGGTCACCGGGGTGTGGATTTCCTATCCAGTACAGAGCGTGCTGACGGCGCTGATCGCCTGGATCTGGTTTGTGCGCGGAGGCTGGAAGCACCGCCAGTTTGTCGGCGTGCCACCGGCAGAGATTCGGGTTTCCCAGTACCCCACGGAATCAGTGGCCAGCACCGGCCGCTGATTCCAGAGGGATCTGACATCCGCGTCAGTGGCTTTCGTGATGAAAGCGGTAGGTGAGATTCAGCTGTACCCGCGGGGCTTCGCTGCGATCGCCGTCCTGCCGGTCACGCAGACCGTAGGACACTTCAGCGCCATAACTCAGGCGTGGGGTGTGCTGATAGACCGCCGTGAGTGTGCCGTAACGGCTGCGTCGCATGGCCGCGGCAGGTAATGCGGCATCGGATTCCACCACCACCTGCCCGGCGACCATGGCCAGGGTCCAGTCTTCCAGCGCTTGCCATTCCCCTGCCAGATACCCGCCCTGGCTCACCAGGGGTTGCAGGCCATCAGCGAAAACATAGCCATCCATGCTGCTGTCACCGAAGCCCGACAGGTCGTTATAGTAGTGGGCCATGCCTTCGCCATAGCTGCCGCTGGCCAGCAAACGCAGGGTATCGGTCAGCGACAGCGCGCCACTGAGTACGCCCCCTGTGGCGGTGGTGAACTGCTGGTCGCCGTTGGCAAACTCCACCCCGATTTCACGGTTCACGATACCGGCTTTGACATGCCCGAGAGTGAAATCCTGGGTCCAGGTGGCGATGACATCCGGCCGGCGGCCTACGGCACTGCTCTGGTTGGTCGGGTCCTGGATTTCGCTGTTTGGATCTTCCAGGGCCACGGTCCAGTGATCGGTCTGCCAACGAACGCCGGTTTGCCGCGCGAAGATGGCACTGTTAGGCCCCTGTGCATCAAGCGTCAAAGGCCAGGCTTTGCCGTCCAGCAAGGCGGTAAACCCATAGCCGGCCCGCAGGGCCCCGTGTTGAAAGTAGAAATCACGAATGCGCAGCTCGTAGCTATCCAGGCTGCCAAACAGATCGGCGGCGAAGACCATATGCGGCCCTTCGCTCTCGCCCACACGGAAGCCCAGCTGGCTGTTCTTGGCATTCAGGTTGAATTGCTGTTGATGGGTGTCACCGCCCGGTATGGTGCTGGGTATCAGTAACTCATCAAACCCGGCGTCTTTGTCGTCGTAGATGGCGTCGACACTAACCTTGCCAAAGAAGGCAAGCGGCATGGAAGGGAAGCCCGACGTTGAAGCAGGTGAATCGATCTGCGCCTTGAGGGCATCGAGCTGTTGCTGAAGACGACGAATCTCTGCCTGGGTGTTATCTGCCCAGGCATCGCTGGCCAGGCTGATACCTGCCAGTGCCGCCATCCAGACAGTGGGTTTCACTGTGGACATACTGTTCTCCCGAGGACTGCCGGATCACGGCAGTGGTCATTCGGTTCCCCGCTTTCCCCCTGAGGCCTTTTGAGCGTTATCGGTATGGTCGGCGTGCGAGGAGTAACCGTTTACACGAAGCAATTAAAAGCCGCGCAGGATACGGATTCGGTTCCCCCCTGACTACTAAACAGCCTGTATCGGCGGCAACGGTTTTGCGTTCTCCCGATCAGTGGTATGCAAAGCGGGGTTATTGGCCGGGCAATGACGGGCATGAGTCCAGGAACTCAGACGCACCTATAACCGGCAGCAGGCATTCACATTGCCAGTGTTCATTGGCGTCACCGTCTTATCAGGATCATGCTGGGCCCATCGACACATCAGGAATGTTGGGATGACGGCCAGGCAATGGTGGCACTCCGGACTGGTTTGGGTTGCGGTGGCAACCTTTGCCATGGCCTTCAAGGGCATCTTCGCCCGCATTATTTATCAGTATCGGGTGCCAGTGAATGCGCTGCTGATCTGGCGATTCTGTCTGGCCGTTCCCCTGTTCTGGCTGATTGCGAGGTGGATCAATCGGCACCAGCCACCCGTCCGGTTGTCCGTTCGACAATGGGCGGTGTGTGCGTTCACCGGGGCCCTGTTCTTTGTCAGCGCCTGGTGTGATTTCCATGCAATTGACGCGCTGGGCGCCAGCATATCGCGCATGGTGCTCTACCTCTTTCCTGCTCTGCTGATGCTGGCCCAGTCCGTGGAACAAAGACGCCTGCCTGGCCCACGGCAGTTGGCCATTTTTCTGGTGGCCTGGATGGGTATCGGCATGCTGTTGTTACCCGGTTGGCATGGTGGAGACATCAGTGCCCTTGGCCTGTTATACGGCTTTGGCGCAGCACTGTGCTATGCCGCGTTCTGGCGTACCAGCCAGTCGTTGATGAAACCGCTGGGTTCAGTGCGCTTCAACCAGCTTTCCAATACCTTCACGCTGTTACTCATGATGGCACTGCTGCTTCCCACGGTGTCTGCGGATGACCTTGTTGTCAGCCTGCCAGCCTTTGGCTGGATCGTGTTGCTGGTCCTGTTCTCCACCGTGTTGCCCTTTTTTCTCTTGTTTGAAGGGTTGAGCCGTGCAAATGCTGCCGAAGCGGGCGTGGTTTCCATGTTCGGGCCGGTGGTCACCGTCAGCGTGGCGATTATGGTGTTTCCGGATGAGCAGCTCGGGTTGCTGCAATGGTGCGGCGTGGTTCTGGTGTTATTGAGCATCGGGGCACTGACATTGAAGAAAGTGGGACCCGCCTCCCCGGCCAAGGACGCCTGACCTGCCCGGATGTGACCCTTCCCGGCAGGCGACGTCATTGCTGCTTTCAGCCCAGGGTTTTTATGATGTGACTCGCTAGTCACTCGGTGCAACACCTCGCGCCGAACACATCAAACCGACCCTGGAGTCCCCTATGGCCGTCACCCCCTTTGTGGCCTTCCCCTGCTCTGCCGAGCTGCGCAGCGAAACCGAGAAGCTGATCATCAACCTGCGCGCCGGCGTTTCCGAGCCGCAGAACAAGGCCGCCATGGCCACCATTGACCTGCTGATTGAAGACCTGCTCGATGGCTTCCTGCTCAAGCTGATTGATGTGCTTGAAATGCAGAATTTCATGGCCAAGCTGGTGCGTAGCACCGCCGGCACCATCAACAAGGCGGGCTCTTCCATTGCCAACGCCTCGCTAAAGAAAATGGACAACGACCAGATGCGCCCCATGGCGGATCACGTGGCCTCGCTGATGCTGGATGTGGAAGTGAACGGCGAAGTGCAGCCTTGGATGGGGGTGCCGGTATCTGCCGAACTCTCAAAGGAGTTGCACGATGTGGCAGCAGGCCTGTGCGCCGACACCCCCAAGGAATTCGTCTCCATGGCCATGGATACCCTGGATAAACTCACTGCCCAGGCTGCGGAAGTGTATATCAGTGAGTCTGTGCGCCTGCTGCAGGTGGGTATTGTGCTGCGCAAGATGGCCAGCGCAGCGATTTCCGCAGTGAAAGGCGCCATGCGCCTGATGCTGAAGAAGACCCTGCCGGACCTGGATGAAACCCAGCTCAAGGCGCTGGGCGACTACATCAATACCCTGCATGTGACTGACGGTGCGGCGGTGGAGTTTAAAGAGAGCGCGTGATTACGCTGGATGCTGTGTGATAAAGAGGATCACGCCGTAGGAGCGTCGCTCGC
>NZ_AXBZ01000064.1:0-2245 GCF_000475295.1 Alcanivorax sp. P2S70
CTTGCAGGCAAGCTCCCACAGAGCGGCTAGTCTCCCTTGCGGGCGTACATCAGGTAATTGACCGACACATCCCGGTTCAACTTGTACACCTGGGTCAGCGGGTTATAGACCATGCCTGTAGTGTCCTGCACATCCAGTGCGGCGTCCCGGGCCCAGCCGGCCAGCTCTGAAGGTTTGATCAGCTTGGCATACTCATGGGTGCCACGGGGCAGCAGGCGCAGGATGTATTCCGCGCCGACAATGGCAAACATGAAGGCTTTCGGGTTGCGGTTGATGGTGCTGAAAAAGACATAGCCGCCCGGTTTCACCAGGGTGGCGCAGGCGCGGATCACGGAGGACGGATCCGGCACATGCTCAAGCATTTCCAGGCAGGTGACCACGTCGTACTGGCCGGCCCGTTCTTCGGCAATCTTTTCCGCCGGTGTTTGCAAATATTCCACTGCAACCCCGGCCTGTTCGGCATGGATGCGGGCTACCGCCAGGGGCGCTTCTCCCATGTCGATGCCGGTGACCTCAGCCCCGCGACGGGCCATGCCTTCTGACAGCAGGCCGCCACCGCAGCCGATATCGATGACTTTCTTGCCCGGCAGGCTGACACGTTCGTCAATGTAGTTCAGGCGCAGCGGGTTGATATCGTGCAGGGGGCGAAACTGCGAATTGGGGTCCCACCATTGCTCGGCAAGGGCATTGAATTTGGCAATTTCCCCGGCATCCACATTGGGTACGGCATTCTGGTTGTCTGTCACTTCTCGGCTCCGGCAATCGTTTGTTGCCACTGCTGGGCATTCTTGAGGATCAGCGCCTCGTTCAGGGTGGTGAGCTGGCGATGGTTCATCAGGCAGCGTCCGCCCACCCAGCTATGGGTGACCTGGTCCCGGGTCGCGGCATAGACCAGCTGTGCCACAGGATCATAGACCGGTTGGGTCTCCAGCCGGTTCAGGTCTATGGCCACCATATCGGCTTGCTTGCCAATTTCCAGTGAACCTATGTCCTCGTCCCGGCCCAGGGCCTTTGCCCCGTTCAGGGTGGCCATCTTCAGCACATCGGCGGCGGGCAGGGCGTCCGCTTCCAGACTCACGCCCTTGGCCAGAAAGGCGGCCGTGCGCGCTTCACCGATCATGTCCAGGTCATTGTTGCTGGCGGCCCCGTCGGTGCCCAGCGCCACATTGATGCCTGCCTGGCGCAGTTTTTCCACCGGGGCGAAACCGCTGGCCAGTTTCAGATTGGATTCCGGGCAGTGCACCACGTGGGTGCCGGTTTCGGCCACCAGGGTGATTTCCTCGTCGGTGAGCTGGGTCATGTGCACGGCCAGCAGGCGTGGCGAGAGCAAGCCAAGCCCCTGCAGGCGGGTCAGCGGGCGCTCGCCGGTGTTCCCCACTGCCATCTGGATTTCACCGGCGGTCTCGTGCACATGCATCATCACCGGCACGTCCAGTTCTTCCGCCAGGGTCAGCACTTTCTGCAGGGGGGCGTCGGACACGGTGTACGGCGCATGCGGGCCAAAACCGATCTGGATACGCGGGTCATGGCGCCACTCGTCCATGGCGTCCGTCGCGAGGCGCAGGTAGTCCTCGGGGCCGGCCCCCATGGGGGTGGGGAAGTCCAGCAGCGGACAGAACAGGCTGGCACGCAGCCCCGCTTCCACGGTGGCTTTGGCCGCGCTGGCCGGGAAGAAGTACATGTCGGCAAAGGTGGTGGTGCCTGAGCGGATCATTTCGGCTGCTGCCAGCTTGGTGCCGTCGTATACGAACTGCTCGCTGACAAACTGCCCCTCTGCGGGCCAGATGTGTTTTTCCAGCCAGGTCATCAGGGGCAGGTCATCGGCAATACCGCGCAGCAGGTTCATGGCGGCATGGGTATGGGCGTTAACCAGTCCCGGGGTCAGCAGGTGGTCGTCCAGGCGGACGATCTCATCGCTGTGCCATTTCTCGTCTGCCAGGGCGCTGGGCAGCAGGTCGGCGATGCGGCCGTCGCGTACCACCAGGGCGTGGTTTTCCAGCACGGTGTTGTCTGCAGACACGGTGGCAATCCAGCGGGCGTGGACAATCAGGTCGGCCTGATGGTCGCTCATGCATAACTCCTTGATCGGGCAGGGCGAACAGTGGGGCGCAGTATAGCGGTTTGAGCGCCGTCTTGCTCATCTGCAATGGTCTCATCTCCAGTGTTCGCGCACCCCGGAGACACTGAGTAACTCCTTGCATGCTCAGGCTTTCAGGCTGGTTCACAATCTAGGCGCGCTTTTGAA
>NZ_AXBZ01000065.1:0-1216 GCF_000475295.1 Alcanivorax sp. P2S70
AGGGTATAGAACCGTGGCAAAGGAAAAGTTTGAACGTAATAAACCGCACGTAAACGTAGGCACCATCGGTCACGTTGACCATGGTAAAACCACCCTGACCGCTGCGCTGACTCGCGTATGTGCGGAAGTGTGGGGCGGCTCTGCCGTTGCCTTCGACGGTATCGACAATGCTCCGGAAGAGCGTGAGCGTGGTATTACCATCGCCACCTCCCACGTAGAGTACGATTCCCCGACTCGTCACTACGCCCACGTAGACTGCCCCGGGCACGCTGATTATGTGAAAAACATGATCACCGGTGCAGCCCAGATGGACGGCGCGATCCTGGTATGTTCCGCTGCTGATGGCCCGATGCCTCAGACCCGTGAGCACATCCTGCTGTCCCGTCAGGTAGGCGTACCTTACATCGTTGTGTTCCTGAACAAAGCGGACATGGTTGACGATGAAGAGCTGCTCGAGCTGGTCGAGATGGAAATTCGTGAGCTGCTGAGCGACTACGATTTCCCGGGCGACGACACTCCGATCATCAAGGGTTCTGCCCTGAAGGCTCTGGAAGGCGACACCAGCGACATCGGCATGCCTGCCGTACAGAAGCTGGTAGAGACCCTGGACGAGTACATCCCGGAGCCGGAGCGTGCTGTAGATCAGCCGTTCCTGATGCCGATCGAAGACGTATTCTCCATCTCTGGTCGCGGTACTGTAGTAACCGGCCGTGTAGAGCGTGGCATCATCAAGGTGGGCGAGGAAATCGAGATCGTGGGTATCCACGACACCACCAAGACCACCTGTACCGGTGTTGAAATGTTCCGCAAGCTGCTGGACGAAGGCCGTGCTGGTGAGAACGTTGGTGTTCTGCTGCGTGGTACCAAGCGTGATGAAGTTGAGCGTGGTCAGGTCCTGGCCAAGCCGGGCTCCATCAAGCCGCACACCAAGTTCGTTGCTGAAGTCTACGTACTGAGCAAGGACGAAGGTGGTCGTCACACCCCGTTCTTCAACGGTTACCGTCCGCAGTTCTACTTCCGTACCACCGACGTAACCGGTGCTTGCACCCTGCCGGAAGGTACCGAGATGGTAATGCCGGGCGACAACGTTCAGATGGACGTTGAGCTGATCGCTCCGATCGCCATGGAAGACGGCCTGCGCTTCGCTATCCGCGAAGGTGGCCGTACCGTTGGCGCCGGCGTGGTAGCCAAGATCACCGAGTAATTCGTTACCCGG
>NZ_AXBZ01000066.1:0-2449 GCF_000475295.1 Alcanivorax sp. P2S70
CGCGGGCGATCGCCCGCGCAGGCAATCAATTCGAACGAGTGGCAAGCCAGTCCGCACTGATTCTCCAGGCATGATCCGGCGCTTTCGAGCCAGAAAACACGCCTGCGTGACCGCCAGGCACTTCCTCGAAACGTTTATCCCGGCTTCCTACCAGATTCATGACTTCCCGTGCTGCCCGCAGACTGACGATGTTGTCGGTGGTGCCGGCGAAAGCCAATAAATCCTGCTTGATGGTTGTGAAATCTACGTTACGCCCTCCGATGCGTATACGGCCACGCGCCAGACTGTTGGCGAGGATCATTTTTTCAATCACTTCGCGAACTACGGCACCTGGGTAGTCAACCATGTCATTGAACCATTGGCCCATGGTCATATATTCAGTCACGTATTCGCGATCACCGAGGTTCCGAATCAAATCCATGTAGGCTTGCACCACCCCTGGAGGATTGGTCATCTTGAAACCGAAGGCCAACAGTCCGGCAGGAATATGAAACAGTTTGTCATCCAGTGGCTTCAGCCGCAGCTTGAACCAGTCGTGGGCTTTCATGGACGGGATAGCGGCTAACGAGATGGCTTTGCCGAAAGGGCCACTTTTATGGAAGTTGACCGGGCTGGCAATGGTGATCAGGTTCTTGACCGGGGAGGTCTCATGGGCACCCAGGTACATAAGGCACAGGAGCCCCCCCATGCAATACCCCATGAGATTGACCGAATCGGCCTCTGCATGCTCACACACCGCGCGGATAGCGGCGGGGAGCCAACGATTGACGTAGGTATCCAGATCGAGACCGTGCTCCGCTTGGGAAGGCTTGCCCCAATCGACCAGGTAAACGTCATATCCCCGCGCCATCAGATACTTCACCATCGAGCGGTTGGGCATCAAATCATAGGTCCAGCAGTGAATGCCCAGGGCAGGGACCAACACCAGAGGCACCCGGTGGCGTTTGGGTTGTATCGCTAGTGTCTGGTCATTGAGCTCGATGGATTTGCCGGGTGGAAGGCTGTAATGCCGCACAGCCATGATGCCGTCCCGGTAGATTTCATCCCAGGGGGTTTTATCCACGTGAATGAAGCGGTCCGGGTGACGGCGGCGTTCGACAATATGCCCAACGGCTCGCATGCTGGTTCTGAATCGGGAAGAGGTTGCCAAGAATCAATCTCCGCGCTGATACAGGGTGAGGCTCTTAAAGGGGTTTAGTGACAATGTCACCGGTGCAGTCGCTCTCCAGTGAGCAGCCATGCGAAATCCGGGGCGACTGTCATGCCCGAGTACCCGGATATTCTGGGGCGTGTGTTGCGACCAAACAACTTTCTGATTGAGCTATCCAGGAAAGGCGTGGCTGTGCATTCTGGAGCCGCGTGACAGATGCGAGACTAATGTTGACCGCCAGAGACTGCTATAATCGCCTCCGAAAAGCCCGCCAGCGCCTTTCAAGCTGACGCCATCATCTGCTCTTTGCCAACAGGAGGCATTGGCCGCCGTGACAGACTCGTCTCCCCCGTTTACCCGTCTGGATGTATGCAATCGATTTCTCGAATCCGTTCGGCACTCTGTAGTGCTTGGTATGGAAGTGATCAGCGCAGAGGAAACCGCGGTTCGTGCCCGGCTTCCCTGGCGTGATGATCTGGTTGGAAATCCGGAAACCGGTGTTATGCATGGCGGGGCGATCTTCGCCATGATGGATCACGCAGGCGGCATGTCAGTCACCTGTAGAACCTTTCCTGTCTTTGAGATCACGCCGACGATTGATTTTCGTGTCGACCACCTGCGCGGCCCGGCGAAGGGAGCGGCAGTGGTTTGTGAAGCGTCCTGCTACCGTTTGACCCCTCACGTTGCCTTTGTTCGCATTACCAGCTGGGAGGAGGGCAACGAGGACGCGCCGATCGCTACCGGGCTGGCCACCTACACACGTTTAAAAATTGACAAAGCCGGGCAGGTGGTAGGCCAATGAAAGCACTCAAGACTCTGATTGATGAATGCCGTAGCGGTGCCACCGATTACCAGGAGCTGGTTGACCGGGTTCCTTACGCCCGTTTTCTGGGGATCCAGGTGGTCGCGCAGGGCGATGAACTGACCTTTGTGCTGCCCAAGAATGACAACGTGATTGGCAACCCGACACTGCCAGCCTTGCATGGCGGTGCGGTGGCCGGCTTTATGGAGCAGGCAGCGATCATCTTCATTCTGCTGCAAATGGGGGAGCCACGGGTCCCCAAAACTATCGATTTCACCATCGATTACCTGCGCGCCGGGCATTTTCGTGATACTTACGCGGAGTGCCGCATCACCCGGCAGGGGCGTCGTATCGCCAATGTCCATATCAGTGCCTGGCAAAAGAACCGCCAGGAGCCGATTACCATTGCCCGCGCCCATTTCCTGTTGTCCGAAGACGCCTGAACCGCGTCTCCCGAGCCGCTGCGGCGGCTCGGGGGTTAAGGAGCCTCTGAATAA
>NZ_AXBZ01000067.1:0-258862 GCF_000475295.1 Alcanivorax sp. P2S70
GGATGGACATACACCTTCAAAAGCGCGCCCCTCTTTACCTTGGCCGAGGGGGCGAACCAGTCTGAAAGACTGAGCACGCAAGGCGTTATTCAGAGGCTCCCAAGCTTGCCACCCCTTTTCGCCCACCATCGACCTGTCTCGTACAGAACATTTGAAAAGTCCACGCCACGACACCATCCTACGCAGCACAATATCATCATGGTCTGACTAACCGCCCCGGAGGCAACGTGAAACTGGCTCTTCCTGATTGGCTGTCGCCTGTTGCACAGCAGCTCGAGCCCTGGCTCCCCGCCCTGACCCTCACCGGGGTGGTGATGGCGCTTGCCTCCATGGTCGCCATCCCCTGGTTATTGATTCGCATGCCTGCCCACTACTTCACCGAGGCGTATCAGCCCCGTTCACAACGCGGGCCTCTGGCGTGGCTGCTATGGTGTCTGCGTAACCTGCTGGCCCTGCTCTTGTTACTGGCCGGGGTCATCATGCTGGTGCTACCCGGCCAGGGATTGTTGACCATTCTGATTGCTATCATGACCAGCACATTTCCGGGGAAATACCGTATGGAACGCGCTATTATGCGGCGCCCCGGGGTATTCCGGGCCGCCAACTGGATTCGCGCCCGTTACCATCGTGAACCGCTCCTTCATCCCGATGCCCAGGTACCGCCGGGTAACCACAAGGATTCCTTGCATGGCCATTAACAGCGCAGCCATTCGCTGGCACGAAAACTCGCTGGAGCTGCTGGACCAGCGCCTGCTCCCCACCCAGACCGTCTGGCTAACCATCAGCGATAGCCAGCAAGCCGCCAACGCCATTCGCGAGATGGTGGTACGCGGAGCTCCTGCCATCGGCATCACGGCAGCCTATGGTCTGGCACTGGAAGCCCAACGTTTGGGTGACAACGCCAGCCTCCCCGCTCTCGCCACCGCCATCGAGTGTCTGGCCAGCAGCCGCCCCACTGCCGTCAATCTGTTCTGGGCACTGGAGCGACTGCAGCGCACCGCTGGCGAGCGAACAGGGAGCGAACTGGTACGGGCCTTGATTGAGGATGCCGAATCCATCCACCAGGAAGACCTGGCAGCGAACCGCCGCATGGGCGAGTTTGGCGCCGCCTTGCTGAGCCCTGGCGCCACCCTTTACACCCATTGCAACACCGGAGCGCTGGCCACCGGCGGTCACGGTACCGCCCTGGGCATTATTCGCAGTGCGTGGGAAGCGGGCACGCTTGCCGGAGTCTACGCCGGTGAAACCCGCCCTTGGCTGCAAGGCAGTCGCCTTACCAGCTGGGAGCTACTCAACGATGGCATCCCGGTTACCCTCGTGGCTGACAGCAGTGCAGGCCAATTAATGGCCCAAGGCAAGATTGACGCCGTCATTGTTGGCGCCGACCGGATCACCGCTAACGGTGATACCGCCAACAAGATCGGCACCTACGCTCTGGCCGTGCTCGCCAAACATCACGGCATTCCGTTCATTGTGGCCGCGCCGTTGTCGACCCTTGATAGCGAGTTGCCGGACGGCAGCCATATCGTGATTGAAGAACGCGATGGCAGTGAAATCCGCCAGATACAAGGCAAGCCTGTGGCACCGGCACACTGCCCCGTCTATAACCCGGCCTTTGATGTGACGCCGGCATCCCTGATCAGTGCGATTGTCACTGAACGTGGCGTCATTGATGCCCCCGACACATCGAAGGTACTTGCCCACCTTCAAGCCAGCCACTGAGACAGCCAGAGCCGACACCATGACTGATCGCCCTTTTTCTACTGCCAGCTACCGCGACGCCGCCAGAGCGCTGGCCGCGACCGGCCAGCGTATTTATGCCAATGGATGGTCACCAGCCACCAGCAGTAACTATTCCGTTCGCCTGAACGCGACCCACGCGGCCATCACTCGCTCCGGGAAAGATAAAGGTTTGCTGCGCGAAACCGACATCATGGCGGTTGACCTTCAGGGCCAACCCGCCACCGATGGCAAGCCATCTGCCGAAACCCTTCTGCACACCCAGGTGTACCAGCGTTTTCCTGACATCGGCGCAGTACTGCACACCCACAGCCACGCCAGTACCGTGCTGACCATGCACTGGCCTGCCAATATGCTGACGCTGGAAGGCTACGAGCTGCTGAAAGCACTCGAGGGCATCCACACCCATGAGAGTCGACTGCAGATCCCGGTTTTCGACAATACTCAGGACATCGCCGCGCTGGCCAGTGAGGTCGATACGGCCATGGCAGAAGGCGCCATCAGCCATGCCTACCTGATTCGTGGGCATGGACTTTATACCTGGGCCAGCGATCTGCCATCCTGTTACCGACAGCTTGAAGCGTTGGAGGTCTTGCTCGCCGTTGAGCTGGATCGCCGTCGCCTGAGTGGAGTGTAAAACATGAGCGAACTGAAGATATTTCATGACAGCCAGCCGCAAACCGTTCAGCAGCATCTGACCGACAAAGCAGCTATGGCCCAGGCGCTCGCGGCCGCCGGGATTCGCTATGAACAGTGGGAAGCCAGCAAGGCACTGTCAGAAAATCCCGATCAGGCAGAGGTGATTGAGGCCTATCAGGCAGATATCAATCGTCTTATTGAACAGGAAGGCTACCAGACCGTCGATGTCGTCAGCATGGTACCGGATCACCCGGAAAAGGCCGCTTTTCGACAAAAGTTTCTGGAAGAACATCGTCACAGTGAAGACGAAGTGCGCTTCTTCGTGGAAGGCCGCGGTCTGTTTACGCTGCACATTGGCGACAACGTCTATGAAGTGCTGTGCACCAAGGGCGATTTGATCAGCGTGCCAGCGAACACGCCGCACTGGTTCGATATGGGCCCCAACCCTCGTTTTGTGGCGATCCGCCTGTTCAACAACCCTGAGGGATGGGTCGCAAATTTTACCGGCAGCGATATCGCCCAGCGATTCAATCGTCTGGACTGAACGCGATTTGCGCATCCGGGGATAACACCAGAAAACGGGATACCGCCATGATCAAGGCCATCGTTACCGATATCGAAGGCACCACCAGCAGCATTTCTTTCGTCAAGGAAGTGCTGTTCCCCTATGCCGCCAACGCCTTCCCCCGGTTTCTGGCAGAACACTGGGATGACGCTGACGTTCAACAACTGATTGCGGCAGCCGCCGCCGAAAGTGGCCAGCCGCTGACATCACCTGACAGTGCCAATGCCCTCTTCCAGGAATGGATCGCAGCAGACCGCAAGGTAACGCCACTCAAGGCCCTGCAAGGCAAAATCTGGCAGGCGGGCTATGAGAATGGCGATTATACCGCCCACCTTTATCCCGACACCGCGGCCAACCTGAACCTCTGGAAAAAGCAAAACCTGGATCTTTATGTGTACTCGTCAGGCTCCATCGCTGCACAAAAGCTGTTTTTCGGCTACAGCGATGCCGGCGACCTGACTCCCCTTTTCAGTGGCTATTTCGATACCACCTCGGGCCATAAGCAGGATGTCCAGAGCTACCGGAATATTCAGGCCGCCATTGGCCTTCCGGCCAACCAGTTGCTGTTCCTGTCTGATGTGGAAGCCGAACTGGATGCCGCAGCCGAAGCGGGTTTTCATACTTGCCGGCTGGATCGTGAGGGCAGTCAGGGCGCCAGCCGACACCCCGTGGCCAGCCGTTTTGATGAGATTGATCTGGCTAGCTTTTAAGCCAGTCCATGGCGCGTCAGGACTGGCCAGGCCGCCCTCGTGGCAACCGGCAAGCCCACACCACAAACTTTCGATTGCTGCCGGCTACCTCGACCGATTCAAACAACCGCTGCAACACGGTGTGATACCCCAGATGCCGGTTTCCGATCACCCGTAACTCGCCATCAGGTGCCAGCGACTCGCTGGCCTGCCGAAACAACCGGCGTGCCACATGATCCCCGACCACATGGCCTTCATGGAAAGGCGGGTTCAGCAAGATCAGGTCAAACGGGCCTCCGGCGCCTTTCAACCCATCGCCCAGATGAAACCGGGCGTTTGCGCTCGGGCTGTGGCGGTCTACATTCTCCCGGGCGCTCTGCAAGGCCAGCCAGGACTCATCACAAAACGTCACCCGGCAACCGGGCGAAGCGGCCAGCATGGCGAGCCCCATGACGCCGTTTCCACAACCCAGGTCTGCCACACGCGTGTCTGGCGTCACATTCGTTGGCAGATGGTCCAGAAAGCAGCGCGCGCCGATATCCAGCTGGGACTGTGAGAACACTCCCGCATGAACAACCAAGGGGCCGAATGGAGAATCAATGGTAGAAGGATAGTCCGCCTGTGCCAGGGATTGCCCCGGTGTTCGGGCACTGAACAAGCGCGCTTTTTTCCAACCGTACTCGGCGCGGCCGTTCCCCAGGAACCTCTCCAGCAGCGGAACCAGCTGGCGCGGCAAATGCTTGTCCATTCCCGCAAGCCAGACAGGTACATCGTCCGGCGTGTTCTGCGCGATCCAGTCCAGCTGGGATTCCAGCAGGGCCACGGATTTGGGGACTTTCAGCACTATTTGATCCGGGGTGACATCAAGTGCCTGTTGTGGCCAGCACCATTGGGGAGGGGCAAGGCCATTGGTCTGTGCGTTGATGGCCATCCCCTTCCACGCCAGCCAGGAATCACCACAGGACAGCGCCTCGCCATGCTGGCTTGCAGCCAGCGCCAGCGCTCCCCAGCTGTCATTGAGACACAGCGTCGCTGTCCCTTCGCCCCGATCCGCCAGAGTCTTCAGCAGATAGTGGTCAGCGTTGTCCCAGGCCTGCAATGCGTCCTGCCGTTTTAGCGGCCAGCGCTGCAAGGTTAGCGTGCCCCAAGGATGCTCAAATTCCGTCATTGCGTCTCTTCACCTGCCAGTCTGGCGTGGCATTCTGCCTGTGTGATTCCGGGTTGGCCATAATCTGTGCAAACGACCCCCACCGGGGGATTTAGGTATGGCAATTTCAGAATTCGCTGCTAGAATGCGCCGTCACCAGATCCGGAATATAGCTCAGCCTGGTAGAGCACTACGTTCGGGACGTAGGGGTCGCAGGTTCGAATCCTGCTATTCCGACCAATTCCAGCCCTTCCCCGGGGCTGACGAAAAAGGCCGCTTTCCGCGGCCTTTTTTCTTTTCTGATTCCCCAACAGCCGTCTATTTGGCCAGTCGCGGATTCAGGGTGTAACTCACGGTGATGCAGGCGGAATCCAACGCATTCGCCCTGATCAGCCCGACCAGCGCGGCACCGCTGAGGTCCCCTTCTGTCGGCAATTGCTCCACGTCCAGTGCGTACACGGTGAAGACATAGCGGTGCACGATGCTGTCATTCCACGGCGGACAGGGCCCATCGTAACCAAAGTACTCCCCTTCCATATCCGCATCACCGGCAAACCAGCCAGTATAGTCGTTCTTGCCGTGGCGCAGCCCCTGTGGGGCAGTGGGTCCGTTCTTGCCATGGGCGGTCACTTCGCTCGAATGCTCGCCCTCAAGAATTTCACTCTGACCGGCAGGAATGTCGAACAGGGTCCAGTGATAAAAATCCACCCGCGGCAAATCTGCCGGGACTTCCCTGTCTTCCTGGTTCACATCGTCACCGGCACTGGGGCAATCCGGGTCATGGCAAACCACGGCAAATGAGCGGGTCTGTGACGGCGCGTCTTTCCAGGCCAGATGGGGATTGATGTTGCTGGAAAGGGCCACGTGGGTATCTGCATCCTTGACCGCAAAGGCGTACTTCTCACCAATGGGGGCCTGATCGGTCAGGCTGTTGCTGAGTAACTGCATGGTGAAACTCCTGTTCACTGTCGTGTGAGGTCGTCCGTTGAAGCATGCGGGTCCTGATGGGGATTTCAACCACCGGAAAGCGCAAAACGCTGCAACGGATGGTAACTCGGCGGCCTGCCGTGACGGCTGTCACTTTCATAGAGCCACAACTGATCCGCATCCAGAATCCACTGCCCCGTGCGCCTCTGCAATGGCTCTCCGGGTTTGGCCAGGGTCACATGGGGACGAAACCGCCGCGTCTCCGCCGTAAAGCCGTCGACTGCGCTGAGCAACTGTTGAATGTCGTCATGGAGCGATGCCAGAGCCGTTTGGGTGGTTTGCGTCAGCGCCAGATAGGGTCCCTCTGGCTCAGGGAAGGGCTCACAGGCCGTCAAGGCAATCGTAAAGGGAGCATGACGGGCAGCCAGTGCAGACACGCCAGGGACCAGACGTTTGACGGAACCCGGTGAGCACTCTCCCAAAAAGGCCAACGTCAGATGCAGGTTTCGCCGCGGCGACGCCTGAGGCAGTCCCAGTGACAACGCCACACATTCATGGGCCAGTGGGCCCGAGACCGGAATGCCGAGAAAACAGCGCATACAATCTCTCTCTGATGGCTCACCTTATACCGGAATCGCCCATGGCTTAAGGGCTGCGACAACGGTAGAATTGCGCGCCCACCCACTCTGACACTCAGCCAGCCGTTTGTGCCCGACAGGCGGCAGCCAATCTCGAGGTGAACTATGTCCGGTAAAGCCCCCGGCAAAGTCGGTTTTATCAGCCTGGGTTGCCCCAAGGCCCTGGTGGACTCCGAACGCATTTTGACCCAGCTCCGCACCGAAGGCTACGAAGTCACGCCGACTTACGATGATGCCGACGTGGTCGTGGTGAATACCTGTGGGTTTATTGACGATGCCAAGGCGGAATCCCTGGACACCATTGGTGAAGCCCTTCACGAGAACGGCAAGGTGATTGTGACCGGCTGCATGGGGGTGGAAGAAGAGACCATTCGCAAGGTACACCCCTCGGTGTTATCCGTGTCTGGGCCCCAGCAGTACGAACAGGTGGTCAACGCGGTTCATCAGGTGGTACCGCCGCTGCAGAACCATGATCCCTTTCTGGATCTGGTCCCCCCACAAGGGATCAAACTGACCCCGCGTCATTATGCTTATCTGAAGATTTCCGAAGGCTGTAATCATAAATGCAGCTTCTGCATCATCCCGAGCATGCGTGGCAAACTGGACTCACGCCCGGTGGGCGACGTTCTGGATGAAGCTGAAAGGCTGGTCAAAGCGGGGGTACAGGAACTGCTGGTGATCAGTCAGGACACCAGCGCCTATGGTGTCGACCGCAAATACCAAACCGGCTTCTGGCAGGGCATGCCGGTGAAAACCCGGATGCTGGAGCTCTGTCAGGCCCTGGGACAACTGGGGGCCTGGGTTCGGCTTCATTATGTCTATCCCTACCCTCACGTGGACGACATCATCCCGATGATGGCTGAGGGGCATATCCTTCCCTATCTGGATATTCCGTTCCAGCACGCCAGCCCGACGGTACTGAAGGCGATGAAACGCCCTGCTCATGCCGAAAATACCCTTGAGCGGATCCGTCGCTGGCGTGAAATCTGCCCCGACATTACCCTGCGCAGCACCTTTATTACTGGTTTCCCCGGCGAAACCGATGATGATTTTGAGCTGCTGCTCGACTGGCTTGAGGAAGCACAGCTGGATCGCGTCGGCTGCTTCACCTACTCCCCCGTGGAAGGCGCCCCGGCGAACGCACTGGCCAACCCGGTAGACCCGGAACTGGCCGAAGAGCGCCGCGAACGTTTCATGAATGTGCAGGCCCGCATCAGCGCCGACAAGCTGCAGAAAAAGATCGGCAGCGTTCAGGAAGTGTTGATTGATGAGGTAGATGACGAAGGCGCCATTGCCCGCTCCCGCGCCGATGCACCGGAGATCGATGGCCTGGTCTATCTCAATGGCATCACCGACGTGCAGCCCGGCCAGCGCCTCAAGGTCACCATCGAGCATGCAGATGAACATGATCTGTGGGGCACCCCGCTCGACGGACACACCGCCGGGTGAATGACCAACCCCTGAAGGGCGCCCTGCTGCTGGTACTGGGGGAAGGCTTGCTGGCCATCATGGCGGCAATGATCAAACTGCTCTCGGATCACCTGGATACCGAAGTGATTGTGTTCGCGCGCAATCTCTTCGGCCTGCTCTTCCTTCTGCCCATCATCATGCAGCGTGGCGGTTTTGGCCAACTGCGTACCGCCAATATTCATCTGCACCTGATACGTGCCTTCACGGGCGTGACCGCCATGTTCTGCTTCTTTTACACCATCGGGCATATTGCCCTGGCGGAAGCGGTGCTGGTGAAAATGACCGTGCCCTTCTTCCTTCCCGTGGTGGGATGGCTATGGCTACGCGAACAGATCGGCCTGCGTACCTGGGTTGCTATTCTGGTGGGCTTCGTCGGCGTTGCCGTCATCATGCGGGCAGATTCGGGTGAGATTGATCCCGTAATGTGGGTTGCTCTGGCCGGGGCCGCGATTATGAGTATCGCCAAGGTCAGCATCCGCCGCATGGCCGTATCTGAGCCTCCGCAACGGGTGGTGTTCTACTTTGCCCTGTTTGCGACCGGGTTTTCCGCCCTCCCCCTCGCCTGGACCAGTACCGTGCCCGTCGGGACTGATTACCTGTGGCTTATCGGCATTGGCCTGGTGGCAACCGGTGGCCAGTTTGCCATGACCACGGCCTATCAGATCGCCAGCCCCGGCCAGGTCGGGGTCTACAACTATTCTTCCGTCATTTGGGCAGCACTGCTCGGCTGGATGTTCTGGGGGGAAACCCTGGTAATTACGACGCTGTTGGGCACACTGCTGATCGTTGCCGCCGGGGTGTGGAACCTGAAGGCACCCCGATCGGGCTGATTTATCAGGCTGCCTGCAGGATTTTGGCCCCGGTAGCGGTGTTCAAGCCCCTGTACAAGCATCCTATAATTGACAATTGTTACTTATAGACCGAGTAGATCAATAATGCCTCTACACTCTGCAGTCATTACCCGCGGCTTCATTGCACTGTTATCCGTCGCATTACTCTCTGCCTGCGATAATGCCGCCCAATGGGCTTATCAGAACGGGCTTGAATTCGAAATCTCGCGGGCCGGCCTTCAGGAAGAAACCATCACCACAGACGACGGCATCCAATGGCATCTGCTGGTGAGTGAATCCAGCACCAGTGCCCCCCCGGTTCTGCTGATTCATGGTTTTGGTGCCGACGCCAGCAACTGGGTGCGTTTTGCCGGCAACCTGGAAGAAGAGTTTTACTTCGTCGTGCCGGATCTCCCCGGCCATGGTGATAGCACCCGTGATTTGGGCCTGGATTACACCATGAAAGCCCAAGCCAAGCGGCTGCTTACACTGATGGATACCCTGCAGATCGAGCAATTCCATGTGGCCGGCAATTCCATGGGGGGCGCTATTACATTGGAAATGGCACGACAAGCGCCACAACGGGTTCTTTCCATGGGGCTGGTGGATTCCGCCGGTCTGACACGCCAGACCCCTGAGTTCAAAGCCCTGTTGGAAGGCAGCGACAGCAATCCATTGATTCCCCACAGCCGGGATGAATTCCAGACCACTCTGGTATGGGCCATGGAAGAGCCACCCTACATGCCGGATTTTTTCATGGATGTTATGGGGCAACGCAAAGCGGAAAATGCCGTAGTCGCTGAAGATATTTTCCGTCAGCTGGGCACCGACCCTGGCATGAATCTGGAGAACAGTGAGGTCCTTGCGACACTGGATCAAGCCACGCTGGTTATGTGGGGCAAGGAAGACCGGCTGCTGGGAGTGGATAATGTACCCGTCTTTCTTGAGCGGCTTCCCCGAGCACGATCCGTCATTCTGGATGGCATTGGTCACCTGCCGATGACAGAAGCTCCCGCCAAGAGTGCCGATGCCTTCCGCACATTTTGGAATGAAAACCGTCCTTGATCATCTAGCCAAGTGTGCTGGGTCATCCTTTCAATGTGGTGACTCAGCCCGTGGTGCTACGTAATTCCGGTGGGCGCCAGTCAAAGGGCACGTTGTAACTCATAAGGAACCCCCCCAAGGTAATCAAAACCCGGGAAATACCAATGTAAGAGTCAGGGATGCTAATGCGTTCCTCGCGGAATCGCTCCATCAGATCTCCCATTGCCCCCACAGGGCCCTGTTGATTGAGTTTATCGGTCAACACGTAAAGCGCCAGCTCCCGCAAGGTCTCCGGGCTACCACCACGGAAACCTGCCTGATAGAACAGTTCACCAATATCAACCTGTCCCTCGAACCCCATCAATCCATACAGCAACCTCGAATAACGGCGGACCTCATCCGGGTTCAGCACGCCAATGGCGCCGAAATCCAGAATCACAACCTGCCCTCGATCATTTACCAGAAAATTGCCCGGGTGCGGGTCTGCCTGGTAGACCCCAAACCGCGTCACTTGTTGCAGGTAGCTGGTGAGAAGCACCCCCAGGAGATCGGCCGCGTCTTCAGGGTGCTGATCAAGATGCTGGCGGAGACGGTTACCGCCTTCCCAGCTGGTCACGAGTATCCGTTCACAACACAGAGGCTTAACTAACTCGGGAATCCGGATACGCTCGGGGTGCGGCTGACGAGAAAAGCGCAGGGTATTAGCGGCTTCGTTACGGAAGTCCAGTTCTGTTGCCGTCATGGCCAGCAACTGCTCAATGGCCTGACGAAGATCGAACTCACGAAACCGGGGAGCGGCAATGGCGGCGAGCGCCTGAAATACTTTGGCATCCTGCTCAAACAAGCGCTTTACTGCCGGCAATCGGACTTTGACTGCTACCTCCTGTCCATTCTTAAGCTTGGCCCGGTGCACCTGTGCGATGGAAGCAACAGCGGTTGGCGTCTCCTCAAACCAGACAAAAGTATCGCGCCAGTCTTTACCCCAGGACTTGGATAGCACTCTGGCGATCGCGCTGAACTCTACGGGCAGGGCGTCACTCTGCAGTTGCTGAAACGCATGAATATACTCAAGCGGCAGCACGTCGGGGCGGCAGCTGAAAAACTGCGCCGCTTTGACCCAGAAGCCACCATTGGCCCTACAAAGCTGAGTGGCAATCTCTGCCGCCTGGTGATGACGTTCGGACAATGCACTGCCGCGGCCGCGAGCATACACCGCTCCGATGCGTGCAAGTGCCGCCAAGCCCCTTACATATCGAGTCCTTCCGGAAGCCAGCCCGACCAGCCCGGTAACACTTTCCCTAATCATGTTTCATCGCCCGAGTACCCATTCCCCCATTATGCCTGACATTGCAGGGCTTGAATCCCGCGAGCCTTGACCGTAGTGTTTCAATCTTTTAAATGGCGGTGGATTATGTCAGTACCTGTTATACGCGCAGGCGAGCCTCACACCATTCGCACCCGGGGCATTACCCTGCTGCGTTCCGGTCACAAGGAAATCCGACGCCTCAAACGCGCCAACCATACCCCATCGATTCATGGTAACAAGGTATGGAACTCCAGCTTCCTTATCATGGATCACCTCACCCGCAATAAACTGGACGCAGACGACCACCTGCTGGATATTGGTTGTGGCTGGGGGCCACTGTCGATCTTTACCGCCAAGCGGTTTAGGTGCCGGGTCACCGCTGTAGATGCCGATGCAGATGTTTTCCCCTATCTTGACCTGCATGCGCAGATCAACAAGGTGGATATCACCACCGAACAGCTTCGCTTTGAAAAGCTCAGCACCGCCCGGCTTAAAGACGTCACGGTCATGGCCGGTGCTGACATCTGCTTTTGGGACGAGCTAACCCCTGTGCTCTATAACCTTATCCGTCGCGCCCTGAGAGCCGGAGTAAAGCAGATCATCATCGCCGACCCTGGCCGCTCACCTTTCTATGCTCTGGCAGAGAAATGCGAACAAGGGGGCCTCAATTCCCGCGTCGTAGAGCGCAGGAGCAAGACCCCGAAGAATCTCTGTGCCGATTTGCTGATTATCGACAATTGAAATTCCACCACCCGGCACCATGTTATTTCCACGTTCAATGGAAGTGACACACCATGACTGACGATATTCAAGACACCGATACCGCGCAGGGCAGCCTTGCCCTGCCCGACCAGTTGCGCCCGCAACGCATCTATCTTATCCCTGTACGCCACAGACCCTTTATGCCCGGGTTGGTGCAACCAGTGATGCTGGACAAACAAATCTGGGAACAGACCCTCGAGCGCGTTAGCCAGACCCCCCATCAATCGCTGGGCCTGGTCTACGTGGGCGACAAAGACCCTGACACCGTCGCGCTGGAGGATTTCCCGGAGTACGGCTGCTTGGTGAAAGTTCACGCTCTGAATCAGGAAAATGATCAGTTCCAGCTCGTCGCCCAGGGCGCATCCCGCTTTCGTATTCAGGGTTGGCTGAATCGCAAGCGTCCCTATATGGCAGAAGTCAGTTACCCAGAGCCACGCACAGACGCGGATGAAACTGTACGTGCCTATGGCATGGCCATCATCAATACCATCAAGGAACTGCTGCCGCTCAACCCGCTGTATAACGAAGGGCTGCGTCACTACCTGCAAAACTTTTCACCCTCCGAGCCCTCTCCGCTAACCGATTTTGCGGCAGCGCTGACCAGTGCTTCAGGCAAAGAGCTACAAAGCATACTCGAAACCGTTCCACTCAAGCCTCGTATGGAAAAGGTCCTGACGCTGGTAAAAAAGGAACTGGAGGTCGCCCGGCTACAAAACCAGATTTCCGAAGAGGTGAACGAGAAGGTCAGTCGCCACCAGCGCGAATTCTTCCTTCGCGAACAACTCAAGATCATTCAGCGCGAACTCGGCCTGAGCAAAGATGACAAGACCGCCGAAGCGGATGAGTTCCGTGAACGGATGAAGACCTTGTCTCCTACCGATGCGGTAAACAAACGGTTTGAGGACGAACTACAAAAGCTGTCTGTACTGGAAACCGGCTCCCCTGAGTATGGTGTAACCCGCAATTATCTGGACTGGCTTACCAGTGTTCCCTGGGGGCAATACAGTCACGACAATCTTGATCTCAGCCATGCCCGCGAAGTGCTCACCCGGCACCATAGCGGCTTGCAGGACGTGAAAGACCGCATTGTGGAATTTCTTGCGGTTGGGGCACTACGTGGTGAGGTCAAAGGCTCCATTATCCTGCTTGTCGGCCCCCCTGGGGTCGGCAAGACCAGTATTGGCAAGTCCATTGCCGAAGCCCTGGATCGCAAATTCTACCGCTTCAGCCTTGGCGGCATGCGCGACGAAGCCGAAATCAAGGGGCACCGCCGCACCTATATCGGTGCCATGCCCGGCAAACTGGTTCAGGCGCTGAAAGAAACCGGCACGGCAAACCCCGTGATCATGCTCGATGAAATCGACAAGCTTGGGCAATCGTTTCAGGGCGACCCGGCCTCGGCCCTGCTGGAAGTGCTGGACCCCGAGCAAAATCAGGATTTCCTGGATCATTACCTTGATGAACGGCTCGATCTCAGCCATTCGCTGTTTATCTGTACCGCCAATACCCTCGACAGCATTCCTGGCCCCTTGCTCGACCGCATGGAAGTGATTCGGCTCTCCGGGTATATCACCGAAGAGAAAGTGGATATCGCCCGGCAGCACCTGTGGCCACGCGCCCTGGAGCGTGCCGGCGTAAAACCCGGCCAGCTCAAGATCAGTGACAGTGCCCTGCGGCAGGTTATTGAAGGGTATGCGCGGGAAGCCGGGGTACGAAACCTCGAAAAGCAACTGAACAAGATTATCCGCAAGTCGGCCGTCAAACTGCTGGCTGGCGAGAAGAAGCTCAGCATCAGTGGCAAGAATTTGTCTGAGTTTCTGGGGCAGCCCTACTTCCAGACAGAAAAAACCCAGCGAGGCGTTGGCGTTGTCACCGGCCTCGCCTGGACCAGTATGGGCGGTGCCACCCTCTCTGTAGAAGCCAGTCTGGTCCACAGCAAGCAACGTGGTTTCAAACTGACCGGGCAACTCGGTGACGTAATGAAAGAATCCGCGGAAATTGCCTACAGTTACGTGGCGAGCCACCTGCAGGACTACGGGCTGGCGGAAGACTGTCTCGACAATGCCTTTATCCACCTGCATGTGCCGGAGGGCGCAACGCCAAAGGACGGCCCCAGCGCAGGGGTCACCATGGCCAGCGCCATTCTGTCCTTGCTGCGCAACAAGCGGCTGCCGCGCAAGGTCGCCATGACGGGAGAGCTGACACTCACCGGCCAGGTGCTGGCCGTTGGCGGGATCCGAGAGAAAATCATTGCCGCCCGGCGGGTGAATATTCGTGAAGTGATTCTTCCCGATGCCTGCCGGCGGGATTTCGACGAGTTGCCGGATTATCTGAAAGACGGCCTCACCGTGCACTTTGCCAGCCAGTATAGCGATGTCTTCCAACAACTCTGGGGCTGATACTGCCCCCTACTACATTGTGCCCACCTGTCACGAGCGGGTGGGCATCCTGTATCAGGATCCGGACATTCTTCTGATCAACAAGCCTGCCTACTTGCTCAGCGTTCCCGGGCGCGCCCCCGAGAACAAGGACTGCGCCATTACCCGTCTCAGCCTGATTTACCCGGACATACGTCTGGTGCATCGTCTGGATCTGGATACCTCGGGCCTGATGGTCTTTGCATTGAGTCAGCGAGGGCAAAGCCAGCTAAGCCGTTTATTTCAGCTGCGAACAGTCAAGAAGCGGTATCAGGCGGTGGTACAGGGTTTGGTCGAGAAGGACGCCGGCAGCATTGAGCTCCCCCTGATTGCGGACTGGCCCAATCGTCCGTTGCAGAAAGTCTGTCATGACACCGGCAAACACGCCCTGACCCACTATCAGGTAATGGAGCGCGACGAACGGCATAACCGTACCCGCCTTGCTCTGAGCCCCGTCACCGGGCGCAGCCACCAGTTACGCATCCACTGTCGGGAACTGGGCCACCCCATCATTGGCTGTGATATGTACGCCCCTCCCGAAGTCGAAGTCCTAAGCCCCCGCCTGCTGCTGCACGCCGAATGGCTAGGCTTCAACCACCCCGTCACCGGCCTGTGGAGCGAATTCACCTCCCCCTGCCCGTTCTAGGCCGTGTAGTCGCTTAAGGTTTTTACGACCCAAGTCTCGCAACCCGAGGCTCTTGCATCTATACCTCGCCAGGGCCCGGAATGACCAAGCTTTTGCATTTGGGTTTTAGCTATTCACTATTCACTGTTAACTATTAACTGCTCTTATTCCCACTCATCCCCATAATCATGCAGCAATTCCGCCCCCGCCTTGACCGCTTTGAGGGTCACGACGGTCAGGTCATCGTAATAGGCCACATTGGGTTGCTTGCCATGGTTGATAAACCGCAGATTGCACAACACCCGGTATCGCTCTTCACCGTCATCATCAATCCAGAGCACGTAAGGCCCCTGCCCTTTTGCAGGTTGAGTCTTGCATAGTCCCAATTCCGTGCCTTTGGGAATCGACTGGCGGGCAAACAGGCCCCGACCATGAAGCGGGCTTTCCCTGACTTCAACCAGGTCTTCTCTTACATAGGGTTTTGACATGCTTTTGCACTTCTTGCTGCCGTTGATGCCATGGCATCTTGCCAGAATTCATCACAAGCTGTAATTCTCTGGGACTGACACCTCAACAAGGATCCGTTGTGAATCTGCTGCATACCGGTAAAGACCTGCTTCGCATGAACGAGCTGGCAGGCATTTTGTTCAAGTATGGTTTTGCCGACGTGATCCGCCGGCTTGGGCTGGCCACCCCCATTGAGCAGGCGGGCAAACTGGTCCGCAGCCCGGTAAAGGGCGACATCCTGCGCATGGGTACCGCAGAGCGACTACGCTGTGCACTGGAAGAAATGGGGCCCACCTTTGTCAAACTCGGCCAGATACTGGCCACTCGGGTTGACCTGTTTCCGCTGGACTGGATTGCCGAGTTCGAGAAGCTGCAGGATCAGGCCAGCGCCATTCCGTTTGAAGAGCTTGCCCCATTGGTTGAAGAGGCCCTGGGCAAGCCGATTGACAGCCTGTTTGCCCGTGTCGACCCGACCCCGATCGGGGTAGCCTCCATTGGTCAGGTGCACAGCGCCCTTACCCGGCGCGGCCAGAAGGTTGTGCTCAAAATCCAGAAGCCGGGTATTCGTAACAAGATCGACTCCGACCTTCGCCTGCTCGACCAGCTGGCCAAGCTGGCTTGCGACAACTCCGTGGAAATCCGTCGCTACCGGCCGGTGGAATTGATCCGTGAATTCCGCCGTTCGTTGCTGCGGGAGCTGGACTTCACCATTGAAGCCCGTAACGCCGATCGAATCCGCAAAAACATGCGTTCGTTGAAATGGCTCACCGTTCCGCGGGTTTACTGGGAATTGTCATCATCCACCGTTCAGGTTCAGCAACACATTGAAGGCATCCCGGCGAAGGCACTGGAAAAGCTGGATGCCGCGGGCCTGGACCGGGCCCAGATTGCACGCCGTGGCGCCCTGGCCGCCTGGAAAATGGCACTGGAAGACGGTTTTTTTCATGCCGATCCGCACCCCGGGAATTTCATCATCCTGCCGGGCAACCGTATCGCCATGCTCGATTTCGGCATGGTCGGCAAGCTCAGTCATAGCCGCCGTGAACAAATACTGCAGATGACCCGCGCAGTCGTCATCCGTGAAGCTGAACAGTGCGCGGCGGTTCTGGCCAGCTGGTCCGATGGCCAACCGGTGAACTTCGAACAATTGGTGTCGGATGTGGAAGATGTCATCAGCCAGTATCACGGCGTCTCCATCTCGGAACTGGATATCACCGCGCTGCTCAATGACATCACCGCCATGGTACGCAACCATAATCTGGTGCTGCCCAGTGATATTGCCCTGTTCATCAAGGCCATCATTACCCTGGAGGGATTCGGGCGCCTGCTTAACCCCGACTTCGATCTGATGACCGAAGCCGAGCCCCTGCTCAAGCGCATGATCCGCACCCGCTACTCTCCTGCCCGACTGGCCAAAAGCCTGAGCCTGCGGGCACTGGATGTGGTCGACAAGGTCTATGCTCCCCCCCCTGTCCCCGGCCAGCAAAGCCCGCAGGAGCATGGACTGGACCCCCGTCAACTGGAAAGAATGGTGACCCGACTGGAACGGGGCCAGTATCGGCAGGTCCAAGCACTATTGGTCGCCTCTTCGTTCATTGGCGGCAGTGTCATGCTGGCTGGCAAAGTTGGGCCATCACCTTGGGGTATCTCCCTGTTTGGCCTTATAGTCTTCCTCGGAAGCGCCGGCTGGGCCAGCTGGCTAATGTGGGTATCCCGACGTTTCCTTCGGGAATGGGAGTAACGGAATGACAATGAAGAAACCGCTTATCATGCTTTGCGCTGGCGTAGCGCTGGCAGCCTGTGCCACCTCCCCTCTGGGACGGAACCAGTTTCTGCTCATGCCAGCGGATCAAATGGATGAAATGGGCGCCACCGCCTATGCGCAAATGAAACAAGAGACCCCTGTCAGTAGCAGTCAGCAGCAAACCGCTTATGTACGCTGCGTGGCCACCGCCATCACCTCAACGCTGGATGGCAGCCAGCAATGGGAGGTCAACCTGTTCCAGGACAACAGCGCCAATGCGTTTGCCCTGCCAGGGGGCAAAATCGGGGTCAATACCGGTCTGCTCAAGGTCGCCACCAATCAGTCACAGCTGGCGACGGTCATCGGCCATGAAATCGGCCATGTGCAAGCACAGCATTCCAACGAGCGCATGTCACTGGAGTACGCCACCCAAAATGGCCTTCAATTACTGGGCGCAGTGGCCGGTGAAGACAGCGCCACCAAACAGGGCATCATGGCAGCACTCGGTGTCGGCGCCCAGTATGGTGTCGCACTGCCGTTCAGCCGCAAGCATGAAGCCGAAGCCGATATTATTGGTCTTCAGCTCATGGCCCAGGCGGGCTTCGACCCTCGCGAGAGTGTAAATCTGTGGCAGAACATGGCGGCTGCCAACGGCGATGGGCCACCGGAATTCATGTCCACCCACCCCTCCAATGCCACCCGCATCGGCGGGCTGCAGGCTCGCCTGCCAGAGGTGATGCCGCTGTACAACCAGGCCAAGGCAGCGGGCCGCAAGCCGAGCTGTGGATGAAAGCCGCTATGAGCTTGCAGCTACGAGCTACGAGTTAAAACCCTAAAACAAAAAACGCAGCCTCAAGGCTGCGTTTTTGCTTTTGCTGGTAGCTCAAAGCTCACAGCTGCCTTCTAACTGTAGTAAGCGTTGTCCGTCACGGTATGGTCTGTCTTGTCACGAACCCCCGTCAGTTCCGGGATGCGCTCTTTCAGGGTTTTTTCTACCCCGTCTCGCAGCGTCACGTCGACGACGGAGCAGCCCTGACAGCCACCGCCGAATTCTAGCACTGCGACCATGTCCTCGGTGAGCTCCAGCAGCTGAACACTACCACCGTGAGAAGCCAGATTGGGATTGATCTCTGCGTAAAGCACGTAGTTGATCTTCTCTTCCACACTGGCGTCTTCACTGATATCCGGCACACGGGATTTCGGCGCCCGGAAGGTCAGCTGACCACCCATGCTGTCTTTCTTGTAGTCGATGACCGCATCTTCCAGATAACGCACGCTTTTACCTTCGATCCAGGCATGAAAGCCCTCGTAATCGAAGCGTACATCATCCTCTTCCTGCTCACCGTCCGGACAATACGCCATGCAACACTCGGCATGTGGGGTGCCGGGACGCTCAACAAAGATACGCACGCCAATGCCACCCTGATCCTGCTTGCCCAGCAGGTCTCGCAGGTAGTCCTGGGCCGGTTCGGTGATGTCGATCAACTGCTCTGCCATTACGCTTCCTGATCCGGTTCGTGGCCTCAAGCCGGCCTGTAGGGCGACTGAGGTCTCTTTCCTGAGTATTTTAGTCAGGTACTCAGCATATTCAATGGTGCCACCGCCCAATCGTTTCAAGGGTGGGCCGAACGGCGTCATTACGGGGTGTTCCCACCCTCGGCGGCGGCGTACAATGTGCGCCCCGATTCCCGGCGTTTAGCCGTCGCCATAACGCAGGACTATGTGATGACAGACCCCAAAGATGCACCGGATCAGGACACCAAACCTGGCCTGCTGCAAACGATCAACAGCATTCTCGCTGCCCTGTTCGGTGTGCAAAGCGCCAAAAACCGGGAGCGGGACTTCACCAAGGGCGATGCCGGCAACTATATCGGCGTCTACGTCATTCTGGTGATTGCGCTTGTTATTGGCATGGTCATCACCGTCAACATGGTGCTCGACGCTGCCGCGAAATAGGCTTTTTTATATCGGTTGCCGTTATAGAGATATGCCAAGATATTTCTTTTCACTATAAGGGCGCTTTGTTAGAGTGCCGCACTCACCCAGTGCGGGTGGCGCTTAGCTATTGAATTTCAAGCAAAAGGACGGTGATACAGTCCCATGTACGTCTATCAGGAACACGATCAGCAACTGCTGAATGAACGGGTAGCGCAATATCGCGACCAGACGCGTCGATACCTGGCCGGGGAGCTCAGCGAGGATGAGTTTCTTGCCTTGCGCCTGCAGAACGGCCTTTACATCCAGCGTTATGCGCCCATGCTGCGCATCGCCGTTCCTTATGGCCTGCTGTCTTCCCGTCAGCTGCGCCGGCTCGCGCATATCTCCCGCACTTACGACAAGGGCTTTGCTCACGTCAGTACCCGCCAGAACGTGCAAATGAACTGGCCGGCACTGGAAGATGTGCCTGACATTCTGGCCGAACTGGCCGATGTCCAGATGCATGCCATTCAGACTAGCGGCAACTGTATCCGTAACACCACCACCGACGAATACGCCGGCGTGAACCCGAAGGAAATCGAGGATCCACGCCCCTGGTGCGAAATTATCCGTCAGTGGTCAACCTTCAATCCGGAATTCGCCTACCTGCCCCGCAAGTTCAAGATTGCGGTCAATGCGGTGCCCGATGAAGATCCGGCCATTATCGGTGTTCACGATATCGGTGTGCAGCTGGTACACAACGATGCTGGCGAAACCGGCTTCCAGGTATGGGCAGGCGGCGGCCTGGGTCGTACCCCCATGACCGGCGCCGTGATTGGCGAGTTCGTGCCGTGGCAACACCTGCTGTCTTATCTGGAGTCGATCCTGCGGGTGTACAACAAGTACGGCAACCGCGACAACAAGTACAAGGCCCGTATCAAGATTCTGGTGAAGGCGCTGGGTGCCGACAAATACCGCGAGCTGGTGGAAGAAGAATTCGCTGAGCTCAAAGATGGCCCCATGACGCTGACAGAAGCCGAAGTGGCCCGTATTCAGGCCTGCTTCACCGATGTGGAATACCGCAGCGATGTCGACACCAGTAAACTGGATGCCCTGCTGGCAGACAACAAGGCCTTCAACCGCTGGTACCACACCAACACCCGCCCTCACAAACAGGCGGGATACCGTGCGGTCACCCTGACACTGAAAAAAACCGGCCGGGTCCCTGGCGACATCAGCGACGAGCAGCTGGATGCCGTTGCCGATCTTGCCGACAAGTACAGCTTTGGTGAAATCCGCAACAGCCACCAGCAGAACATGGTGTTCAGCGATGTGGCGGCCAGTGACCTGTTCGCCCTTTGGCAGGAACTGGACGCACTGGGCTTTGCGACCCCCAATCTGGGCCTGCTCACCGATATGGTGTGCTGCCCCGGTGGCGACCTGTGCGCCCTGGCTAATGCCAAGTCCATCCCCGTGGCGGAATCCATTCAGCGCCGCTTTGACGACATGGATTATCTCCATGATCTGGGCAAGATCGACCTGAATATTTCCGGTTGCATGAACGCTTGTGGCCATCACCACATTGGCCACATCGGCATCCTTGGTGTGGACAAGAAAGGCAAGGAGTTCTACCAGGTTACCCTGGGAGGCCGTGGTGATCGTGAATCAAAGGTAGGCGAAAAAATGGGCCCGTCTTTCGAATCCGACGAAATCACCGACGTGATCGAAAAAATCATTGGCCTGTATGTCGAGAAGCGCCTCGAGAACGAGCCCTTCATCGACACCTACGAGCGTATCGGCATGGACCCGTTCAAGGAGCATATCTATGGGTAAGGTCATTATTGACGGCGCCATCGTGGATAACGAATGGGCACGCCTGGAAGCAGATGCCCTCGAGGCAGGCCTGCCGGATGGCAAAGTCATCGTTCCACTGGCTTATTGGCAAGAGAACCGTGACACCCTGATGACCCGTGGCGATGTAGCTGTTTGGCTCGCACCGGGCGAAGAACCCAAGGACCTGGCAGATGACCTTTCTGCCCTTTCCCTGGTGGCTATTCACTTCCCTGCATTCAAGGATGGCCGCGGCTATTCTTACGCTCGCGAGTTACGCACCCGCTTTGCGTTCAAGGGTGAAGTGCGTGCCACAGGCGATGTGTTACGTGATCAGTTATTCTATCTGGCCCGCTGCGGTTTCAACGCGTTCGAAGTGCGCGAAGATCGCAGCATCGAAGAAGCCGTAGCCAGCCTGAAGGATTTCACCGTCCGCTATCAGGGTGATGTGAACGACCCCCGTCCGATCTACCGTCAGGCCTGATCGCTTTACCTCGCCAAACGGTTCGAAAACGCCGCTGCGCCTTATAGCCAGCGGCGTTTTCGCATCCAGATCAGCACGCCAATGGCAATCACTGTCATGCCGGCACAGAACCAAAGGAAAGCCTTGTCATTCTCGACGCCGGGCAACCCGCCCACATTGATACCAAACAACCCGGTCAGGAAGCCAAGCGGCAAGAACAATGCTGAAATCATCGCCAGCAGATACATGCGGTCATTGATGGCTTCGTTCTGAACCGAAAAGACCTCTTCCTGGAGCAGAGTCGCATGTTCACGGGCAGCATCAAGGTCTTCAAGAAGTCGCTGGAGCCGGTCTGATGCTTCACGTACCAACAGGATATCGTCTTCACCAAAGTGGCGGTCAGACTGAAGTTTCGCTAACGCCTCACGCTGCGGCGCCAGATAGCGGCGCAAGGTAATCGCCCGGCGACGCAAAAGACTCAGCTGAGAGGTCAACGACATGGTCGGAGACGCCTCCAACTGCTCAGCGCAGCTTTCTACCTCCGCCTCGAGATTCTCGATCACATCTTCCATTCGCCAGGTCAGCTCATCAACCAATCTGGCGACCAGCCCCGACGCACTTACTGGGCCGTCTCCACCCGCCAAAGAGCCCTCGACCGTCTCGACGGTCACTAACGTACGCTTCTGGGTGGTGATCACACCATGGGGCCCGAGCCACAATCGCAGCGCAATCATATCTTCCGGCCTGGCTCCCGGATGAAGGTTCACCCCTCTCAGGTAAACCAGAAGGCCGCCATGAACTTCCGACGCCCGCGGCCGGGTTTCCGCAGCGGTGAGCGCTTCAATCACGCCGTCAGGGATACCATTGGCGGACATCCAGTCGGCACTGGCCTGTTCGGTATAATCGAGATGGACCCAGTGAGTACGATCAGACTGGAGAGCCTCGTCCGTGCCAAAAACCGTACGCCCTCCCCGGCCATCCAGGTAACAGGCGATCTTGAGCCAATGGTTTTTATCCATATCCGATGCTGCCGTCCATATTCGAAAACATGGATGAATAATGAATCATAGGGCACCGTAGAATCCATAAAAAACGCGGCCAAAGGCCGCGTTTTTACGAATCCGCAACAACGCTGGATCTCAGGCCAAGCGCACCACCACGCGACCACGCACGCCACCTTCGAGAATTTTTCCAACCCACTCGCTAACGTCTTCAAGACCAATTTCGGCCGCTTCCAGCGCCTTCGGATTTTCTGGCATCCACTGATCTGCAAGCAACTGCCACATCTGTTGCTTGATTTCACAGGGTAACTCCACGCTGTCTACCCCAAGCAGGTTCACGCCACGCAGAATGAACGGGAATACCGTCATCTCCAGATTCGGCGAACCCGCCAGGCCACAACACGCTGCACTACCGCCGTATTTCAGACTCTTCAGCGCCCCGGCCAGCATTTCACCACCTACGCAATCTACCGCGCCAGCCCATTGCTCTTTGAGCATGGGTTTGCTGGCACTTTCCAGAAACGCCTTGCGATCCACAATCTCAGCAGCACCAAGTTCACGCAGCCAGTCATGAGAATCGGCCTTGCCAGTGACAGCCGCAACCCGAAAACCCAGCTTGGCAAGAATTGCCACGCTAATGGATCCCACACCACCAGTAGCACCGGTCACCAACACCGGGCCCTGATCGGGATTTACCCCGGTATCGAGCAGCGATTCGACACACAGCGCGGCAGTCAGCCCGGCAGTGCCCATCAACATGGCATCGCGGGGCGCCAATCCTTCAGGCAACGGCACCAACCACTCAGCAGGCACACGAATATACTGCCCATACCCCCCGTCGGTATTCATACCCAGGTCATAACCTGTACAAATCACCGTATCGCCAACCGCGAAGGGGCCATTGCCGGTTTCTTCGATGACGCCAACAGCATCAATCCCGGGGGTATGAGGAAACGTTCGGGTCACCCCTTTGTTTCCGGTAGCAGACAGGGCGTCCTTGTAGTTGAGAGACGACCACTGCACACGCACCAACACACCCTCACTACCCAGATCAGCCAACTCACGTTCTACCACCGCATTCTGGTAGCCATTGTCGCTTTCGGTGGTCAGTAATGCCTGAAACGTCATGGTCCTCTCCTTTGACAGGGTGTTAATCAAATTAATGCATCTGCCGTTGGCTGCCACGGTGCCACAATTTTTCCACCACCCGGTGCAGCACGTTTTCCATGGAAAAGCCCAACCGCTCTCCAAGCTTGCGTTTTACTTCCCAGTTAACCTGATACAGGGCCTGGTTGTCCTTGCGCAATTGCAGCAACTCATCACTGGTCATGATGTCATCAATCAAACCCAGCTCTTTGGCCTGAGCGCCAAACCAGTGCTCGCCGGTGGCGACCTTGTCCAGGTCAAGACCGCGACGGTTATCGCGCACAAAATCCTTGAACAGCTGGTGCGTGTCTTCCAGTTCTTGCTGAAACTTTTCACGGCCCTTTTCGGTATTTTCGCCGAGCATGGTCAGGGTACGCTTGTATTCCCCTGCCGTCATCAGCTCCACATCGATGTCATTTTTCTTCAGCAACCGATGAAAGTTAGGGATCTGGGCGACCACACCAATGGAGCCGATGATGGAAAACGGGGCGGCGACAATCCGGTCAGCAATACAGGCCATCATGTAACCACCACTGGCCGCAACCCGGTCGACTGCGACGGTCAGCTTGATGCCACTGTTACGGATACGACGAAGTTGCGAGGCCGCCAGCCCGTAGCTGTGCACCAACCCACCCGGGCTTTCCAGACGCACCAACACCTCGTCATCCTGGTTGGCCACCTGCAGCACCGCATTGATTTCCTTGCGCAGGTTTTCCACGCAGCTGGCCTGCACATCACCATCAAAGTCCAAGACAAACAAGCGGGGCATGGCTTTGTCTTCTGTTCCTGCCTTTTTCTTTTGCTTGGCTTCCAGCTTGTCCTGCTTTTTGCGCTCTTTACGCATTTTCTTGCGCTGGCCTTCGGGCATGATCTCGTGCTCGAGACACTCTTTCAGGTCCTCGAAGTCATCATTCAGGTGACGCACTCGCAGGTCACCCTCCTGATCCGCCTTACCGCGGCCCCGGCTGGCAGAGGCGGCAATACCCCCAATAATGAAGAGAAGCGCCACTACCAGAGTGACAACCTTGGCGAGAAACATGCCGTATTCAGATAGAAACGCGATCACAATGTACCTGCTTGGGTATTTTCAATGAGTGCTGCCCGACAGGGCAAACAGAAAGATCCCGGTGATTCTACCGAAGCCGGGTACAGAGGGGTATGCCAAACGGGGAGTCAGGACAGGCCTTTTGGCATGCCCCAGAGAGGCATGCCTGAACCGGGCAATCAATTCCAGCCAGAAATGGCCTGTTGCGCAGCGCCGTTCATGGGACGGGCTACCAAGCCTGTTGCCCCAGCGTTGACTTCAAACAACGCGCCATCCGCCATGGGCAGATAGGCAGCACTACCATAACGCGCGTCAACAAGTATGCTCCAGCCATCATTGGCCATTTGCCAGACATCAATCCCAACCGGCTCTCGATGCAGGCTGTATACCGTGCGATCCCGGGAACGCTCGTCTTCCAGAGCATAATAACGGCCAGATATCCGGTCGAGCTGATAACCGGGCTTGAGACCGAGCAGACTGAAAGGCAGCCGCCACTTGATGATGCGCGCATCCAGTTGCCACTGATCACCTTTCAGGCGGAAATCCTCCGCGCTACCATCAGTGCGGGTCACCGTGGCAATAAACGATTGATCCCCGGATTGCCGAAAACTTACCGTCGCCACCGGCACTTCCTGGGCATATTCCTTGTAACCGTAGATATTCAGGGCAAAGAGGCTCAGATAAACCGCCGCCACGACCAGCAAAATGCCAGCGGTGCCCTTCAACCATTGCAGCAACCAGCGCTGACGCAACAGCACCGTTGCACCCAGCAGCACGAAAATCAGGCTGAAGGCAAACAGAACCAGAGGGGCGAGCGTGTAGTTCATGAAAAATCCTTGTTATCTAAAGCGGGTGACCCAGTGATCAATCAAGCTGCGGGCGATACTGCCGGGCGGCGGAGTCATTGGTAAATCGTCAAAATGGAACCACCCGGCCTCAACGATTTCATCGTCATCAATACAAATTTCACCACTGGCATAATCCGCCAGAAACCCCAGCATCAGTGAGTGCGGAAACGGCCAGGACTGGCTCCCCAGATAATGCAGCTCACCAACCTCAATGCCGCTTTCTTCTCGGACCTCACGAGCCAGCGCCTGTTCCGCGGTTTCACCGGCTTCCATAAAGCCGGCAAGACAGGAAAAGAACCCTTCAGGGAAGCGTTCGGAGCGACCCAGCAAGGCATACTCGCCCTTGGTTACCAGGGTAATTACACAAGGCGTGATACGAGGATATTGGCTGTAGCTGCAGGATGGGCATACCATGGCAAGATCACGGGGGTGCGGCTCTGTCGGGGTACCACAACGACTGCAAAAACGGTGATTTTTCTGCCAGGAGAGAAATTGCAACGCGCGACTGAACATGGAGAAGCCAGGCTCATCCAGGGCTCCCATCAGCCGCCTTGCAGGCAAGGGTTGCAGGCTACCATCGTCTAGCTCATGGCGGCTGAACTCACAAACATAGCACGGCTCATCGCCAAGCCAGCCAAGGAAATGGTAATCAGGGTGCTGACGCAGCAGAAACGCGGGCAATTGTGGCAGCCAGTCCTGGCCTGGGGCGCCCGCCACCAGGATGTTTTGCTCGTGAATCACGTAACACCGCGCGGTATCCGCATCACTCGGTTCCGGGCGAGACAGATCAATCATGTCAGGCAACCTTGTCTACCGGGAAGCCCAGCGCTTTGACACTCTCTTCTGCCACTTCGAGCACCCCTTCGCCAATAGGCTTCTGCTCTTCCATACTCTCGAGATAATAATCAACACCGGTCAGGGCATCTGCCAGAGTTTCCATGTTTTCACGTGTCGGGGCTGTTTCACCTTCAATCAATTGCTTGCGAATGTATTGGTGACAAGCTTCAGTGACGCCCCTCGCCCGCTGCAACTCAAGAAACATCAGCCCCCCGGCAATAGTGGCAAAGGTACCAGGCAGATTCGATAGATGCATGGCATCCCAGTTGTTATCCATAAACGAACTGATAGACCGCTTGGCAAGGGCTAACCCGGCTCGGCACTCACCAACAACCGTCATGCGGGCATCATCGAGCTGGTAAAGAGAAATCGCGGTATTGTTACTGGCTTTGTGGACATCATCCTCAGGTGCCAGGCTACGCTCAAGATTGGCCGCCACATTTTCCACTCGTAGCAAATCATCAACTAAGGCGTGAAAAGCGTCGGTCTCGACATTCTGGTCTGCTGGCCACTGGCGAACCTGGGCAGAACGATCCTTGATGGCCGCAGCATCATCATCCTTGCCGATCATCGACAGGGTGCTACCCAGCTGACTTAGGCTGTTCGCCACCGATTCATAATTGGTATCGGCCACCCCCTGGGAGGCAAGATCCAGGGTCTGTTTCAGCTCGCCAATTTCATCCCGCATGGCACTGGCCACAGAACGAATCACTGAGCCACTCGCACCCGTCATTAAAGACAGCTCACGTTGCAACTCCGTATCCGAAATCGCATTCTTCAGATCAAAGACCTGTTTCACCTGGCCAATCACACCCTCCTGAACTGCGCTCAATGAAACCAGATAGAGGCTTTCCTTGAGCAGCAGTAACGGCGCATCCTCCTCCAGCGCCTGACCACCGTCGTACACCACCTTCTTGAGCTGGCGATCGTACTGGGAGAGTAATGCCTTGCGGGCAGGTGTCAGAGCCATCTCATCCGCCGCCATAGCCATCAGGGCGGCCTGCCCGACCCAGAAAAAACGACTTAGCCCACACGGGCCAGCCGCCTTGTCGAGTCGTGCCATGGCACGAGCCATTAGTTTGAGATGCGGCGGCGGATTTTGCTCCCGCAGAATACCGACCAGACCGACCTGATACATATGCCGCAAGCGGCGAGATAATCCCGTCAGCTCATCACGGCTGACCTCACTGACAGCGGCTTCCGGATTGCGCTGGCGGGACAGATCCGCGCTGAAGAAATGGCTCTCCTGAATCAATGGCTTGCCGCCCGCTCGTCGCAGCTCATTGATCCCGCCGATCAACAAGGATGGCAGGGTACGGTTCTTCAGCTGAACGTAATCGAAATAACGGGTCAGGAGCACAATGGCATTGCCCAACGCCTGAATCCGGCTTTCAGACACCTTTTCCAACAGCTCACGAGCCGCCAGTGCCATCTCTTCGCTCATCAGGGCGGCAGCAGGAAGCTCGACTACCTGGCAGATTCCCCTTAACTGCTGAAACGCTGTAGCGCAGTGCTCCAGCTCTTCTTTCAGGGCGTGATCATCGGAAAACGCCTCTAGCCGGGTCTCAGCTTCGGTCAAGGTGCTATCGATCGCTTCCTTGAGAAAAGTCAGGGAGGTGGTGTTTGTAATGGCGACCATGGACTCTCCGCAAGCACCAAACTTTATTATTGTCGGGCTGAAGCCCGGGTATTGTGCCCCCCGGATGCGCCCGAAACAGTACAACAAGATTGTAAAACAAGGCGCATCAACTTTGGCATGCGATTAAACACTGCGTCAACTTTCAAATGTAAGCAACTGATTTATTGGCTTTTTGTTAACCTCGCCACAGTTGCAAAAGGGGTATAAGTCTTATTACCTACTACCCCTACCCAGCGGGAATCACAATACGACCTTGATCTAGGACAATTTGTCCACCCTTTGCACTGTACTGGGGCATGGCAACTCCTTATCATTGCCGCGCCCAACTCCCCTAGCCAACGCCCAGCAGGTAATTGTCATGCCCGCGACCATCGGCCGCGCCTTTTTGCACAACTTTCTCGGTCAGGCTCCAGCCTGGTACAAGTACACCATCATTGCGTTCCTGGCGATCAACCCTCTGGTGGCCCTGACCCTCGGCCCTGTTACCGCGGGCTGGCTGCTGCTTGCAGAATTTATCTTTACCCTGGCCATGGCCCTGAAGTGCTACCCGCTACAACCGGGTGGTCTGCTGGCCATCGAGGCGGTCATGATTGGGCTGACCTCAGCCGATACCGTGCTGCACAAGGTAGAAAGCAACCTTGAGGTGATGCTGCTGCTTATCTTCATGGTAGCAGGTATTTTCTTTCTCAAGGACCTGCTCTTGTTCATGTTCACCCGCATATTACTGGGGGTGAAATCCAAGGTACGACTGAGCCTGCTGTTCTGTATGGCGGCAGCGGTGCTGTCTGCTTTCCTGGACGCACTGACCGTAACTGCGGTGGTCATTGCCGTTTGTACCGGCTTCTATGGCATCTACCATAAGGTTGCCTCTGGCAAGACATTCCAGCAAAAACACGACCATGGTGACGATACCAGCGTTGAAGAACTGCACCGCGAAGACCTGCGGCGATTCCGTTCTTTTTTGCGTAGCCTGTTAATGCACGCCGCGGTCGGTACCGCACTGGGCGGTGTCTGCACACTGGTGGGGGAACCCCAGAATCTGCTGATTGCGAACAAGGCAGGCTGGGAGTTTGGCGAGTTCTTCCTGCGCATGGCCCCCATTACCCTGCCGGTTCTGTTGGTGGGATTGATGACCTGCGTCTTCCTTGAAATCAGCGGCAGCTTTGGCTACGGCGAGGATATCCCCGAAAAAGTACGTGGCATCATGCGACAGTACGCGCTGGAGCAAGACCGCAAACGCACCCCCCAGAACCGGGCAGCACTGGTTGTCCAGGCAATCACGGCCGTCTGGCTGGTCGTTGGTCTGGCCACTCACGCAGCCTCGGTTGGCCTGGTGGGGCTCACGGTCATTATTCTTGCCACATCCTTTACCGGCATCATCGAAGAACACCGCCTCGGTGCAGCGTTCGAAGAAGCCCTCCCCTTCACCGCGTTGCTCACCGTCTTCTTCGCGGTGGTCGCAGTGATCGCCGATCAACAGCTGTTCGCACCGGTCATCGAATACGTACTGACCCTAGAGAAGCATGTTCAGGGCCCGGCGTTCTACATCGCCAACGGGGTACTGTCAGCCGTGTCCGATAACGTTTTCGTCGCCACGGTCTATGTGGACGAAGTCGGCCAGGCGCTACTCAAGCAGGAAATTGACCGCGATACCTTTGACCTGCTGGCCGTCGCCATCAATACCGGGACCAACATTCCCTCCGTTGCGACTCCCAACGGCCAGGCTGCCTTCCTGTTCCTGCTGACGTCTGCGCTGGCGCCTCTGGTCAGGTTGTCCTATGGCCGCATGGTGATCATGGCCCTGCCCTACACCATCGTCATGTCCATCACCGGTCTGGTGATGACGGCCATGGCACTGGAGCCGGCGACTACCTACATGTACGAGAATGGCTGGATTGAGCACCACGATGCCAGTGAATACAGCGAAAGCCCTGAAGAGCATCATTGATAGGGACCACCGGGGAAGGGGTCTTACCCCTTCCCCGGTCAGACAGAAAGACAGGATTAGAGAGCCAGCCTGAAAGGCTTGGCACGCAAGGCGTTGTTCAGAGGCTCCCTAGTGCAGCGAATCGCTCTCGGAGCGTTCCCACAGGGTAGGCTCGCCATTACTGCCCGCAATGGCTTGCAGCTTGGCACTGTGCCGTGCCACTTCAGACTCACTTGCACGTACCACTTTCAACGGTGAGCGCTGGGCATCCAGTCGGCGGATGGCTTCTGCCACTGCGCTACCGCCCTGATCAGCGCCGTCACTCCCCCCCAGCGACAGCCGGGTCTGGCCACCGGTCATGGCGAGATAGACATCCGCCAGGATCTCCGCATCCAGCAAGGCCCCGTGAAGCTCACGGTGCCCGTTTTCCACGTCATAACGGCGACACAACGCATCCAGGTTGTTCTTCTGGCCGGGATGCTTCTGCCGTGCCATAACCAGGGTATCCAGTACCCCGCAGCGCTGTTCAATGCTGCCGTAGGCGGCGCCCAGCCGGCGCAATTCATGGTTCAGGAAGCCCACATCAAAGGGGGCATTGTGAATCACCAGTTCGGCGCCATCCACGAAGGCCAAAAACTCATCGACCACCTTGTCAAACGTAGGCTTATCCGCCAGGAACTCGGTGCTGATGCCGTGCACAGCCAGCGCCCCTTCGTCGATGTCCCGTTCAGGGTTGAGGTACAGATGAAGATTATTGCCGGTGATCCGGCGATTGATGACTTCCACACAACCGATTTCGATCACCCGATGCCCATCATTGGGCTCCAGACCGGTAGTTTCCGTATCGAGTACGACCTGACGCATTAGCTTTCCTTCACCAGTATTCGGTTACAACTCGTCGATGCCACGATTGGCCAGCGCATCTGCCCGTTCATTTTCCGGATGTCCGCTATGCCCTTTGACCCATTGCCAATCGATGGTGTGTGGCTGCGCAGCGGCATCCAGACGCTGCCACAAATCCACATTCTTGACCGGCTGCTTTGAGGCCGTTTTCCAGCCGCGCTTCTTCCAGTTGGCCATCCAGGAGGTAATGCCATCCATGACATAACGGGAATCCGTGGTCAGCACCACCTGGCACGGCTTGGTCAGGGTTTCCAGCCCACGAATCGCGGCCATCAGCTCCATACGATTATTCGTGGTCTCAGGCTCACCACCGTACATTTCTTTCTCATTGCTGCCGTAACGCAACACAACGCCCCAGCCCCCTGGGCCAGGGTTACCCCGGCAGGCGCCGTCGGTATAAATATAAACTGCTTTCAATGAATCAGGACTCCCGGTTCTGCTGCCCCCAGCGCGCCACCGGCACAGGAACAACGGTATTGCGAGGCACTTTACGTTGGCGGCTCGGCAAAGGCTTGACCATACCCGCCCGCTTGCGGGCAACCAGCAAATAGGTACCGCCATGACGAGGCCACAATACGCGCCCCAGCCACGCCAGCAACCGAATTCGCGAACGGCCATGTTGAGAAAGCGGCATAGTATAGAAGCCACTGGCCATCCCATCGACCTCAAATCCCAACACCTGCAGCCAGTCCGTGACACGGTTTGGCCGGTAGAAACGGCCGGACCAGCCAGGACGCTCACGCCAAAAGAACCAGCGCGCCAGCCCCATCATGCTCAAGGGATGGAAACCGACCAGCGCAATCTTGCCCCCCGGCGCAATCGCTCGGCTGGCTTCCCGTAACACCTGGTGAGGGTCCTGTGCGAAATCCAGCACATGATGCAGCACCATGAGATCGACGCTACTCTTGGCAAAGGGCAACAACTCCGGCCGCGCCTGGATCGCCACTCCGTCAAACCCTGGCGGCGCCACCGAGGTATGCCAGCGCAAGGGGCACTCGCGCAGCAAGTCCTGGCCGCGGCTACTGTACGCCACCACAGCACGCTGTCCGACCTGGCCGCGCAACCACTCGTTGAGCATGCCCGCTTCAGCAGCCAGCACGGCCTGGCCGGGCTCTGTTTCGAGCCATTGGTCGAACGCGCGGACCATCACTTCCGAGCCTGCGGCAGAGGGGCTGAACGAAATACGGTTGAGTGGCGGCAATTGCATGGGGACAATACCTGTTAAACGTCTTCTTCAGGAGCCTATCACGTCATGCTGTCGAGCCCCACTGCCATCCCCGCATTCCGTGACAACTATATCTGGGCCATCTCCCGTGGCGACGCTTGCGTCGTGGTCGATCCCGGTGACGCCACCCCGGTCGAGGAGTTTCTGGCCCAGCACGCTCTTGCTCTCACCGCCATCGTGATCACCCATCACCACCCGGATCACGTGGGCGGAATCGCAACCCTTACCGCCAACAGGGATATCCCCGTGTATGGCCCAGCCCGAGAATCCATTCCCGGCATGACGCATCCCTTGCGCCACAATGACTGCATTACCCCCGCTGGGCTCGATATCGCCCTCAGCGTGATGGAGGTGCCTGGTCATACGCTGGGACACATTGCCTTCTACTGCGCCGACCAGCACTGGCTGTTTTGTGGCGATACCCTGTTTGCCGGAGGTTGCGGGCGACTGTTTGAGGGAACTCCGTCACAAATGCATGACTCCCTTCAAACCCTCGCCGAACTGCCTGGCGAGACCCTGGTCTACTGTGCCCATGAATATACTCAGGCCAATCTGGACTTTGCCCTGGCGGTAACGCCGGACGATCTTCGGCTGCAGTCACGACACAGCGCCGTGAAGCAGGCAAGGCAGCTGGGTGAGATTACCCTGCCCTCCACGCTGGCCGAAGAAACCCGTACCAACCCCTTTTTGAGGGCATCGGATCCTGCTGTCAAAGCAGCCTGCGAGGCCCGCGAGCCCGGTGCCAGCGAGAGTGATACGCAGACTTTTGCCACCTTGCGTCGCTGGAAGGACAACTTTTAGCCTTCAGCGCTTGCTGCCGGCAAAGCCTGACTTTTAGAATTACCAAAAATTTTTGCTGTCCGAATTATTATGAAAATATTTTTTAGCGCAGCCATGTTGCTAGGACTGGCCCTGTTGTCTGGTTGCGCCAGCCATCAATCCATCGATGAATTACCTCCCATGCCAGCGGCCGAGCCGTCGGTAGATGATGTGAACCTGGCCAATGGCATGGAAGAGCCCGCGCCGGTGGAAGACGCCAGCAATCCCGACCCGGCTGATGATGACGATCTGTGGGTTCGCCTGCGTGCCGGATACGGACTCGATCTCACCGTTGAAAACGACCGTATTCGCGTGCAACGGGAATGGTATGCCCGTCACCCGCAATACTTTCAACGGGTGACCACTCGCTCCGAGCGCTATCTTCACTACATTGTCGAGCAGGCAGAAGCCCGTGAAATGCCACTGGAACTGGCACTACTACCCATAGTGGAAAGCGCCTTCGACCCCTTTGCCTATTCGCACGGTCGCGCCGCAGGCCCCTGGCAGTTCATCCCCTCCACCGGTGACTACTTCGGCATGCACCGCACCTGGTGGGAAGATCAGCGTCGCGATGTCATCAAATCTACCAATGCGGCCCTGGATTACCTGCAGAAACTGTCCAATCGCTTTGACGGCGACTGGCTTCTGGCGCTGGCCTCCTATAATGCCGGTGGTGGCACGGTCTCACGGGCCATTCGCCGCAACGAAGAAGCGGGTAAACCGACAGATTTCTGGAGCCTGAAACTCCCTCGCGAAACCACAGCCTACGTGCCCAAGCTGCTCGCCATCGCCCAGATCGTGCAGGAGCCGGGCAAGTACGAGGTACCACTTCACCCCATCCGCAACGAACCCTATTTCGAGCAGGTGGACACCGGTGGGCAAATTGATCTGGCCCAAGCGGCCCGGCTGGCAGACATTTCTGTCGAAGAGCTGTACCTGCTCAATCCATCTTACAATCGCTGGGCCACCTCACCGGACGGCCCTCACCGGCTGCTAATCCCGGTTGAGCGGGCAGACACCTTCCGCACGGGCCTCGCCGCCCTTCCCGCTGACCAGCGCATGCAATGGGCCCGCTATGAAATTCAGCCCGGTGACAACCTCGGCGCCATTGCACGCCGTTACCGCACCACCCCACAAGCGCTTCGCAGCATCAATCATCTGCAGGGAAGCACCATTATTGCCGGTCGTACCCTGTTGATTCCTGGCCCGGCGGCCAGCAGCGACAGCTATACCCTCAGCGCGGAGGCGCGCCTCGCCGCAAAACAAGGCCGTGAGCGAAGCGGGCGTACCCGGCAGAACTACACGGTACGCTCCGGCGATACACTCTGGGACATCGCTCGTTCCCACGATGTCGGGATCAAAGAACTGGCACGATGGAATGATATGGCGCCCGGCGACAGCCTCAGCATCGGTCAATCACTCGCCATCTGGACCAAGGGCAACAAGGCCACTACTCCAGCCAAGCGGGCACATGACAAGATGGTGCGCAAAGTCCGTTATGCCGTACGTAACGGGGATTCCTTGTATGCCATTGCCGACCGCTTTAATGTATCGGTAAACGATATCAAGAGCTGGAACCAGACAGTGGCCAGCAACCGATACATTCAACCCGGGCAACGGCTGACTCTTTACGTTGATATTCGCCAATCTTTCTAAACGATGTCTGATCACTGCCTGCCTGTGCCTGGGGATTCTCCCTTCGGCACAGGCGGAACAGCCCCACGTCACTCGTAGCCATGGCTACCACCCCTTCGGCGACCTGAAATACCCTGCCGACTTCAAGCATCTGGATTACGTGAACCCGGACGCCCCCAAAGGCGGCAGTATCACCTTGTTTGGAAACGGCACCTTCGACAGCCTCAATCCCTATATCCTCAAGGGCATCAGCCCCGCTGATACACCCGGCATCCAGATGTACGGGGTCACCGAGCTGGGTGACAGCCTGCTAATGGGATCTCAGCCACATAACCCGCTGGGGGATGAAGCCGGAGCAGCTTACGGGCTGATCGCCGACTGGATTGAATACCCTGAAGACCGCAGCTGGTGCATTTTTCACCTGCGTGATGGCGCCCGCTTCCATGATGGAGAACCCATTCGCGCTGACGATGTGGTGTTCTCATTCAACACCCTGCGCGAACAGGGGCACCCCGAATACAGCCTGCGGCTGGTCGATGTGGCCTCTGTCGAAGCGATAGATCCACAAACGGTTCGCTTTACCTTCAGTGAGGCGCGGCGGGACTTGCCCCTGATTGTTGGCGCCATCCCGATTCTGCCAAAGCACTACTGGGAAAAACACGATTTTACCCGAACCACACTGGAACCGCCGGTCTCCAGCGGCCCGTACCGGGTCAGCGACATCAGTGGCGGTAAAAAGGTGGTATTTGAGCGGGTTGGAGATTACTGGGCACAAGACCTGCCAGTGAATCGCGGGCGTTACAATTTCGACAAGGTAATCTTCGAATTTTACCGGGATGCCGATGTGGGATTTGAATCGTTCAAGTCTGGCGGTTATGACCTGCATTACACCTACAGCTCGAAACGCTGGGCTACCGCATTCAACTTCGCCGCCATGAATGAGGGGCGAGTCTTGCGGGCGGAAGTCCCCCACCGGATTCCCCGCCCGGTTCAGGCCTTTTTCTTCAACACCCGGCGGGCCCCCTTTGACGACCAGAGGGTGAGAAAGGCGGCAAGCCTGCTGTTCGATTTCGAGTGGTCAAACCGTAACCTGTTTGCCAACGCCTATACCCGTACCGTTAGCTGGTTTCCCAATAGCCCGTACCGCGCCAACCAAAGCGCAACAGACGCCGAGAAGGCCCTGCTTGCTCCGCTGACCAGCGCATTGCCCGACGATTACTTTTCTGCGGACATAACCCCGCCGGTCAACGACGGCAGCGGCCAGATCCGTGACCGAATGCGTGAAGCCCTCACCCTGCTCAAGGAGAGCGGCTGGCAGATGCAAGGCAACAAGCTGGTCAACAGCGAGGGCAAACCCCTTCGCTTCACGGTTCTGAATTACCATAACCCCGGCATCTACCGCATACTTGCTCCCTGGTTCCGCAATCTCAAACGACTGGGTATTGAAGCCGATTACCGGGAAGTCGACCCTGCGGCCTACAAGCAGAAACTCGATCATTTCGAGTATGACGTGGTGCTGTTCGTGCTGCCCATGCGCGACTACCCCGGCCCGGAGCTGAAGGATTATTTTCTCTCCGACAGCGCCAACATTTCGGGCAGCCGCAACCTGGCCGGCATCAGCGATCCGATTGTGGATCACCTGGTTAACACCGCGCTGTCCGCCGCGACAGAAAATGACTATACGCAGGCACTGCAGGCACTGGATCGTCGCCTGCGCTACCAGCATTATGGCGTCCTCAATTACCATATCCGCCACCACAGGATTGCCTGGTGGGACAAGTTTGCCCGTCCCCCGGAACCAATCCCCTTCGGGCTGGGTCTGGATACCTGGTGGATGAAAGAATAAAAAGGAGTTCCTATGGCCATTCACGGCACCATTCATCAACGAATGCTGCGTGGGCTGTTTCTGGGGTTGTGTCTTTGTTCCGGGCTAGCCAGCGCGGAAGTTCACAAGGGCCACGCCATTGCCATGCACGGCGAGCCCCAGTACCCGGCAAGTTTCAGTCATTTTGACTATACCAATCCGAATGCTCCCAAAGGCGGCTCCCTGCGTCTGCATGTGGTGGGTAGCTTCGATTCGCTCAACCCGTTCGTGCCCAAGGGGCGCCCCGCTGCCGGCATGGGGGCAACCGATAACTCCCATCTCTACGATTCGCTCACCGTGCGCGGCGAAGACGAACCCTTCACCCAATATGGGCTACTGGCAGAAACCATCGAGTGGCCAGATGACCGCAGCTGGGTACGCTACCACCTGCACGAAGAAGCCCGTTTTTCCGATGGGCACCCGGTGCGTGCCGAGGACGTGGCCTGGACCTTTAACACCCTGATGGATAAAGGGCGCCCTTTTTACAGCTATTACTATGCAGAAGTGGATAACGTCGAAATCAACGACCCACTTACGGTGACCTTTCATTTCAAGCCTGGCAGCATCAACAAGGAGCTCCCGCTGATCATCGGTCAGCTTCCCGTGTTACCCAAACACCTCTGGGAAAAACAGGACTTAGAAAAAAGTGGCATGTCTATTCCCGTAGGCTCTGGCCCCTACCGTATCGTCAAGGCCGACCCCGGCAAGCAGATTACCTATGCGCTGCGTGACGATTACTGGGCAAAAGACTTGCCGGTCATGCGCGGCCGTAACAACTTCGGCACCATCACTTACGATTATTACCTCGAAGAAAATGTGGCACTGGAAGCCTTCAAAAGTGGCAACTACGACTGGCGCCACGAAAACAACTCAAAACTGTGGGCAACGGCCTACAAAGGGCCCGCTTTCAGCAAAGGGCAGATCAAGACCGAAACCGTCGCTCACCACAACCCGTGGGGCGCACAGGGCTTCCTGTTCAACATCCGCAAACCCCTTTTCCAGGATATGACCCTGCGCAAGGCCATCGGCTACGCGTTCGATTTCGAGTGGTCCAACAGCAACCTGTTCTACGGTCAGTACAAGCGTAACCGCAGTTATTTCGAAAACTCCGACATGGCGGCAACCGGCTTGCCCAGCAAGGCCGAGCTGGCATTGCTGGAGCCGTTCCGGGACCAGCTACCCGATGAAGTCTTTACCACTGCCTACCAGCCCCCGCAGAGCGACGGTTCTGGCCGCCCACGTGAGAATCTTCGCCAGGCGCAACAGATGCTCAAACAGGCGGGTTACCAGTTCCGTGATGGCACCCTGTTCTCGCCCAAGGGGACCCCGGTCAAATTCGAGATTATGCTCAGCTCCCCGGCCTTCGAGCGTGTGGTGCTGCCATTCTCGCGCAACCTCAAAGCCCTGGGCATTGACGCCAGCGTTATCACCATCGATTCAGCCCAATACGTGGAGCGCATCCGTAATTTCAATTTCGACATGATTGTGGGGCGCATCGGGCAATCCAGCTCTCCAGGCAATGAGCAGAAGGAATACTGGAGCTCAGCCGCGGCCGATCAACCCAACAGCCGCAACCTGATCGGCATACAGAACCCGGTCGTGGATGCCTTGGTCGACCAGATCATCGCGGCCCCCAACCGTGAAGCGCTGGTGACCAGCTGCCGGGCGCTGGACCGGGTGCTGCAATGGAATTACTACTCGGTGCTTAACTGGTACACCAACGAGCACCGCATTGCCTACCAGTCCAGGCTGCGTCATCCGGATTTTGCCCGGTACGTGCCACTCGATACTTCTCTGGACACCTGGTGGGATAGCACTGCGCAATGAAGCTTTATATCGCCAAACGCCTGTTGCTGGTGATACCGACTCTGTTTGGCATTTTGTTGTTGAACTTTGTTGTTATCCAGGCCGCGCCCGGTGGGCCCGTGGAAAAAACCCTGGCTGAACTGCAGGGGATCGGCACTGGCGGCACCGGAAGCAGCTTTGCCGGCGGCAGTGCCGACACCATGACCGGGGGCAATTACCAGAATGCCAAAGGGCTGCCCCCGGAACTGGTGGAGCGTATCGAGAAGATGTACGGCTTTGACAAGCCTGCCCCCGAGCGCTTCTGGCTCATGGTGAAAAACTATTTCAGCGGCAATTTTGGCGAATCCTACTACCGCGATCGGTCGGTCACCGAGTTGATCATCGAGCGCCTGCCAGTCTCTATCTCTCTTGGCTTGTGGAGCACCCTGATCGCCTATCTGGTCTCCATTCCCCTCGGCATTCGCAAGGCTGTGCACGATGGCACCCGTTTTGATGTATGGAGCAGCACCCTTATCGTCATCGGCTTCGCCATTCCCAGTTTCTTGCTGGGCCTGCTGTTGATCGTGCTGTTTTCCGGCGGCTCCTATTTCGAATGGTTCCCGTTACGCGGCCTCACCTCTGACAACTTTGATGAACTCACGGTAATGGGCAAGGTATGGGACTATATCTGGCACATCACCCTCCCCACCATAGCCATCGTGGCCGGCAACTTCGCCACCCTGTCCATGCTGACCAAGAACTCCTTCATGGATGAGATCCGCAAGCAGTATGTGCAAACCGCCCGCGCCAAGGGTCTGGCGGAAAAACAGGTGCTGTATGGTCATGTGTTCCGCAATGCCATGCTGATTATCATCGCAGGCTTCCCCGCTGCCTTTATCAGCATGTTTTTCACCGGTGTGCTACTGATCGAATACATCTTCTCACTGGATGGCCTCGGCCTGCTGGGCTTCGAAGCGGTGATCAGCCGGGACTACCCGGTGGTATTCGGCACCCTGTTCATCTTCACCCTGTTGAGCCTGGTCATGAAGCTGGTCAGTGACCTGACCTACGTGTGGGTCGATCCGCGTATCGATTTTGAGCGGAGAGACCACTGATATGCCTCTGCTGAAAATCACCAACCCCGTCTGGGCCCGCCAGTGGCAAGCATTTCGCAGCAATCGTCGCGGCTACTGGTCGCTATGGGTATTTCTGGTGCTGTTTGTGATGAGCCTTGGTGCCGAGCTGGTTGCCAACGAAAAGCCGTTACTGGTGAGCTTCGACGGCGATTGGTACGTACCGGTATTCAACAGCTACCCGGAGACCACCTTCGGCGGCTTTTTCGAATCTGAAGCCAACTACCGAGACCCGGTGGTAAAGGAGCTGATCAACGAAAAGGGCTGGATGATCTGGCCCCCTATCGCCTTCAGCTACAACACCATCAACTACGACCTGGATGTCCCTGCCCCGGCCCCGCCCTCCTCGGAGAACTGGCTGGGCACCGATGACCAGGGCCGAGATATCCTGGCCGGACTGTTGTACGGGTTCCGCATTTCCGTGCTGTTCGGGCTGATGCTGACCATCCTGTCGAGCATCGTCGGTATCCTCGTGGGTGCTGTGCAAGGCTACTACGGCGGCAGGCTGGACCTGTTTGGCCAGCGTTTTATCGAAATCTGGTCCAGCATGCCCACCCTGTTCCTGATCATAATCATTTCCAGTTTTGTGGTTCCCAGCTTCTGGAGCCTGCTGGTCATCATGTTGCTGTTTTCCTGGATGACACTGGTGGATCTGGTTCGGGCTGAATTTCTGCGCTGTCGAAACATGGATTACGTGCGCTCAGCCAAAGCCATGGGCGTGCGGGCACCGGTGATCATGTTCCGCCACATGCTGCCCAATGCCATGGTCGCGACGCTGACCTTCCTGCCCTTCATCCTCAATGCCGCCGTTGTCACACTGACATCACTCGATTTCATCGGCTTCGGCTTGCCGCCCGATGCCCCCTCGCTGGGCCGGCTGGTAGGCCAGGGCAAAGCCAACTTGCATGCGCCCTGGATTGGTATCAGCGTTTTCACCACACTCACCATCATGCTGACGCTGCTGGTGTTCATCGGCGAAGCGATTCGTGACGCCTTTGACACAAGGAAGTTTTTGCAATGAGCCTGCTTTCCTTGCGCGGACTACACATACAGTTTGGTCATCAGGTTGCCGTGGATGGCATGGATCTGGACCTGGAACCCGGTCGCATGCTGGCACTGGTGGGCGAATCCGGCTCGGGGAAGTCGTTAACGGCCCTGTCGATACTCGACTTGCTGCCCGACAGCGCCACCTGGAAAGCGGACAGCGTGACTTTCGAGGGTGAGGACCTGCTGCAGCTCAACGACAAGCAGAAGCGGGCCTTGCGCGGCGGCCGTATCGGGATGATTTTCCAGGAGCCGCTGACCGCCCTCAATCCCCTGCACACCGTCGAGAAGCAAATCAGCGAAAGCCTGTTTGTCCATCAGGGCATGAGCCATGCCCAGGCCCGCAAACGTTGCCTGGAACTGCTCGAACAAGTGGAACTGCCCGCCAGTGATGACATGCTCAAGCGCTATCCCCATCAATTAAGTGGTGGCCAGCGCCAGCGCGTCATGATTGCCATGGCGTTGGCCAATAATCCCCAGGTCCTGATTGCCGACGAGCCGACTACCGCTCTGGATGTCACCGTACAGGAAACCATCCTGACCCTGATCAAACGACTGCAGACCGAGCTTGGCCTGTCGATCCTTCTGATCAGCCATGATCTTGGCGTCGTCGGCCGGTTTGCCGATGACATCATCGTCATGCACAACGGCAAACGCGTGGAAGCCGGGCCGACGCGGACCGTGCTGACGGAACCGCAGCAGGAGTACACCCGACACCTGCTGGACTCCGAACCTCAGGGCCGTATGCCAGCCCTGCCTCAGGACACCGCCGTCCTGCTGGAAGCCACCGATATCGACGTGGCTTTCAAAGGTAAACGCACCCGGCTACTTGCTCCGGCACCGGTATTTCAGGCCGTAGACCGCATCAGCCTGACGGTACACAAGGGCGAAACCCTCGGCGTTGTTGGCGAGTCAGGGTCGGGTAAATCCACCCTGGCACTTGCCCTGCTCCGGCTGATCGCCAGCAAGGGCAGCATCACCCTGGATGGCACCGCCATCCATACACTTAGCCAGGGGCAATTACGGCCATGGCGCCGCCGCATGCAGGTGGTGTTTCAGGATCCCTTCGGCAGCCTCAACCCCCGCATGACGGTGGGCCAGGCCATTGCTGAGGGGCTTGCTGTGCACGAACCAGCCCTGAGTCGAGAGGAGCGCGACACTCGTGTCAGTGCCCTGCTGGACGAAGTGGGCCTGCCACAACAAGCCAGGCACCGGTATCCCCATGAATTCTCCGGGGGCCAGCGACAACGTATCGCCATTGCCCGGGCACTTATCCTGCAACCAGACCTTTTGATCCTTGATGAGCCAACCTCAGCGCTGGACCGCAGTGTCCAGTTCCAGATTCTGGAACTGCTGAAGTCCCTGCAGCAACGCCACCAGCTGAGCTATCTGTTTATCAGCCACGATCTCAAGGTAATCCGCGCCATCTGTCACCGCGTAATGGTGATGAAAGATGGCCAGGTGGTCGAACAGGGGGACGTGGAAGCGATATTCGATGCTCCCCAGCAAGCCTACACCCGTAAGCTGATCAACGCGGCTTTTGCTGGGGATTAGTGGCCTGTTAAAAGCCCCTTGCATGTCACGCCAAAGGAAACACACCGTTGCATTTCAATGGGGCCGAGTTCGCGTCATCAGGGCAGAAATTGCCTATACTTGGCCGCAACGCACACACTGCACCCACATAAACCGGGATACACCTGAAACCGTTGAGGGAACACCATGGGATTTCTTGCAGGCAAACGCTATTTGATCGTTGGTATTGCCAGCGACCGCTCCATCGCTACCGGTATTGCCGAGGCCATGCATCGTGAAGGCGCCGAGTTGGCCTTCACCTACCAGAATGACAAGCTGCAAAGCCGTGTGGAAAAAGCCGCCGAACGTTACGGCAGCAGCACTGAACTGTGCTTTCCCTGTGATGTCACCGATGACGCCCAGATTGACGCGGTATTCGAGGGTCTGGCGGCCAAGTGGGATGGACTGGACGGTATCATTCACGCTGTCGGCTTTGCCCCCGGTAACGAACTGGACGGTAACTTTGTCGACGTGGCCACCCGCGAAGGATTCAAGATTGCCCACGACATCTCCAGCTACAGCTTCGTCGCGCTGGCCAAAGCGGGCCGCAAGATGATGGCCGGCCGCAACGCCGCCCTGCTCACCCTGAGCTACCACGCCGCTCGTCAGACCGTGCCTAACTACAACGTCATGGGCATGGCCAAAGCCAGCCTGGAAGCGTCTGTCCGTTATTTGGCCTCCAGCATGGGGCCGGAAGGTATCCGTGTTAACGGTATCTCTGCCGGTCCGATCCGCACCCTGGCTGCCTCCGGGATCAAGAAATTCCGTAGCATGCTGGACTACAACGCTGCCAAGGCGCCACTGCGTCGCAATGTAACCATTGAGGAAGTCGGTAACACCGCCGCCTTCCTGTGCTCGGATCTGGCGTCCGGCATCACTGGCGAGATTACCTATGTCGATGCCGGTGCCAGCACCGTGTCCATGCCCTTCGAGCTGGAAGCCGACTAAACAGCGGCAAAGTAGCAGAGAAGGCAGCTATCCTCTCGAACCCAACAAAAAGCCCGCCCGGGAAACCGGGCGGGCTTTTTGTTGGCAGAAGAACCTTCTATGGAAGCCGTGCAAGCAGGGTTATTCGCTTCGCCCCCCTTCGGGGCCGCACTGCGTGCGTTACTCCGCTGCGCGACTCACCCGGGGAGTACTCGGGTTATTAATTGGCATCGAACTGATCGATCGCGGAGGCGTTTCCGCTCTTCTAAAGCCGGGAACAATTTTGGGTTTTTCTATCGAATCGAGCGTAGCTCGTAGCTGAACGCTGCCCCAGACACTAAAAAGCCCACCAAAAGGTGGGCTTTTTAGTGGTACGAATGCGGAGTTACTGTTCATCACCCGTATTGGGACTCAGGCGAGATGAATGCAGTTCCACATCCCCTTCTTCTCTCAACAGGGCAACAACCTGGCGGAAACTGCGCTGCCCTTCGATATTACCAAGCTCACGCAGGGCAGCCAGCTGTTGCTCATCCGTCAGCGGCTCAGCGTTACCGTCTTCCACTCGGGTGACTTGATAGGCAATCAGGGAGCCATTGCCGGTGCGGGTAATCGCCACACTGCCTTCACCTTCTTCTGCCGGGCGTGACTGCGAAAAAGCGCCATTGACCACTTCCATGGACGGCTCAGCGCCCCCCCGTTGCAGACCTTCCTGCTCCTGGACTTCCGCCTCAAACAGGGTAGCGATATCTTCCAGGCTAGCGCCCTCTTCCAGCTTTTTCTCGGCCTCGCCGATCAGGGACTGAACCTTGTCCGCCGCGCGCTCACCCTTGATACGCTCCTCAATGGCGAAACGAACTTCGTCCAGAGGCAGCGGCTCTGCGGCCTTCTCTTCGACAATCCGCACGGCAAGATACTGACCCGGGGCAGATTCCAGCAACTCACTGTTATGGCCATCACGGCGGACTTCATCGCTGTTCAGGGCTTGCTGAACAGCCGGCGCGTTTAACGGAGACGGCAACGCGGACAGGGCAACCCATTCGGTACGCTGTACTTCTGCACCGATCTGCTCTGCAGGGCTGTCCAGTGAGCTATGCTCGTACAAAGACTCTTCAAGAGTCGCCACATCTTCATTGAGCATCGCCTCAGCACGAGCCTGCTTGAGATCCGCGCGAATTTGCGAGGAGAGCTCTGCCAGGGTAGGCATGTCACGCTCTTCTGCCACTTCGGTGACCTTGATCAGGTGTACACCCGCATCGCTTACTACCGGTGCAGACACCACACCCGGTTCGAGTTCTGCAATAGCCGCCTCCATTTCTTCCGGCAACGCGCCCTTGGTCACCACGCCCAGGTCACCACCACTGGAGGCCGAACCCGGGTCGTCCGAATAGTCCGCAGCGGCATCGGCGAAACTCATACCACCGGCAATGGCCTTCTCGGCTTCTTCGGCACGAACCTTGGCGTCTTCCAGACTACGATCACCGTCTACTGCGATCAGGATATGCGCTACCTTGCGAGCCGTATTGGCACCGGATTCAGCAAGAATCGCCTTGCGGACCTCATACTCTTCTGCCACGTCCTCATCAGTGACCGACACCTGATCGGCGTACTGATCTGCCGAGAGGCTCACGTAGGCAATACGGAACTCTTCCGGACGCATGAATTCGCCCTGGTTCTCCTCGTAGAAGGTGGCGATTTCATCGTCACTCACGGAGAAACTGCTACGCAGGGCATTGAGATCCAGCTCGGTATAGCGGATATCGCGAACCTGCTCACCCAGGCGGCGCTGCTCGTCCAGTTCGGACGGCAAGGCGAAGTTCGTGGCCATGAAGCCCGCACGATACTGTTCTTTCACCATGTCCTGCTGGAGCCCACGGATGTAGCCCTGCGGGCTCATGCCACGGCTACGCAACTCACGCTCAAAACGGTTGTTGGAAAACTTGCCGTCTTCCTGAAACAACTCGATCTGGCGAACGTCAGCCGATACCTGGCTGGTGCTGAAAACCAGCTTGGATTTCTCGGCAGCACTGAGGATCAACTGTTCGTTAACCAAACCATCCAGCACCATTGCCGGACGTACAAATGAATCCAGCAGCGCGGGATTCATGTTCGGGCTTTGCTGCCGCAACATGTCGCGTACACGCTCTACCCGCTGATTGACCGCGTTACGGGTAATAGGGGTGCCTTCAACTTCAGCAACCACATCACCGCTACCGCCACCAACAAAATAGCCGTAAAAGCCGGAAATCACGAAAGGAAGAATGATCGCGGCAAGCAGGACCTTGCCCACGGGACCGCGGACAAACCGTCTGAACTCCTGCATGAAATTACTCCGTCGAGGTACTCTCGAATTACGATTTGAATGTCTGTCTTGTTATGTCAGAACCGCCACCAAGCGACAGTTCCTTTAAACTGAAAAAAGCGCATCCGCTAACGGGTGCGCTTTCTCAAACTGGCGGAGCGGACGGGACTCGAACCCGCGACCCCCGGCGTGACAGGCCGGTATTCTAACCAGCTGAACTACCGCTCCTGCAAACAGTTTAGTTCACCGCATCCTTCAGCGCTTTACCGGCTTTGAAGCCCGGTACTTTCGCTGCCTTGATCTGGATGGTCTGGCCAGTTTGCGGGTTACGGCCTTCACGGGCGGCACGCTCTTTAACAGCAAAAGTACCAAAACCTACCAGAGAAACGCTGTCACCATTTTTCAGGGCGCCAGTTACCGCTTCCAAAGTAGCGTCCAAAGCACGACCAGCGTCAGCTTTGGAAATGTCCGCGCTAGCGGCAATCGCATCAATCAACTCTGACTTATTCACAAAGTTCCCCTTTCTGTTTTCCCGGTTTTATGGTCGAGGCGAGACGCACTCTCCTTTGGCGAAGCCGTTTTTATACCAACGGGTATAAGGGCCGTCAAGGAACCAACAGTGCAGACTCTCCCAAGTTTAAAAAAATGAAAAACCATACAGATCAACTATTTAAAATTACTTTTAAAGTTGACTGTCAGTGTGTACTGGGACGCTTGTTACCTTCCTGGTTTTTCTCTTCAGCTAACGCTAGATCCTCCTCCTGCTCCGCTTGTGAAAGCGGACTGGGTTGGTGAGTCAGCGCCACATCAAGCACCTGGTCAATCCATTTTACAGGCCTGATATCCAGGGATGCCTTGATATTCTCCGGAATCTCCTTGAGATCCCGTTCATTTTCTTCCGGTATCAATACCGTTTTAATGCCGCCCCGGTGCGCTGCCAGCAGCTTTTCTTTCAAGCCACCGATCGGCAACACCTGCCCACGCAGGGTAATTTCACCCGTCATGGCCACATCTGCCCTGACCGGGATACCCGTCAAGACCGACACCATGGCAGTACACATGCCAATACCCGCACTCGGGCCATCCTTCGGCGTGGCACCTTCAGGTACATGCATATGGAGATCGTTACGCTCCAGGGCCCGGCGGCGAATTCCCAGCGCGCCTGCACGACTTTTCACCACGGTCCAGGCGGCCTGAATGGATTCCTGCATCACATCGCCGAGCGAGCCGGTAGAGATTACCCGCCCCTTGCCGGGAGTGGAAACACTTTCAATCGTCAGCAACTCACCACCAACAGAGGTCCAGGCAAGGCCGGTAACCTGACCAACCTGATCATTCTCTTCTGCTCGGCCAAAGCTGAACTTGCGCACCCCCAGATAATGCTCCACCTGGTCTTCGCCAAGAGTTATCGAAACCGCAGCCTCACCTGCCAACAGGTTCTCTTTAACGACCTTGCGACAAATCTTGCTGATCTCACGCTCCAGTCCCCGGACACCGGCTTCACGGGTGTAGTGACGCACCACATAACGCACCACGTCATCGCCGATCACCAACTCGTCTTTTTTCAGACCGTTGTTCTTGATCTGTTTGGGCACCAGGTACTGCAGCGCAATGTTGACCTTCTCATCCTCGGTATAGCCGGGGATGCGGATCACTTCCATGCGGTCCAACAGCGGTCCGGGAATATTCATGGAATTGGACGTACAGATAAACAACGTCTCTGACAGGTTGTAGTCCACTTCAAGGTAATGATCGCTGAAGGTATCGTTCTGCTCCGGGTCCAACACCTCAAGCAACGCAGAGGCCGGATCACCTCGGTTATCCATTCCCATCTTGTCGACTTCGTCGAGCAGGAACAGCGGATTTCTCACTCCGACCTTGGATAATTTCTGGATAATCTTGCCGGGCATGGAACCGATATAGGTCCGGCGATGACCGCGAATTTCAGCTTCATCCCGTACACCACCCAACGCCATGCGAACAAACTTTCGGTTGGTCGCCTTGGCGATGGACTGCCCCAATGATGTCTTACCCACCCCAGGCGGGCCGACCAGGCACAGCACTGGCCCTTTAACTTTGCCGACCCGGCTTTGCACTGCCAGAAATTCCAGGATTCGGTCTTTTACCTCTTCCAGCCCGTAATGATCACTGTCCAGGACTTGTTTGGAATTGGCGAGATCATGTTTTACCCGGCTGCGTTTTTTCCACGGCACTGAAGTCATCCAGTCCAGATAACCGCGCACCACGGTCGCTTCTGCCGACATGGGCGACATCATTTTGAGCTTGTTGAACTCGCTTTGAGCCTTGTCACGGGCTTCCTTCGGCATGCCCACGCTATCGAGTTTCTTTTCCAGCTCGTCCAGATCGTTGCCGGTTTCATCCAGGTCACCAAGCTCTTTCTGGATCGCCTTCATCTGCTCGTTCAGGTAGTACTCGCGCTGGCTCTTTTCCATCTGCTTCTTGACGCGGCCACGGATGCGCTTTTCTACCTTGAGAACATCAATATCTGATTCCATCAGCGCGATCAGGTGCTCTACCCGCTCACGAACATCCACCATTTCCAGCACGTCCTGCTTCTCTTCAAGCTTGAGTTGCAGATGCGCTGCAATGGTGTCGGCCAGACGGCTGACTTCGTCAATGGATGAGACCGATCCTGTGACCTCCGGCGCCACTTTCTTGGACAGCTTCACATAGTCTTCAAATTGGGACTGCAGAGACTTGGCCAGTGCATCCTGTTCGCCGCTGTCCGGCAAACCTTCTTCCAGTTCGCGTACGTCGGCAACGGCGCCTTGCTCGCCAAACTCTGCTTTCACCACGTGGGCACGCTGTCCCCCTTCTACCAGTACCTTCACGGTACCGTCAGGGAGTTTCAGCAATTGAAGAATGGTCGAAACGGTGCCTACCCGGTATATGTCATCAACACCAGGATCATCGTCAGACGCATTTCTCTGGGCCACCAGCATGATCTGTTTGTCCGCAGCCATAGCTGCTTCGAGCGCGGCGATGGATTTTTCGCGGCCAACGAACAGAGGAATGACCATATGGGGGTAGACCACCACATCACGCAGTGGCAAAAGGGGAATATCTTTCAGCACAGATTGCCTCTAAATAACCGGGGGGCGCCTTAGTCGGGCGCCACCTTGGAAGACTGCTCGCTGTTTTCGTAAATCAACAGCGGGTCGGATTCGCCTTTAATGGTAGGGCTGTCGATGACCACCTTGGCCACACCATCCATGGAAGGCACCTGATACATGGTGTCCAGCAACACACTTTCGAGAATGGAACGCAGTCCACGGGCACCGGTTTTGCGAATCATGGCCTTGTTCGCCACCGCACGGAGCGCGTCGTCGCGGAAGTCCAGCTCGACCCCCTCCATCTCGAACAGGCGAGCGTACTGTTTAGTGAGCGCGTTACGCGGTTCAGTGAGAATCTGTATCAGCGCTTCTTCACTCAATTCTTCCAGCGTTGCAATTACAGGCAAGCGGCCAATGAACTCCGGAATCAAGCCATACTTCACCAGATCCTCTGGCTCCACATCGACCAGCAGCTCTCCAAGATTGCGGCTATCGTCTTTGCTCTTCACTTCGGCAGAGAAACCGATACCGCCTTTCTCGGAACGGTCACGGATAACCTTGTCGAGACCGGCGAAGGCACCACCACAGATGAAGAGCATGTTGGACGTATCAACCTGCAGGAACTCCTGCTGGGGATGCTTGCGCCCCCCTTGGGGCGGCACGGACGCAACCGTTCCTTCGATCAGTTTGAGCAACGCCTGCTGCACGCCCTCCCCGCTCACATCACGGGTAATGGAAGGGTTGTCGGACTTGCGGGAAATCTTGTCGATCTCATCAATGTAGACGATACCACGCTGGGCTTTTTCCACATCGTAGTCACATTTCTGCAGCAGTTTCTGGATAATGTTTTCCACGTCCTCGCCGACATAGCCAGCCTCGGTAAGGGTGGTCGCATCCGCAATGGTGAACGGTACGTTCAGCAGTCGCGCCAAGGTTTCTGCGAGCAGGGTCTTGCCACTACCGGTCGGACCGATCAACAGGATGTTACTTTTACCCAGCTCGACCTCATCACGTCCTTTGCCACTCGTGCGCAGGCGCTTGTAGTGGTTGTAAACCGCTACCGCCAACACCTTTTTAGCGCGCTCCTGGCCAATCACATACTCATCAAGGGTATCCTTGATTTCATTGGGCTTGGGAAGACGTTCGCCGCCAGTCTCACTGCTGTCTTCCTGGACTTCCTCGCGGATGATGTCGTTACACAGGTCCACACATTCATCACAGATAAAGACCGAGGGGCCCGCAATCAGCTTGCGTACCTCATGCTGGCTCTTGCCGCAAAAGGAGCAGTACAGCAGCTTGCCGTCATCGCTCTTGCCAGTGGTATCGGTCATCGAATTGCCTCTAAACCTGTGTATTGAAAATCGCTATATCTTTGAAGATGCAGGGAGACCGGGGGTTTTTCAAGCCCGCCGGGCTCCCGGCAGTGCCGTTAGGACACTTTTTAAACGAACGTTACCTAATTACACGGGACGCTGCTTCAAGACGGCGTCAATGATGCCGTATTCTTGGGCCTCTTCCGCCCCCATGAAGTTGTCGCGATCGGTATCTTTCTCCAGACGCTCGAGCGGCTGACCCGTGTGGTGAGCCAGCAGGTGGTTCAACTGGCCCTTGATCTTGAGGATTTCCTTGGCATGGATCTCGATATCCGAGGCCTGGCCCTGGAAACCACCCAACGGCTGGTGAATCATCACACGGGCATTAGGCAGCGCGTAACGCTTGCCTTCTGCACCTGCAGCCAGCAGGAACGCCCCCATGCTGGCGGCCTGACCGACACACATGGTGGACACATCAGGCTTGATGAACTGCATGGTGTCGTAGATAGACATGCCGGCAGTCACTGAGCCACCCGGGCTGTTGATATACAGATGGATGTCCTTGTCCGGGTTTTCGGATTCAAGAAACAGAAGCTGCGCCACGATCAGGTTGGCCATGTGATCTTCCACCTGGCCCACCATGAAAATGACCCGCTCTTTCAGCAAACGGGAATAAATATCAAAGGAACGCTCACCCCGAGCAGTCTGCTCGATCACCACCGGTACCAGACCCAGATTGGTCGGGTCCTTGATAAGCTGGCTCATTTCCGGGGTCATGGATTGGATACGGCTCAAGTCGATCATGTAGCGCTTCCCTCTGGTCGGTCATCCTTAGACGACGGGACGGTATTATTAGGGCCGTCGCAACGGCCATCTCCTGAAGCTGCAATGGGGCCCAAACAGGCGGATTACAAGGGCTTCGGAAAAAATCACTGTTCTGGCATCTTATGACGGCACCATGGGGGCGTCTATAAAAGTGGGCTTTGCCGGGGTTCAAGTGCGCAATTCTTGGCCAGATTGTGCATTAATAGGTCAATTCGGCAGCCAAAACAGGAAAAATCGCGGCAATACCCTCACCAAAGGCAAGGAAATACGGCACTGGGGAATGCCACTACCGGAACTACCTGGAACAAAAAAGGGGCCCGAAGGCCCCTTTTCCGATCCGTTATCGCCTGGCTGATCAGGCTTCAGCCTGCTCACGCGGCTTCACGGCATCCTGGTAGGACATGGTTTTCTCTTCTACCTTGGCGCTTGCCAGCACCAGGTCGACTACCTGCTCTTCCAGCACCGCGCCTTCGATCTGTTGCAGCTGCTGGGGGTTACCGTACACCCAGTTCACCACCTCTTCAGGCTTCTCGTACTGCTCGGCGATTTCCTCAACACGGGCTTTCACCTTGTCGGCATCGGCTTTCAGCTCGTTCTGGTCAAGGATCGCACGAATGATCAAGCCAAGACGCACAGAACGCTGGGCCTGCTCGGTGAACAGGTCATCCGGCAGGATGGAAGCATCAAATTGCTGGCCGCCGCCGAACTGCTGAACCATCTGCTGACGCATGCGCTGAACTTCCTGGCTTACCAGAGCCGCCGGCAGGTCAAATGCGTGCAGGTCGGACAGGCCTTCCATGACTTGCTCTTTCACTTTGCCAGTGATGGCGTTCTTGAGCTCACGCTCCATGTTCTTGCGAACTTCCGCCTTGAACTTGGCCTCGTCGCCATCGTCAACGCCGAATGCCTTCATGAACTCAGCGTCCACTTCCGGCAACTGCTTGCCTTCTACCTTGTTGACCTTGATCTGGAAAACAACGGCTTGGCCCTTCAGCTCTTCGGAGTGGTACTCCTCCGGGAAGGTCACGTCGATGTCTTTCTCTTCGCCAGCCTTCATGCCAACGATGCCATCTTCAAAGCCCGGGATCATCTGACCGGAGCCCAGCTCCAGGTTCTGGCCGTCTGCCGTGCCGCCCTCGAAGGCTTCACCGTCTTTCAGACCCTTGTAGTTGATGTTGACGCGATCGCCTTGTTCTGCGGCACGCTCCACTTCCTCGAACTGAGCGCGCTGCTGACGCAGGGTCTCGATCATGGTGTCGACGTCTTCATCAGAAACGTCTGCCTGCGGCTTCTCGACAGCAATGCCGTCAAAAGCCTGCAGCTCCACTTCCGGATACACTTCAAAGGTCGCCACGAACTCAAGGTCTTTACCCGGCTCATTGGTGGTCGCTTCAAAGCCCGGCATGCCGGCAGGCTGCAGTTTTTCCTGCTCTACCGCCTCAATGAAGGCTTCACGCATGACGTCAGCCAGCACATCGTTACGCACGGCGCTGCCGAAGCGACGCTTTACTTCACGCATGGGCACTTTGCCCGGGCGGAAACCGTCCAGACGGACATTTTTCTTGGCTTCCTGCAGTTTATCTTCTACTGCAGAGTCCACTTTCTCCGCCGGTACACCCACCGTCAGACGGCGCTCAAGACCTGAAGTCGTTTCAACAGAAACCTGCATAACATCCTCTTTAAAAAGACTTTTTCGCTGCTCGCCGACCACTGTGAAGCGTGACGATCAATATTCAAGGGCGCAGATTATAATCAATGCCGCCCTTCCTGCCTACATAGCCGCCCTGTCATCGGACAGCAGTACCCGGAGGCACATACGAAAAAGCCTCCGGGGTATCCCGGAGGCTTTTAATATGGGGTGACTGAGGGGATTTGAACCCCCGACCACCGGAGTCACAATCCGGGGCTCTACCAACTGAGCTACAGTCACCATAAACTTGTTGCTTCCCTGCCTGGCACGCCTGGCAGGACTCGAACCTGCAACCGACGGCTTAGAAGGCCGTTGCTCTATCCGGTTGAGCTACAGGCGCATTGCAGGTTCCGCTAATCTGATGGTCGGGGTGGAGGGATTCGAACCCCCGACATCCTGCTCCCAAAGCAGGCGCGCTACCAGGCTGCGCTACACCCCGTTTATCAGTCACGCCAACAGTGCTTGAAAGCGAGGCGCGCATAATACTCGGCGCCCCGGTAAGCGTCAACGCACCGGGAAAGAAAAAATCCCTAACGTTCAGATTTTAAACAACTTGTGATCACGGCACCGTGATCATTAGCTGGCTGTTGAAAAGCCCCTTGCGCACTCAATCTTTCAGGCTGGTTCGCCCCCTCTATGGGTCAAAAGGTAAAGAGTGGCGCGCTTTTGAAGGTGTATGTCCATCCATCGAAAAAGCGCAACAGCGAGTGCGGACCAGCCTGAAAGACCCGTAGGGCGCGGCCTGAAGGGCACATCTGCTGCGCTTTGTCGCCAGGAGATGAACCACCCTGCCCGTTGCGACAAAACACAACAGCTGCACCCTTCAGGCCACGCTGAGCATGCAAGGGGCTTTTCAACAGCCTGTTAGGGAGTTCCTTTTGCGCCACGGGTCGGGCCATGCGAAAATCGCGCCCCCTGATTCCCTTCACCATCAACTATGTAGAGAGAGATTCCATGACCGCCCAGATTCTCGACGGCAAGGCCCTGGCTCAGCAGTTCGAAGAAGAAATGCGCGAACGTGTCGAAGCCCTGAAAGCCAAAGCCGGTGGCCGCACCCCAATTCTGGCCACCATTCTGGTCGGTGCCGACCCGGCCTCCGCCACCTACGTAAAAATGAAGGGCAACGCCTGCCACCGCGTGGGGATGGAATCCGTAGCCATTGAATTGCCGGAAACCACCACAACCGAACAGCTGCTGGCCAAGATTGACGAGCTGAATAACAACCCCGATGTGCACGGCATTCTGCTGCAGCACCCGGTGCCCGCGCAGATTGACGAACGGGCCTGCTTTGATGCCATCAGCCTGGAAAAAGACGTGGATGGCGTCACCTGTCTGGGCTTTGGCCGCATGAGCATGGGCGAAGCCGCCTACGGTTGTGCCACCCCCAAGGGAATCATGCGCCTGCTGGAGCATTATCAGGTCAAGCTGGAAGGCAAGCATGCCGTAGTCGTGGGGCGCAGCGCCATCCTCGGCAAACCCATGGCCATGATGATGCTGGAAGCCAATGCCACGGTTACCATCTGTCACAGCCGCACCCAAAACCTCCCAGAACTGATCAAACAGGCGGATATCGTGGTCGGCGCGGTCGGCAAGCCGGAATTCATCAAGGCAGAGTGGATCAAGGATGGCGCCGTGGTCGTTGATGCTGGTTACCACCCGCAAAAATGTGGTGACATTGAGCTCGCCCCCCTTCTGGACCGCGTCTCAGCCTACACCCCGGTCCCCGGCGGCGTTGGCCCCATGACCATCAACACCCTGATTTTCCAGACCCTGCAGTCCGGCGAGAAGGCGCTGGGTTAAGTCCCGTTGCTCGCCCAAAAACCGCGCCCAGCCCATGCTGGCCGCGGTTTTTTTATGGTTCATCGCAGCTCGACGTCTCAAGTCGGGCGTCTAACCATTCTTCGCGGCCAACAAAAAGGCCGCCCCCAACATCTGGGCGCGGCCTCTCTGTCTTCAGTCAACCACCACACGAAACCGCGCAGCTATTCACTATTTACTGTTAACTATTCACTGCCTTTATCAGCTGTCCTTGGGCCACGACTCCCGCAGCCCCACGGTCTGGTTAAATACCAACCGCTCGTCCGTGCTCTCCTGATCTACGCAGAAGTACCCCTCGCGCTCAAACTGATAACGGGTTTCGGCCAGTGCGCCGCGCAGGCCCGGTTCTACCCAGCAATCGGACACCACCTTGAGAGACTCAGGATTGATGTTCTCCAGGAACGTCTGGCCTTCTTCTACCTTGGCCGGGTTTGCCACCGTAAACAACCGGTCATATAGGCGAACCTCACAAGGTAGCCCTTTACTGGCACTGACCCAGTGGATCACACCGCGCAATTTGCCCTGACCTTCATCATTCTCAGGGTTCTTGCCCAACGTCTCCGGGTCATAGCTGCAGCGAACCTCGATAACGTTACCCTGATCGTCCTTCACTACGTCCGTTGCACGCACCACATAGCCATAGCGCAGCCGCACCCGGTCACCCAGCACCAGTCGCTTGAACTTCTTGTTGGCTTCTTCCCGGAAATCATCCTGATCGATGTAGACCTCACGGGTCATGGGCACCTGGCGAGTTCCCATGGCTTCATTTTGTGGATGCACCGGCGCAGTCAGCGATTCTTCCTTGCCCTCTGCCCAGTTGTCGATCACCAGTTTGAGCGGACGAATCACACACATGGCACGGGGCGCATGCTGATTCAGGTCATCACGGATAGCCGCTTCCAGCATCCCCATATCGACCACTGAGTCCGCCCGGCTCACCCCTACGGACTCACAGAAAGAACGCAGGGAGGCAGGGGTATAGCCACGGCGTCGCATCCCGGAAATGGTCGGCATCCTCGGGTCGTCCCAGCCATCCACGTGCTTCTCGTCAACCAGCTGTTTGAGCTTGCGCTTGCTGGTCACGGTGTAATTCAGGTTCAAACGTGCAAATTCGTACTGACGTGGTTCAGCGCCAACATCGGTATTGGCTACCACCCAGTCATAGAAGGGACGGTGATCCTCGAATTCCAGAGTACACAGGCTATGGGTAATGCCTTCAATGGCATCTGATAGCGGGTGGGTGAAATCGTACATGGGGTAGATAACCCACTTGTCACCGGTCTGATGGTGCGTCGCACGGCGCACCCGGTAAAGCACCGGATCGCGCAAGTTCATATTGGGGCTGGCCAGATCAATTTTCGCCCGCAGCACCGCTCCGCCATCCGGGAACTCGCCGTTCTTCATCTTTTCGAACTGGGCCAGCGCCTCTTCCGGGCTTTGCTCCCGGTACTCACTGGGGGTACCTGCCTGCTGCGCCCAACCCCGCATTTCACGGATCTGCTCAGCACTGGAAAGATCCACATACGCCAACCCTTTGCGGATCAACTGCACGGCCAGTTCATACAGCCGGTCGAAGTAGTTGCTGGCGAAACGCACCTCACCCGCCCACTCAAAACCCAGCCATTCCACATCCTGCTTAATGGACTGAATGTACTCGTCTTCTTCCTTTTCCGGGTTGGTGTCGTCAAAACGCAGATGACAGGCACCCTGGTAGCTTTCGGCAATACCAAAATTCAGGCAGATGGACTTGGCATGCCCGATATGCAGGTAGCCATTGGGCTCCGGCGGAAAACGGGTGACCACCTGACCGTCATTTTTACCTTCTGCAAGGTCGCGATCGATGATCTGTCTGATAAAATTGCTGGGCGCTTTGGTTTCGCTCATTGCCTTCGCCGGATACAGTGAAAATAAAGGTGCGCTAGTGTACAGTGCGACCCCCTTCAGTCAAAGACTCTGGGCCCGCACCGTGGCAATTTCAGCTATGGCTTACAGGCCCTACCCTGTGGAGAAAACCCGATGAAAGTGGTGCTGAATACAACCTACGGCAAAATCACCCTGCAACTGGACGCAGAAAAAGCCCCCGTAACCACCGAAAACTTCGTGCAATACGTCAAGGATGGCCATTTTGACGGCACCATTTTCCACCGTGTGATCAGCAATTTCATGATCCAGGGCGGCGGCTTCACCGAAGACATGCAGCAAAAACCCACCCGTGATCCTATTCAAAATGAAGCTGGCAACGGCCTGTCCAACAAGGTTGGCACCATTGCCATGGCCCGCACCCCGGATCCGCATTCTGCCTCTGCCCAATTCTTCATCAACGTGGCGGATAACCATTTCCTGGACAAGGAACGCAGCCAGGACGGCTGGGGTTACGCTGTGTTCGGTGCTGTGTCTGACGGCATGGACGTAGTAGAGAAGATCCGTGGCGTGCAAACCGGCAACAGTGGCTTCCATCAGGATGTTCCGGTTGAACCTGTGCTGATCGAATCCGCCGAGCTGATCGAGGAATAAGTCATGCGTCTTGCTGCTGTACTGTTTGCCCTGCTGCCAGGGCTGCTATGGGCAAACCCCTTGGTTCGGTTTGAAACCACAGCTGGTCCGATTACCGTCGAGTTATATGAAGACAAGGCTCCCATTTCGGTGGCGAACTTTCTTCAATACGTCGACAGTGGATATTATGAAGGCACTCAGTTCCACCGAGTCATTGAAGGCTTCATGATTCAGGGTGGCGGTTTTGACAAGAACGGACAGCGCAAGACGACCCAGGCCCCTATTCAGAACGAGGCCGACAACGGGCTCAGCAACCAGCGCGGTACGCTGGCAATGGCGCGCACTTCGGATCCCCACTCCGCCACCGCGCAGTTCTTCATTAACCTGGTAAACAATCCCAACCTGGACTTCACAGGCAAAAACACTCGTGGCTGGGGATACACCGTTTTCGGCAAGGTAACCGAAGGCATGAATGTGGTAGACAACATTGCTCAGGAACCCACCACCAGCCAGCGCCTTAGCGGCATGATGGCCAGGGACGTTCCCGTTGCGGCAATACTCATTCTCAAGGCCTATCGCGTCGAAGCCCCTGCAACCCCGCAAGAGGGCGCCCTGTAACGATGGCCTACAGCCTTTTCATCTCCGATCTGCATCTTGATCCTGTCCGGCCAGAGCATCTTGCCGCCCTGGAGGTGCTCCTGGATAAACATACAGGGAAAACCGACGCCCTGTATGTCCTTGGCGACTTGTTTGAAGCCTGGATAGGTGACGACGATGACACTCCGTTCAACCAGCAAGCCATCGCCGCCTTTCGGCGTTTTGCTGACAGCGGCAGCAAGCTTTACTTCATGCACGGCAACCGCGACTTCCTGCTTGGCCAGGACTTCGCCGCCGCCTGTGGCGGCACTCTGCTGGACGAGGGTACCGTGGTCGATTTGTACGGCACCCCGGCCCTGCTCATGCACGGCGACAGCCTGTGCACCCTGGACACCGAGTACCAGCAATTCCGCGCCATGGCGCGCAGCCCTCAATGGCAACAGGGGATGCTCACCCAGCCCCTGGAACAGCGTCGCATGATCGCTCAGGGCATGCGCATGCAAAGCCAGGGAAAGAACGCCAACAAAGCGGAAAACATCATGGATGTGACCCCGGAAGAAGTAGTCCGGGAAATGACAGATGCTGGTGTCCAGCATCTCATCCACGGCCACACCCACCGCCCCAACGTCCACGACGTTGACCTGCCTGGCGGGACCGGCAAACGCTGGGTGCTGGGGGACTGGGGGGCGCTTGGGTGGCAGATTGTGGCGGACAGTGAGCTTGGGTTGCGATTGGAGAGCTTTGCGATTAGTTAACAGTGAATAGTGAACAGTTAACAGCGTCGCGAAACAGGTTGTTTTGATCCTTACGCATGAGGCCGCGCCCATACTCTGGACGCGGCCTCATGTGTTTATGAACCCCCGGCGTTAGTCGCGCAGCTGTTCACTGTTAATTATTAACTATTCACTGCCTCGGGATTCCCGAATGAAACCGAAACGCCTCATCCGGTGTTTCGATCAACTCCTGCTCTGCCACCTTGAAGAATGCCACCCGTTCCTCAATCGGCTCGCCTGCATATTGTTCGGCCAGGCGCAGGTAGTCTTCATAGTGACGGGACTCGCTTTTCAGCAGGTAGCGGTAGTAACGGCCCAGTTCTTCGTCCACGTGGGGGGCCAGGGCGGCGAAGCGTTCGCAGCTTCTGGCTTCGATTAATGCCCCGACGATAAGGGTATCCACCAATCGCCCGGGCTCGGAAGTGCGCACATGCTGACGCAGGCCTTGCGCATAACGGGCTGGAGACAGGTGATCATAGGTGACACCACGCTGGCGCATGATCTGGATCACCTGCTCAAAATGCAGCAGCTCTTCCCTTGCCAGTTGGCTGAGGGCATCCAGCAGCTCGGGGCGATCCACATAGCGAAACATCAGGTTCAACGCCGTGCTGGCCGCCTTCTTTTCACAATGGGCATGATCAATCAGCAGAATGTCCGGGTGCTGCAGCGCCCAGTCAATCCACGCCTGTGGCGTCGCGCAGGGCAAAAACTGCTGTATGTGGGAAATATCGTGCATGGTGTCCTCGTGGTGGAGCGGCATTATAGCGGCACAACTGCTGCGGTACACACATGAAGCGGTTATTACCCATGGCTGCTGCGTCCCGGCGCTGCAACTCGTATACTCCCCCGCCATGGGAAGACGATCTAATCCACGCATGCAGACATTCAAAGGGCGCACTGCCGTACTGGCCCTGCGCCTGGTGGCCTGCCTGCCATTCACGCTGAACCGCTGGCTGGCAACCCTGATTGGCACCCTTATCGCCACCTTGCCCACCACAGCCTTGCGCAATTCCAGGATCAATCTGGCGCTTTGCTACCCCGAGCTGTCTGCGCGCCAGCACAAGCGGCTGGCACGCCAATCGCTGGTCGAGAGCATCCGGAATACCTTCGAGATTGCCCTGTTCTGGCATCACCCCGAAGCCGGTCTGAAGCGGGTCGTCCGGGTCGACGGCGGCGAGCCACTGCAGGCGGCCGTGGATAGCGGCAAACCGGTAATGATCCTGGCTCCGCATCTAGGCTGCTGGGAAGTGCTTAACTTCTGGTTGGCCGATCACTACGACCTGCACGTGATGTTTGCCCCATCCGGGTTGCCGGAGGTCGATGCCCTTGTGCGCCAAGGGCGAGAACACTTCGGCTCGACCATGTACCCCACCACTGCCCGCGGCGTTGCCGGACTTGTGCGCGCCATGCGCAAAGGGGCCATGACAGCCATCCTCCCTGATCAGGTGCCCGACCGTCGCAGCGGTCGTCATGCGCCCTTTTATGGCCAGCCCGCCTACACCGGCACCCTGGCTTGCAAACTGATCCAGCAAACCGGAGCCCGGCCTTTTATGGCCTGGGCCAAGCGCCTTCCCGGCACCCAGGGCTTTGAGCTGCGCTTCCGGCCCGCGGACAACGCCATTGCGGATCCGGATCTGGACACCTCCCTTGTGGCCCTCAATCAGTCCATCGAAGCACTGATCAATGAAGGCCCTGAACAATACCTGTGGAGCTACAAGCGCTTTCGCCGGCCACCAAAGGGTCAGCATGCCCCATATTGAGTTGGCCAAAACTTACGCCAAGTGATTATGAGTATTCATCTGGTGAATACCCGTAACCGTCGTTTCGCTTAACAGTTGATGGCATTTCCGCTATACTCCGCGCGCAATTCCAACCCCCAGTTACACCCTAAAAGACTGATTTCCAAAAGAATTCAGCCAATTTGAGCAAGAGGGAAACGCTGTGCTAGAAGCCTATCGCAAACATGTTGAAGAGCGCGCCGCCGAAGGTGTGCCGCCAAAGCCGCTGAACGAGCAGCAGGTTGCCGACCTGGTAGAACTGCTGAAGAACCCGCCGGCTGGTGAAGAAGAATTCATTCAGGACCTGTTCGTTAACCGCGTTCCGCCGGGCGTGGACCAGGCTGCATACGTAAAAGCCGCCTTCCTGAGCGCGATTGTGAAAGGCGAAGCCAGCTCCCCGCTGATCGACAAGAAGCGTGCGGTACAGCTGCTGGGCACCATGCAGGGTGGCTACAATGTCGCGCCGCTGGTGGAAGCCCTGGACGACCCCGAGTTGGTAGAAGAAGCTGCCGAGCAGCTCAAGCACACTCTGCTGGTATTTGATGCTTTCCACGACGTGGAAGACAAGATGAAAGCCGGCAACGCCAAAGCCAAGGAAGTCATCGAATCCTGGGCCGAGGCCGAATGGTTCACCAAGCGTGCAGACCTGGCTGAAAAAATGTCCCTGACCGTCTTCAAGGTCACCGGCGAAACCAACACCGACGACCTGTCTCCTGCACAGGACGCCTGGAGCCGCCCGGACATCCCGGTTCACGCCAATGCCATGCTGAAAAACGCCCGTGAAGGCATCTTCCCTGAGAAAGACGGCGAGATCGGCCCGCTCAAACAGATGGAAGAACTGAAGGCCAAAGGCCTGCCTGTTGCCTACGTAGGTGATGTTGTCGGTACCGGTTCTTCCCGTAAGTCTGCAACCAACTCCGTGCTCTGGCATTTCGGTGACGACATCCCCTTCGTACCGAACAAGCGTGCTGGCGGTGTGTGTATCGGCGGTAAAATTGCGCCTATCTTCTTCAACACCATGGAAGATTCCGGCGCCCTGCCTTTCGAGTGCGACGTTTCCAAAATGGAAACCGGCGACCAGATCGACGTCTTCCCGTTCGCGGGCAAGGTTGAGAAGAACGGCGAAGTCATCGCTGAATTCGATCTGCGTTCCCAGGTACTGCTGGACGAAGTCCGTGCCGGCGGTCGTATCAACCTGATCATTGGTCGCGGCCTGACCACCAAGGCCCGTGAGAGCCTGGGTCTTGAGCCCAGCACCCTGTTCCGCAAGCCGGAGCAGCCCAACGACAGCGGCAAGGGTTACTCCCTGGCCCAGAAGATGGTCGGCAAGGCCTGTGGCATGGAAGGCGTCCGTCCGGGCACCTACTGCGAGCCGAAAATGACCACCGTGGGTTCCCAGGACACCACTGGCCCGATGACCCGTGACGAGCTGAAAGATCTGGCCTGTCTGGGCTTCCAGGCTGACCTGGTCATGCAGTCCTTCTGTCACACCGCCGCTTACCCGAAGCCGGTTGACGTTGAAACCCAGCACACCCTGCCTGACTTCATCATGAACCGTGGCGGTGTTTCCCTGCGTCCGGGCGACGGCATCATCCACTCCTGGCTGAACCGTATGCTGCTGCCTGATACCGTGGGCACCGGGGGTGACTCCCACACCCGTTTCCCCATGGGCATCTCCTTCCCGGCCGGTTCCGGTCTGGTAGCCTTTGCTGCTGCCACCGGCGTTATGCCGCTGGACATGCCGGAATCCGTACTGGTTCGCTTCACCGGTAAGCGTCAGCCGGGTATTACCCTGCGTGATCTGGTACATGCCATTCCGCTGCAAGCCATCAAGGAAGGCCACCTGACCGTCGCTAAAGCGGGCAAGGTTAATGTCTTCAACGGCCGCATCCTGGAAATCGAAGGTCTGGAAGAGCTGACCGTAGAGCAGGCATTCGAACTGTCTGATGCCTCTGCCGAGCGTTCTGCTGCAGGCTGTACCATCACCCTTTCCGAAGAGAGCGTGGCTGAGTACCTGAAGTCCAACATCACCATGCTGAAGTGGATGATTGCCAACGGTTACGGCGATGCCCGTACCATTGAGCGTCGTATCACCGGCATGGAAGAGTGGCTGGCCAACCCGAGCCTGATGCGTGCTGACGCCGATGCCGAGTACCACACCGTCATCGAAATCAACATGGACGAAATCAAAGAGCCGGTACTGTGCTGCCCGAACGATCCGGACGATGCCAAGACCCTGTCTGACGTGGCTGGCGCCAAGATCGACGAAGTGTTCATCGGCTCCTGTATGACCAACATCGGCCACTTCCGCGCGGCCGGTAAACTGCTGCAGAAAGTGGAAAGCGGCACCATGCCGACCCGTCTGTGGATCGCCCCGCCGACCAAGATGGATCAGCATCAGCTGACCGAAGAAGGCTACTACAACATCTTCGGCAGCGCCGGTGCACGCACCGAAATGCCGGGCTGTTCCCTGTGTATGGGTAACCAGGCTCGCATCGCGCCGAAGTCCACTGCGGTATCCACCTCCACCCGTAACTTCCCGAACCGTCTGGGTCAGGGTGCGGATGTGTACCTGGCGTCTGCTGAACTGGCGTCCGTGGCGTCCATCCTCGGCAAGCTGCCTAGCGCCGCCGAGTACATGGAATACGCGAACACCATCGACTCCATGTCCGCAGAAATCTACCGCTATCTGAACTTCGACAAGCTGCCGGAGTACCAGGAAGTGGCAGACACCGTGAAGATCCCGGTTGCCCAGTCTGTCTAAGACACGGTAATCGCTTCACGACAAAAAGCCCGGCCAAGTGCCGGGCTTTTTGCTTTCAGGATCCATCGGACACCCTTTCAGGGCCCGCCGGGATAGTGCCCGCTTGCTTTGCGTCAACCGGCTGTCAAAATCGATGCAATCCTTCTGACGGTTAGCAGAATGCCCAAGCGTATTGTTTCCCTTATCCTTCCTCTACTCGTCTTGATCAGTCCAGCTTCCCAGGCACTGAACATTCCCGCCTTTGCGCTTCCCGCAGGCGCATCTGCGACGGTGGCAAGAAATGTTGCTATTAGCCGCCGAGCCAGACAGGACAAAGACCAGCAATCTTTCCAGCGACACGAGTCTTCCAGCCTCTACCAGTTGATCCATATAGACCCCGCCAAACGCCTGGGCACACATGATGAATGGGCCATTGCCTATCTGGCAGACGCCGAGAGAGACAGTCACGACCTCATGGACAACTCGGCCTTCCTGCCCACGGCTCACCAGGGCAAGACGTACCGCTATTCTATGGGGAGCGACGGTTCACCTGTCTTCCTGCCCCTATCGGAAGGTGAACCGGTGGCATCCCCTGACGCACCCGAACAGCTCTTTCGCGACATTGCACTCGGCAATACCAGCTACCACACCGTCATCAGGAGCGCCTCTTCAAGGAACTTTGACATTGGCAAGCGCTACCCCCTGACGCCCACCGAGCGGAGTGATTTTCATGCCCAGGAGGGCAGCATTCAGCTCACCTCGATTACCCGAATGTGGGAACGTGACGTGGCTGAATTTGCGGTAGAAACCCGCAATGAGATCAACGGTACAGTGATGACCGGAAAGGTGTGGTTCTGGGTCCTGGCCGCCACCGGCCGCCCTGTTCTACTCATCAAGGAATACGGGATTGATCTGGTGGAAAGCGGGATCCCCTTCTACGACCGGCGTCAGATTTCCTTTGGCTTTGCCTACAGTGACCTGCCCATCAGCACACTCGCACCCGAGATTCTTCCTGCTCAACAGCCCAGCGGCCGGGTACAAGGGATGGCTTATTCCGACCAGACAGGGCAGCTTGCGTTTCTGACCCGGGAATACGGCAGCCAGACTTCATGGTTAACATTTTGGGATCTTGCCCAGCGCAAGGCGTTGTTTACCACACGGGCAGGCGGACAGAATCTGCATATGACCAACAGCGGCAAAGCGGTCTATGTGGGGGATTATGGCCCTAGAGGGTTTCTCGGCTGGGTCATGTTGGGCAATGGCTATCAGCCCTTCGGTGGCCATTTCGATGCCTCATTCCAGATTGACCGAGAGCTGCGTACCAGCGCCCTGTTCGGGGTCTACCCTGTATCAATCAACAACCACAATGAACTGGAGATCTGGAACACCGCCTGGGGCAAACTTCAGTATCGCCAGCGCCTTGAACACTCCTCCCCCATGGTCATGGCCACCGCGTCCGATGGCCGCCTTGTTACCCTGGGAGAGGACCTTCGAGTCTCTGTGCATGAGCTGACCATCAGTAACCGGCCCTGCCGTGACAAGTCGGATCCGCAAGAAAGCTACTGCGACCAACCTGCCATCTCCTTCAAGGAATCCACATCCCCCATTAGCCTCCCGGATCTGATCCTGCCCGATCATTACAGTAAACCGGGCCAGCGGCAGATAACCTCACTGACACTCCACCCCGAACAGCCAATACTGCTGTATTGCACGGAATTCCCCGCCGAATGCGGCACGATCAATTACAAAAACCGAAGCGTCTGGCTGGCTCCCCTAAGCAGCAACCTGGTGTTTTCCGGCCCGGGCACCATCATCGCCGATAACGGCACTTATACGCTTGACGGTCAGTTTACTCCGTATGCCCTGCCCCACAGTCCAGCCGTGAATCACCATGCCGCAGTGTCTGAAAGCCGGGCCCTGCTCTTCAACCGCACGGTTCAATACGACGACCAGTTTACCGATGACAATATCCTGATTCGTGACTCCCTCACCGGACAAGTCATTGATACGCTTACCCGCCAGTTCTACCCGATCAACAGTCTTTCCGTTCAGCAGGAAGCGTTGACCGTCACCACCGGCACCATTGGCAAAGGTGACATGTTTGTGCTGGATCTGTCGTCCCTGAATTTGCACAAAAGCGCGTTGCCTTTGCCGGTTAATAGCGCGCAGCTAAATAACAAGTGGATGCATGTCTCTGCCAGCGGCATGGAGCTAATCGCCAGCACCGACGACCCGGCATTGGTCCGTACACTCAACTTTCAGGTCGCCGACCATGCCTTCACCGACAAGGGAATCGTCTACGCGAGAGACAACATTCTCTATGAGTATGACGTTGCCGAGGACACCTCAACCGAATGGTATCGTTTTGATTCGACAGTCCATGAATTTGTTCTCTTTGACGAACAGAGCCGCTCGCTGGCGGTGAGAATCGATCAAGGCAAGGTCGTCCTTCCTCATGCTGGCGTGACACTGGATCTTCCCTATACCCAGCTTGGCAAGCAGTCACTGGAATACGACAAACTGACGGAGACATTTTTCGTTTCCGGACTGACCGGTTATTCCTCTGCGTTCAACCCGGCCATTGATGTGATCCAGCAGTTTGATACCTCTGGCAAACCGCTCATGGAGATGTATCCACTGTGGGGGCGCTCTGAACTGATGCAGGCGACCCCCAATGGCCAACTGTGGAATGCCGATGACAGTGGCAACCTGAATATCCGGGATATTCGCTCCGGTCTGGTCCTCGAAACCATTGTGGAAGCCCACCAGGGACACATCACCGCCCTCGAACAACTGAACGAGCGCGCGGTCATCACCGCCTCCAGCAACGGCACTATCAAGATCTGGCGGACAGACATACCCAGCGGCAACTTCCGGCTCAACACGGTAAGCACGCAACTCGATCAGGTATTGGTGAAACCGGATATCGGCAACCGCCATCCACGCTTGGTGGCAACCATCAGCATCGACAAGTCGGGAGAATTTGTTATCAACTCGCCCGATGGCTACTACTGGTCAACCCCTCGCGCACTGCACAACGCCAGTTTTGTGCAAGACAGCAAGGTATTTGATTACGCACAATACGATTACTGGCTAAATCGACCGGATATCGTACTGCAGCGTCTCGGATACGCCACGCCCAACAGCCGCATGCTCTGGGAAAAACTGGTCAGCCATCGGCAGCAACGTCATCATGGCCATCCCTCACGGATGCCTCTGAATATAGATAAACCAGCATTGACCCTGAGCGGCCCACAGGCGCTGCTTCAACGAAGGGACCAGATTAACTTGACGTATGCGGTTGAGGACGCCAAACATTCGGACCTGACACTGCACGTGCAGGTGAATCAGGTGCCGGTGTTTGGCCAGCAGGGCCTACCCCTGAAAAACAACCACGGCACCCTGTCCATTGATCTGACACCCGGCAGAAACAACATCCGGGCTTACGTCAGCACCGGTGGCGGCCTGCAATCAGAAACCCGTTTCCTCACTTACAACCAGGCTGATAACAACCGCAAGCCAGCGCTCTATCTGCTTACTATTGGTGTCTCGGATTATGCGGATGACCGTCTCGACCTGCGCTACGCCGCCAAAGATGCCACCGATCTGGCCAACGCCCTTGGCGCCAGTGATCAATATCGCGAGGTTCACCGCTTTACCTTGCTGGACCGCCAGGTCACCGCGCGCTCGGTCCGTGATGCCAAGGCGTTTCTCAACCAAGGGACTGCGCAGGATCACGTTGTCGTTTTTCTGGCCGGGCACGGTTTTCTTGACGAACAGGACAACTACTTCTTTGGAACCTCGGATATTGACATTGCCACCCCCGCGGGCAAAGGGCTGCCCTACGAGGACATTAACCGACTGCTCGACGGAATTCCCTCGAGAAACAAACTGCTGATGCTGGATACTTGCCACTCCGGGGAAGTCACAGAGCCGGTGGCCCGCCTGGAACTGCCACCGGGAGTGCAAAGTCGCGGTCTGTCCGTCAGAGCACAACCTCAATCAGAAGCATCTCCGGGCATCTCCTACGCGCTTTTGCAGAACGCCTTTGTGGATCTGCGTGCTTCTACTGGAGCGATCATCATCAGTGCGTCTGGCGGACAGGAATTCGCACTTGAAACCGAGGCTATCCAGAACGGGATTTTTACGGCTAGTGTCATCGATGCACTGACCAACAAGCGTGCAGACAACAACGGAGATGGCGAGGTCACCACCGCCGAACTCCGCGATTTCACCTATCGCGAAGTAACACGCCTGACCAACGGTCGGCAGCGGCCTACCACCCGTAAATACAACCTGGACATCGATTTCGCCGTTTTCTGAATACGGCAAAGACATGGAAATTACTGCCCCAGCCTTCGCTTGGTCAGTGCCGTCGCAGTGGCCTCAAGCGGGTCCTCAGGCCAGGGATGCTTGGGGTATCGCCCACGCAGCTCCTTGCGCACGGCAGGGTAATTTTCCCGCCAGAAGCGCTCAAGGTTATTGGTAATCGCAGCAGGCCGTCCGGCGGGGGTCAGCAAATGTGCGGTGATCATCAAACGCCCTTTGGCAAGGGTCGGCAAGGCTCCGAGCCCAAACAATTCCTGTAATTTCACTGCAAGCACTACGTATTCGCTACGATAATCAAGCGTGGCGTTGCGCCCGCTGGGAATTGCCACCCGGGCCGGTAACTGCGCGTCCAGCGCCTGTCTTTGTTCCAACGTCAACATCACATCCAGTGCATGCTGCAGTGGCAGCTTGCGTAGATCGTCCAGTCGTCGCATGCCGGCCATAAAGGGCGCCAGCCACTGCTCAAGGGTTGCCTCCAGCGTCGAGTCGTCCACTGCCGGCCAACCCGATTCCAGTGACGCCATTCTCGCAACCCTGGCCTGCCACTGGCGCGCCTCTTCAACCCAGGGCAAGGCGTTGTCTAATCCGGCTTCACGAACCCCCTGAAGCAGCCCTTCGACACATTGCTCTGCAGACACCTCGGCAAGGGGATGCGCTTCAATCACCAGATTGCCCAGCACCTGCTCACGACGCCCGGTCACCCGGCCACGCTCACTATCCCAACCGGCACGTTTGCGCCAGCGAGCGTGCTTGTCCAGCACCGCAGTCACGGCTCGCTCATCCAACGGCATGACCAACCTCAACCGGGCATCCCGTGGCTGCCCGTCGGTGTCGAGCACCACTAACCACTCGTGGCCAAGCAATCGATCCCGTTCCGGTAAACGGACACCGGGGCCATCCACCATCTGATACACCCCGTCTCGCCCGGGCCTTTGCCTTGCCACCTGTTGCGGGAAGGTACAGGCCAGTAATGCGCCTAGCCCTTGCCGCCAATCGCTTTCATCACGATGTTTGCCGCCGGCAAGTCTGCGGGCTTCGGCCAGCAGGCTTCCATATTGTTGGGGACGCTGTTCCAGGGCCTGCAGGCGGTCGCGCACGTCCACACCCAGCCCCTGAAAGGGATCGCGATCAGAGAGTAAGGCGGCCAGCCGTGATGCCGTCTCAACCAGACCGATCTCTCTGCCGGCAATCACCAGAATGGCCAGCGCCGGCTCCGTTGCCACCGATGACACCGCTTGCCCGAGCGGCGTCAAAGCGCCCTGTCGGTCCAGTACCCCGGCGGAGGTCAACCGGTCCACCGCACTACGCCAGGCACCTCCAGGCGGAGGATCCAGCCACTCCATTCCATCAGGTTGGCTACACCCCCAGCGTGCAAGATCAAGGACCAGTCCGTCGAGGCCAACACGATGAATTTCGGGCGCGGTATAACGGGCGAGCACCTCCGACTCGGCCCAAAGCCGTATGCAGTGCCCGGGGCCGCGCCGGCCAGCGCGTCCCGCTCGCTGCCGGGCACTGGACTCACTGACCCGTCGTGTGACAAGCCTCGAGCGGTGTCTGGCAGGATCATACAGGGGCTCACGGATAAACCCGCTATCCACCACGTGAGTGACCCCATCGATGGTCAGACTGGTTTCCGCCACGTTGGTGGCCAGAATAATCATTTGGACACCCGCGCGAGCCTCATCAAGCACAGCCTGTTGTTCCGAGAGAGGCAAACTGCCATGAAGCATACGAACCCGCTCTGCCAGTCCACTTTCGCGAAGCTGACCTGCCAGCCACTGGATGTCTGCCTGACCGGGCAAGAACACCAGCATCACACCAGTGCAATGAGCCACAGTCACTACTTCGCGAAGACAATGCGTTCTCCAGTCTGTTCTGCCTGGCACTGCGGCATAACGGACATCAACCTGAAAACGTTTCCCCTCACTACGAATAACCGGCGCATCAAGCCAGGTTTGCAAAGATTCGCTGTCGAGGGTGGCCGACATCACCAGCAGCCCCAGATCGGGCCGGAAGACCTCACGGACTTCCCGCACCAGGGCAAGGCCCAAATCCGCTTGCAGGGACCGCTCATGGAATTCGTCAAACACAACCATGCTGACCCCCTTGAGCTCCGGGTCGGTCAGTAGCATCCGGGTAAGAATGCCCTCAGTGATCACTTCGATAAGCGTATCGGGCCCAGTACGGGAATCCGAGCGAGTCCGGTAACCCACACGCCCTCCTGGTTGCTCCCCAAGCTGAGAGGCCATGAACGTGGCCACCGATCGTGCGGCGACCCTGCGCGGCTCCAACATCAGGATTTTTCCCCGGCTGCTCCAGCCTGTCTTGAGCAACGCCAGCGGCACACGGGTGGATTTCCCCGCTCCGGTCGGGGCCTCCAGAATGGCACGACCGTACTCGTCAAGTGCTTGAATTAATTGCGAAATGACATCATCGACGGGAAAATTGGAGGGCATTCAATACATCCATTGCCTTTTTGGCGTGATCGCAGTCACTAGTCATCATTTTTCTGCCTCATGTCTCTGGCCGTCAACTGAGGCTATGCTATATTTGGCTTAGTAGTAATAATTTATAACGAATAGAAATAGCGATTTATGCTGAGCGATTTGGGGATACCTGAGCATCTAATCTGGAAACTGAATGATTTTGACAACCACCAGCGGGCGGTCAATTTTATCAAACAGTTTCAGGACACGCTGTGCGTATTCAGTGCACCGGTGGAACAACTTTATACTAACTACGATATATCGCTCCCGGACAACGATGAGCGCTCACTAATCATCCTGCCAAACCCGTATGCCTATCACGACACCTTTAATGGCATTGTGGACGATAGTGTCCACGCTAGCGGCATGTATATCGTTCCCGGTGACCTATTTGGAAAAGAAGGGCTGTTTCTCACCCTGCGACTGCTCAAATACGGAAAACGCATCATCAAACCTGTCCCGTTAAAGGTAGGGCTGTGGGCGCTGATGAAAAAAGAAACCCGGGACGTACCCTTCCTGCCTGTGATCACCAAGGGGGACCTGCGGGCATTTCGCAAGGATTTTCCCTGCCTGCACCTTCACCGCATCCAGCCATCCAAGTTGGTGGACCGGTCCCCCATGGAGATCAAGGCAATTCAGAAGGTCATCCGGGACAAACTGAAAGTCTATATGTAATCAGTTCGTCTGATCGTAGCAATAATCGAGGGCCTGGATGTAATACTCCAGCCCTCTGCTGGCCGCCGCAAAAGCTCTTTCTTTCTGGGCCTCATCCACACAAACCAGCTTGATCAGCTCCATGGCTTCATGGGGGTGATCGTCATCATAGGACGCGTGAGCCCTCAGCCAGGCCATGGAGTGGCGATTGATCGTTGCCACACCATTTTCCTGATAGGCCTTCATGCCCTTGACCACGCTTTGACTCCACTCGCCGGTCGCCCATTCAATGGCAAGATTGGTTGAGGCAATCCCTTCTTCCAGAGTGCCTTGATGCCCCATGTTCCACAGAAAGTGATTCACCGCATCCATGGCTGCAGGTGGCTCGACAAATTCCAGGTCACGCAAGGTGATCCCGAAGCCCATAGCCCAATCCTGGTACCAGTAGGCATGGCGCTGCTCAATCTTGATATTACCAATCAGCCAGTTCTTGGCTTCCTCATGGCCTGCATGGCGCCCCGGCCTGGTCTTCGCCAGATTCAGGCCCATGTATTTGGGAAAGTTTTCCACCAACGGATAGAAATTCAACAATGCCGAGCGGAAACGTGGCAGGGACAGTGAACCTGCCGCCATCTCCTCAAACAGCGGGTGCCTGACCACCCGATCCTTGAGCGGTACCAGATCGTCCCAGAATTGCTGGGCCCAAGGCGAGTGCGCTGTAAGCTCCAGCGCTTTCTTGTAGTTCGCGGCTCGCATGCAGTTGTTCTCCATAACAACGGTTTATTTTTATCCGTGCACCACCATGCATCGAAAGAGGCACACTAGTCCAATAATTTGTATAAGCGATTTCGCAGACGACGTAAATGACGGATTTGGGCTTTCCCTGCACCAAAGCCAGGATTGTAAAGCAATTGCTGATAGTAAACGGCCCATTGGTGGGCCAAGGGCCCGGCCTTGGGCCATTTGAGATCAATCACCCGGGCTAGTGCTTGCGGACTCAGCCCCTGAGCCAGAGGGTGGCCAACCTGTTGCTCAACCCGTTGGTGTACGCGCCAGAACTCCCGCTCCAGCACAGTCTGTCGTCGAGTGCCGGCTTGTCGCAACAAAATCAGCATATAGAGCGTCAATAGCACGCTAATAGCGGCGACCAGACTGGCGGCGATTCTCAGAGGACTGGCTTCACCGAGCCAATGACGTAACAGCTGAAGCTGGGAGGCATTGTCGTAACCCAGAACCCAAGTTTGCCAGCGGAAATCCACATAGTCAGTCCACTGCTGTAGCCGCCCAAGCAGCCCACCCGAGGCGAAGCTATCCAGGCCTTCCAGTGTATCCTGTGCCTCCTCATCACCCCGCAGGGACGCTCGCAAGCCCAACGCTATCCGGTCAGGCGCCACGGCACCAGTGGGATCAACGCGGACCCAGCCCTGTCCCTGCAACCACACCTCTGTCCAGGCATGGGCATCATATTGCCGAACCAGCAGATGCGAACCGAGTGTATTCTGCTCCCCCCCTTGATATCCCACCACTACCCGTGCAGGCACACCGGCCGCTCGCATGAGGAACGTGAAACTGGAAGCATAATGCTCGCAGAACCCCCGCTGGGTACGAAACAGGAACTCATCAATAGGGTCCGTGGTAAGCGGAGGGGGTTTCAAGGTGTAATGAAAAGGCTGCTCGCGAAAATGCCGCAAAGCGCGAGAGACAATTTCATTGTCGGTACGACTGTCCCGCCGCCACTGATCTGCCAACGTCCTGGCCCGCCGGCCAAAACTGTCACCAGGCAAACTCAACATGAGTTCTCGCTCAAGCACGTCCAGCACAATCGCCGGCCGCAAATCGGGAAAGCTGGTGATGGAATAGCGTGTCCTTTGCGTAACCGGTGCCCGCGCAACCAGACGCATATCTCTGGCCAGCGAGGCCTCTCCTTCTTCCAGCATCGGCACCGCCATGGCAAATAACCAGCGACGCTGGGTGGGTTCCATGATCAGTTGATAGGAATAGCCTGACTGAGGTTTTCCCTGAGCCTGCAGCTGTTGGTACCAGTCAGGCGGCGCCCCCCTTCCATTGTAAAGATAACTGTCGACAGCCCCCCCGCGCGGTATCGCCTGCTGCCAGGTGCGACCATCAAAATGACTTAGTGTCAGACCGCGCCAGTAGCGTTCTGCCGCGGGAGGCAACGCCCCCTCGAAAGCCACACGAAAAGCCAACTCAGAGGATTCCGACAACTCACTGATATCGCCAGGCGAAATACTATCGGTCATGCCTGTGCGAGCCTTGCCACTATCAAGTTGCATGTTCCATAGAGGCGCCACTCGAGGAACCAGCACAAACAGCACCACCGTTACCGGAACTGCCTGCAGGAACAACACACTACCGGTTTTGATGTGGCTCGATGCCCTGGCCTTGGTCTCACTGTGATTAATCCCCACCAAAGCGGCTGTCAGCAGTAACATGCTGAGCAGGACAAACAGGAACATACCGGGTCCACGCTCAAACAGTAGCGCAGTGGCACAAACAAAGTAGCCAAGCACGATGACCACATAGGCATCTCGCTGACGCACCATTTCCAGATACTTCAGGGAAAAAAGGCTGACAAGTAATGCCACTCCGGCTTCAGGCCCGTAGATGCGCCCAAAGCTGTACCAGGTCATGCCCACTGCCGCCACCAAAAGCCCCCCCCGGATGATGCGGCCTGGCAAGCGCATACGTTGGTGGTCCACCAGCCAGCGAATCGCTACCACCACACCCAGCAACAGCGACTGCCAGACGGGCCCGAGCAACAGTTGAGGTAAAGAGCACGTAATCAGCGCCGTGGCCAGCCATAATCGGGTGTGTACCGGCACCTGGTAGACACGCATCAGTCGAACTCCGGATAGCAGGCCAGGGCATCAAGAGCGCGCCAGCGGTGAACGTCGCCCATGTCTGGTGCCAATGTCATCCCGGGCAACACAAGCCCATAGGGCAACTGCTGCTGGTCCAGCGTCAAAACCCAGTGACACAGGATCGACAGACGCTGTTCATCACCCATTCCCTCCAGTCTGTCCCAGCGCAACCACAACCTTCCGCCGGCAGGCTCCTCGAATAACTTGGTATTCAGGCCCTTGCCTGCGGCATAACCTTTCCAGTCGATACGCCGCAGGGAGTCTCCGGGGGAATATTCACGAAGTCCCTGAAACTCATCGTTGCCCGCGCGACCGGTGGGTACCTGCTGGCTATGGTCATCGCCACCATCGGCCGGACACTGCGGCCACTCTTGTGGCGTCGGCCAGGCCAGACAATAGTGATCCAGCGAAACATAAGACCAGGTTCGTAACAGTCCCAGTGGAAAACGACTTTCCACCTTCAGTCGCGGGGCCAGAATCCTGCCCCGCTGGTTTAACCGGATATTCAGCCACAGGCTACTCTCCTCCCCCCCGGTCACACTGACCTGCTGGGCAGCTTGCCCCTGCCAGTACAACCATAAACAGAGATGATCACGGCGCTCCGGGAAGAGGATGACCTCCAATGCACCACTGGCACCGCTGAATCCGGATTCACTATCGCCGTTACGAATCCCCAGACCGGAAAGGTTGCGGTAGGTATGCAAGATAGCGACAAGGAACAGGCTCGCCAGCAAAAAAGACAAGGCAAGAATCAGGTTGTTTTCATAGTTGATACCGCCAATGAACAACAGACTGGCAACCAACAAATAAAAGAAACCATAGCCGGTAGGAAAAATGAAAATGCGCTTTTGATTAAGCACAACCCGGCCGGAGCGTGGCAGTCGTCGTGACAACCAACGTTCGTAGAGATCGTGCAGTGGAGCCGGAAGGCGCATGAAAGGCCTCGCTTATCGCCGTACCACCGGAACGGACTGCAGCAGGGATTGGGTCATTGCTGCCACGCTGCCACCTTGACGAGCCGCCAATCGGTGCTCGGCAACGGCCGACCACACCGCCTGTACGTCTTCAGGAACGACATAATCACGTCCACCGATCAACGCCCAGGCCCGGGCGGCCTTGAGCAGCCCCAAACCGGCACGGGGCGACAGACCCGCGACAAAGCGGTCGTCACTGCGAGTCGCATCCAACAATCGTTGCACATAATCAATCAATTCGTCGGTGGCACGCACTTTGTCAACCATCCGAGTCAACTTGATCAACCCTTCGCTGCTGATCACCGCTTTCAGATTGCGTACCTGGCTTCGCAAATCGCCCCCTGCCAGCAGGTTTCTCTCAACCTCTGGTGCGGGATAGCCGAGTGAAATACGCATCAGAAAGCGGTCGAGCTGCGACTCGGGAAGCACAAAGGTGCCAGCCTGATCCACCGGGTTCTGGGTCGCTACCACAAAAAAAGGCTCAGGCAATTTACGGCTGACGCCGTCAAGGGTCACCTGCCGCTCTTCCATGGCTTCCAGCAGTGCCCCCTGGGTTTTGGGCGTCGCGCGATTGATCTCGTCGGCCAGTAGCAGCTGGGTGAAAACTGGTCCTTCACGGAGAGAGAAGTCCTGCGACTTGGGGTCGAAAACGGAAACCCCCAAAATGTCCGCCGGCAACATGTCACTGGTGAACTGGACACGCCGGTAATCCAGTTGGAACACGCGCGCCAGGGCATGAGCCAATGTCGTCTTGCCCATGCCAGGCAGGTCTTCTATCAACAGGTGGCCATTGGCCATCAGGCAGGTCAGCGCCAGTTTAAGCTGTTCTTCCTTGCCCAATACCACCTGCCCTACCTGGGCCAGGGCTTTTGTCAGAGCCTGCATGAATCCCCTTATTGTCGTGTTGTTAGCGAGGATTGACGGCAAGGCCGGGTTATACGGCCAGCGCTTTCAGCCCGCGAGACAGGTCGGCCTTGAGATCCGCGACGGACTCCAGACCAATCGCCAGACGGATCAGGTTCTCCGTGACTCCGGCGCGCTGTTTCTCTTCCTCGCTGACCCGGCCATGGGTTGTTGTGGCCGGGTGCGTGACTGTCGTTTTAACATCCCCCAGATTGGCGGTGATGGAAATCAGCCGAGTGGCATCAATAAAACGCCAGGCTGCCTGACGATCACGGTTACCCGCAGCGTCTTCCACTTCGATGGACATCACCGCACCAAACGCAGACTGCTGTTTTGCAGCCAATGCATGCTGGGGGTGGTTCGGCAGGCCCGCGTAATGCACCCGGGCAATGCCCGGCTGGGTTTCCAGCCACTGGGCCAATTCCAGGGTCCGGGCACTCTGGGCGCTCATGCGCAGACTCAATGTCTCCAACCCTTTCAGGAAGACCCAGGCATTGAACGGGCTCATGCACGCCCCGGCTGAGCGGACAAAACCCAACACCTCATCCATTTGAGGCTTGGCTCCGACGACGGCGCCCCCCAGACAACGGCCCTGCCCGTCCAGATACTTGGTGGCACTGTGAATGATAATGTCAGCCCCCATGTCCAACGGCTTTTGCAACGCCGGAGTACAGAAACAGTTATCCACGACCAGCAGCGCCCCATTGTCATGGGCAAGCTTCGCCAGTGCCCGAATATCGCCCACTTCTGACAGCGGGTTGGACGGTGTCTCAAGGAACAGAAGTTTGGTTTCCGGCCGAATGGCCGCTTCCCAGTCGGCAAGGTCAGTCAGGTCGACCATGGTGGTTTCGATGCCGAACTTTTTCAGGTAACGGTCGAAGACCACATTGGTCGTGCCAAACACACTCCGGGAACTCACCACATGATCGCCCGGGGCCAACAAGGAAAAAAAGGTACCGCTAATGGCGGCCATGCCAGAAGCAAACGCCACACAGGCCTCTCCGCCTTCCAGCGCGGCAAGGCGCTGTTCAAAGGCACGCACTGTGGGATTGGTAAACCTGGAATAAATATTGCCTGGTTCCTGGCCACCAAAGCGCGCCGCCGCCTGGGCCGCACTTTCATAGACGAAACTGGACGTCAGAAAAATCGGATCCGAGTGGGCCATCTCATCCGTGCGCAGCTGCGCAGAGCGGATAGCCAGGGTATCGACATCAAATTCACTCGGATCCAGATCGTTCATTCACAGCCTCGCCAGTGCGTAGTGAGCCTCTTGAGTCGGCTCAGTTGGTATTGTGCAGGTCGATAATTTCATTATCCGCAAGAGCCTGACTTTTTTCACTCTTGCCCTTGGCCAAATCGTTGCGACGCGCTTCAAGCATACTCAAATAGTCTGCGGTAATGTTGCCCGCCAAGTACTCACCATTGAATACGGAACAATCAAACGATGCCACATCCGGGTTACCCTCGCGGCAGGTTTCCACCAGATCATTCAGGTCCTGATAGATCAACCGGTCGGCACCGATCAGCTCGCAAATTTCTTCGGTCGTGCGCCCGTGGGCAATCAGTTCCTGGGCTGCGGGCATATCAATGCCGTATACATTGGGGTACTGCACCGCGGGCGCAGCAGACGCAAAGTACACGTTCTTCGCACCCGCTTCGCGGGCCATCTGGATAATTTCATTACAGGTCGTGCCACGGACAATGGAATCATCCACCAGCAACACATTCTTGCCCTGAAATTCCAGCTCGATGGCGTTCAGTTTCTGGCGCACGGATTTCTTGCGCTGCTGCTGGCCCGGCATGATGAACGTGCGGCCGATATAGCGGTTCTTGATAAAGCCTTCACGGTACTTCACCCCCAGATGGTTGGCCAGCTGCAGGGCCGAGGTGCGGCTGGTGTCCGGAATCGGAATCACCACATCAATATCGTGGTCCGGCCACTCACGCTCCACCTTCTCTGCCAGCTTCTCGCCCATGCGCAGGCGAGCCTTGTAAACAGAAATACCGTCGATGATGGAATCCGGACGCGCCAGATACACCTGCTCGAAAATACACGGGTGCAGACTGGGTGACTCGGCGCACTGGCGGGTATGCATCTCGCCCTCTGCAGTGATGTAGATCGCCTCGCCAGGCGCCAGATCACGCACCAGATGGAAGCCCAAAGAAGACAGCGCCACCGACTCGGATGCCACCATGTATTCCGGGCCTTGGGGAGTGTCCTTGCGCCCGAAGCAGAGCGGACGAATACCGTGGGGATCACGGAACGCCAGAATGCCGTAGCCAGTGATCATGGCCACCACCGCATAGGCCCCTTCCACACGCTTGTGAACGGCGGCGACTGCATCAAAAATATCGCTGGGCTCCGGCTGCAGCTTGCCACGGCTCTGCAATTCGTGGGCGAAGACGTTTAACAGCACCTCAGAATCTGAGGTAGTGTTGATGTGGCGCAGATCGGCACGAAAGATGTGCTCCGCCAGGTCTTCCGCATTGGTCAGATTGCCATTATGGGCCAGGGTAATGCCGTAGGGGGAGTTAACGTAGAAAGGCTGCGCTTCCGCCGAACTGGAACTCCCGGCGGTGGGGTAACGCACATGACCGATACCCATGTTGCCAACCAACCGACGCATGTGGCGGGTGCGGAACACATCTCGCACCATACCGTTATCCTTGCGCAGATAGAGCCGGTCGCCGTCACAGGTCACGATACCTGCCGCGTCCTGCCCGCGATGTTGCAGAACGGTCAGCGCATCATAAATGCCCTGATTCACATAGCTATGGCCGACAATGCCCACAATGCCGCACATGGTTTTTTCCTCTCGTCAGGCGTGGCGCGTTAAAGGGGATGCTGAGGCCCCTTAACTACTTGTATTCATGACCCAGGCGAGAACATTCTCACCCATTTCCCGGGTCCAGGTTTCCATCATGACCAGATGGGGAACCAGCGTGGAGTCCTGCCACCATTTATCGGCAGCAAACAGGTGACGACCCAGCGCCACCAGTACCACCATCAACAGGACACCTCTTAGCGCACCAAAGACCATGCCCAGAAGGCGGTCGGTACTGCTGAGGCCAGTTACCCGAATCAGTTCGCCGAGCAAGTGATTGATCAGCGCCCCGACAATAAGCGTCAGGGCAAACAGGGTACCGAAGGCAACGGCGGTACGCAGGCTGGGGGTGCTGATCTGTTCCTGGAGCACGATTTCCAGCGCAGGGCTGAACAGGCGCGCGATAATAAAGGCGGCGACCCAGGTGAGCAATGAAAAGGCTTCGCGGGTAAAGCCGCGGCGGACGCTGAGCAGTGCTGATACCGCAATCACGACCAGAATGATGCCGTCTGCCAAATTCATGAAACGCGTGCTCTCGCCTGCGGTAAATGCCTGGATTGAACGGTAGCGGGCCCATTGGCGGGCACTGGCTGCCGGAGAGAATTCAGACGGCGAAGTTTACCAGAGCCCGGCCGGCGATGCATGGCCGATGAGCAGAACCCGGGCTGACCCGTTCAGGGGGCATAGATACGGACCAGCCCCTTCAGATTGAATCGACTATCATCGGCCAGTCGCTGGCGGGTCTGCTCAGCGTCTTCCTTGCGAATTTCCGGACCAACCATGACCCGATGCAGCAGTTTGCCATTCTGGGTATCGCTTTCGGTATAAGCCCTATAGCCCGCTTTTTTAAGGCGTTCCACCAACCCAGTGGCACTGTCCTGCTGGCTATAACTGCCGACCTGGACAACGAAGCCTGCCAATATGGGATCATCCCCCGGCTGCCGAGCCGGCGTCGGCGGGGTAGTCAGGGTGCGAAGCCCATCCTTTTTCGCGGTTTCCACACGTTCTGGCGCCTCATCTTGCGCCTCTTCGCTTGCTTCAGGCTCCGGATCGAGCTGCTCGGCCACCGGCTCTGCCGCCTCAGCAATGACATCCTCACGATCGCTCACCAATCGCTCGCGAGCCGCCGCCTCTACCGCTTCCTCAATAACAGGCTCTACCACCACCGCCTGGTAATCCGGCGCGGGTGGGATCTCCATATTCAGTGCCGTACGAATTTGTTCAGGCGAACGGAACACCAGAGGCGACAGGACCGCTGCCAGAATCAGCAGCAATACCACCCCGGTTATACGCTGGCGCGTGCGCTTTTCCACCGTCTACTCCTCCACAGCCTGCCAGGCTTCTGCAACAGTATGGAACGAGCCGAAGACTACCACTTGATCACCGGGAATGGCAGCCGACAGGGCTGCGTGGACCGCGTCTGCCACACAAGCATATTCTGCCGCTACGGCATCCGCAGGCAGCACAGCACGCAGTGCCGCCGTTGAAGCAGATCGGGCTATCGCAGGGGCGGCCAGATACCAGATCGCACGGGCATCCTCCGCAAAGACACCGGCAACGGCTTCACGGGGCTTATCGGCCATCATGCCGAAAACCAGATGGCGGCGGCCCGGGCAATCCGCCAGCAGGTCATGGAACCGCTGCACCGCAGGCAGGTTGTGCCCCACATCAAACCAGCAGTCGGCGCCCTGAATACGACGGTATTCGCAACGCCCCATGAGCGTCACCCCCGCTACTGCGGCAATCTGGTGAGCCTGCAAGGAAAAACCGGCCAGCGTCATGGCTTGAACCGCAGTGCACAGGTTGTCCCTTCCCAGGGTTACCTCCGTGGGTAGCGGTATTCGCTGACCATCGCAGAGCCGCAACAGGCCCTCGTGCGGGCCGAAATCTCGCCCGGCCAGTACCCCCTCGGCCCCGTATTGCGCAACACAATCGGTCAGATTAGCGGGCCAATCCTGCTCGCCAAATACCAGAGGCGTTCCGCACCGGGCGATGCCACATTTTTCGGCGCAAATGGCTTCACGGGTATCACCCAGCCAATCCTGATGATCGAGGCCTACCGAGGTCACCACGGACACATCGGGGTCGACGATATTTACTGCATCCAGCCGCCCGCCAAGGCCCACCTCCAGCAAGACCAGATCCGCCCCGCTATCGCGGAACAACCACAGCGCGGCCAAGGTCGTGAATTCAAAATAGGTGAGCGGCACGGGCGGCTCGTCGCCGTGCCCTTGTCGTGCCAGCTCGACCTGATCAAAGGCCGCACAAAGCTGGGCATCGCTGGCCAGCCCGTCAGGCAAGCGCACCCGTTCATTGAAATGCAGGATATGTGGCGAGGTATAAAGACACACCTTGAGGCCCAATTGCTCGGCCAGAGCGGTCATCAAGCGAAGGGTCGACCCCTTGCCATTGGTGCCCGCTACGGTAATAACCGGCATGGCCAGGCTAGCCACCTGAAGACGCGCCGCCACCTCAAGTAATCGTCCCAGACCCAGCTCAATGTCAGCCGGGTGCATCGCCTCAATACGGGACAACCAGGTGGCCAGTGCCTCCGCGGCGGGAGACGCCGGCGCCACCGGGTGAGAAGGGTCAGTCATTCACGGCCAGAGGCCAACCCAGCATGTTGGCCAAAAGACGGTGCAGGGTATCGCGCATTTCGTGACGACTCACGATCATGTCGATGGCACCATGCTCAAGGAGGAACTCGCTGCGCTGGAAGCCTTCAGGGAGCTTCTGCCGTACAGTCTGTTCAATGACCCGAGGACCGGCAAACCCAATCAAGGCATTGGGCTCGGCCACATTCACATCCCCCAGCATGGCCAGCGAGGCAGAAACTCCGCCATAAACAGGATCTGTCATCACGGAAATGAAGGGCAACCCCGCCTGACGCATTTTTTCCAGCGCCGCAGAGGTTTTCGCCATCTGCATTAGCGAGAACAACGCTTCCTGCATCCGCGCGCCGCCGCTGGCCGCAAAGCAGATCAGAGGCAACTTGTGCTCCAGGCACACGTTAACGGCACGCACAAAACGCTCACCAACCACCGAGCCCATGGAGCCTCCCATAAAGCTGAACTCGAAGGCACAGGCCACTACTGGCTCTCCGTGCAGGGAGCCTTTCATGGCCACCAGGGCATCATTCTCGTCTGTGTCCTTCTGGGCAGCAGCAAGCCGGTCCTTGTATTTCTTGGAGTCTTTGAACTTTAGACGGTCAACCGGCGCGAGGCTGGCGCCGATTTCGGTCAAGGTACCCTCATCAAGAAACAGCTTGAGGCGCTTGCGTGCTCCGATGCGAAGATGATGCTCGCACTTTGGACACACGTCCATGTTGCGATCCAGCTCTGGCCGGTAAACGACTCCATCGCAACGCGGACACTTGCGCCACAGCCCTTCGGGTATATTGGTCCGACGGCTTTCCTGGGGGCGCCGTACTGCGGGTAGGATTTTTTCCAGCCAGTTACTGCTGCTCATGCAAAGGTCCTTACGTGTCCATGGCGGTGCGCATGGCTGACAGAATGTCACCGATGGCGCCGCTGATGGCTGCAGGCTCCTTCTGGAACTTGTCAATCTGGTTCACCAGAGCACTGCCCACCACGACACCGTCGGCCACACGACTCACAGCCTGCGCCGATTCTGCGTCCTTGATACCAAAGCCAACCCCAATGGGCAATTTGGCAAGATTGCGAATTGTTTCAACCCGGCTCGCCACTTCGTCTACATTCAGGGCAGCAGAGCCCGTCACCCCTTTGAGAGAGACATAATACAAATACCCGGAACCGGCCTCGCCAATCAGTTTGATGCGGGCATCCGATGTCGTCGGCGCGACCAGAAAAATGATATCCAGGCCGTTGGCATCCATAACCGGCTTGACCTCCAGAGCTTCCTCCGGAGGCAAATCAACCAGCAAGACACCATCCACACCTGCGTCCGCAGCGGCACGGGCAAACGCCTCATAGCCCATCACCTCGACAGGATTCAGGTAGCCCATCAATACCACCGGGGTTTCGCTGTCTGTCTGACGGAAGGCTTTCACCATATCCAGAATGTCGCGTGTAGAGGTGTTGTGGGCCAGGGCACGCTCGCAAGCCAATTGAATTACCGGACCATCTGCCATTGGATCAGAAAACGGCACGCCCAGTTCGATGATATCGGCACCCGCTTTGACCATATCGTGCATCAGCGGCACGGTAACCTCTTTTTGCGGATCGCCCGCAGTGACGAAGGGAATCAGGGCCTTGCGGTTCTCACTGGCCAGACGCTCAAAACAACGTTCAATACGACGCATTAACGATAACTCCTTAAAACTCGATACCGTCAATGTCAGCGACGGTCAGGATATCCTTGTCCCCACGGCCGGACAGGTTGACCACGATGTTCTGGTCCGGGCTCATGGTAGCCGCCAGCTTCTTGGCGTAGGCCAGCGCGTGGGACGATTCCAGCGCCGGCATGATGCCCTCTACCCGGGCCAGTTCACGGAACGCCGACAAGGCTTCCTGATCATCCGCCGCCACATACTGTACCCGACCGACATCTTTCAACCAGGAGTGCTCCGGTCCGACACCAGGGTAATCCAGCCCCGCAGAGACAGAATGGGTTTCAATGATCTGGCCGTTGTCATCTTCCATCAGGTAGGTGCGGTTGCCATGCAGTACGCCGGGGCGACCTGCTGACAGTGGTGCCGCATGACGCCCCGTATCGATACCATCGCCCGCGGCTTCCACGCCGTACATGGCCACGCCATCATCATTGAGAAACGGGTGGAACAACCCAATCGCATTGGAACCACCCCCAACACACGCCACTAGTGCGTCCGGCAACTTACCGGCCTGCTTGAGGCTCTGCTCTCGAGCTTCACGACCAATGATGCACTGAAAGTCACGGACCAACTGCGGGTAAGGATGGGGTCCCGCCACCGTACCGATAATGTAAAAGGTATCATCCACATTGGTGACCCAGTCACGCATGGCTTCATTCATGGCGTCTTTCAGGGTTTTGGAGCCTGACGTTACAGGAATGACTTCCGCACCGAGCAATTTCATGCGGTACACGTTGAGCTTCTGACGCTGAACATCCTCTGCCCCCATGTACACCTGGCACTTGAGGCCAAGGCGTGCGGCAACCGTAGCGGTAGCAACACCGTGCTGCCCTGCCCCGGTCTCGGCGATTACCCGCGGTTTCCCCATATGTTTGGCCAACAGTGCCTGGCCGATGGTGTTGTTTACCTTGTGAGCGCCAGTGTGGTTCAGGTCTTCACGCTTGAGCCAGATGTTTGCGCCACCCACTTGCTTTGACCATCGCTCTGCCAGGTACAACGGAGACGGACGGCCCACGTAATGGGCCAGGTCATAGTCGAAATCCGCACGGAATTGCGGATCATCCTTGAGACGCTCATACATGGCCTTCAGTTCGTCCAGAGCCCCCATCAGGGTCTCGGAGACAAAGCAGCCGCCATAGGGACCGAAATGGCCACTTGCGTCAGGAAAAGCAGAAAAATCAGGGCGTTCAGACACCAGCTACTCCTCGTGTTTTGACACTATTGATAAAGGCTCGGACAGCAGCGGCATCCTTGATGCCGCCCTGGCGTCGACCCTGAACCGTCAACAGTTCAACGCCGCCGCTTACATCCACAGCCCAGGGCCTCACCTGTGTCACGGCGTCGGCCACGTTGCCCGGGTGCAAGCCACCAGCCAGCACCAACGGCAGGGACAAATTGCCGGGCAATCTGTCCCAGTTAAAGGTTTCCCCGGTTCCTCCCGGTACACCAGCGACATAACTATCCACCAGCAAACCTGCGGCCTCATGGTATTGGCCGGCACAGGCATGGAGATCCACATCATCCTTCATGCGAACCGCCTTGATCCACGGACGCGCGAACTGGCTGCAATACACCGGCGTCTCATCACCGTGGAACTGAAGCAGATCCAGAGGGACAGTACTCAGCACATCCTGCACCTGTTGCTCAGGGGCATTCACAAACAAGCCCACCGTGGTCACGAACGGCGGCAAGGCAGCACAGATAGCCGCAGCGCGCGTCACTGACACGTAACGGGGGCTGGGCTCATAAAACACCAGACCGATAGCGTCCGCCCCTGCTCTCGCAGCAGCAAGGGCGTCTTCAATTCGGGTAATACCGCAAATTTTGACCCGGGGAATGGTCATGGGTGCTCCAGTTTAACAGATGGCGGAGAATCCGGGGGGCTATTATGCCTCAAGACTCACCCAGTTGGTGAGGCAGCCATAGCGGGCCCAGCGGCTCCTTGGGCAGTGCGAATTCCGGCGGGTATTCGATATCCACCAGATACAGCCCATAAGGCGGCGCAGTGGCAGCCCCGACTCGCCGATCACGGGCCTCGAGCACCTCTGCTGCCCAGCCTGGCACCTGCTTGCCTGCCCCAACGGTCATCAGCACACCGGATATATTACGCACCATGTGCATCAAGAACGCGTTAGCGTGAGCTTCCAGAATCAATACTTTGCCGTGCTCGTACAGCCTCAGGCTGTGCAGTGTCTTGACTGGCGATTTCGCCTGACAGTGAACGCTGCGGTAGGACGTAAAATCGTGAGTCCCTTCCAGAAGGCATGCCGCTTCGCGCATGCGCTGCACGTCCAAAGGCCGGTGATTCCAGGTCACCTGATTGCGATACAGAGCGGGAGGTCGACCATTGTTGTAAATCACGTAACGGTAGCGACGACTGACCGCAGAAAAGCGGGCGTGAAACTGGTCGCTGACTGATGTCGCCCAGCGCACCGAGACATCATAAGGAAGATTCGTGTTCACCCCCATGATCCAGCTTTTCATGTCTCGCGGGGCATCCGAGTCAAAGTGCACAACTTGCCCTGTGCCATGCACACCGGCGTCAGTGCGCCCGGCACAGACCACAGCAACCGGATGATTGGCCACTTTTGAGATCGCCTTTTCAAGGCATTCTTGCACCGTGCGTACACCGGCTTGCTGGGTCTGCCAACCCCGAAAATCGGTTCCGTCGTACTCGATACCCAGCGCGATACGGGCCATGACTCTCTCTATTCGGTATGATCAGTGATCAACACCACGGACCAAAACAAAGGGGGCGATACCTTAAGGCATCGCCCCCTTTTTTCCCAGCCGGGTCGTGAAGATTAACCGACCTGGGACATCAACTCACGGGCTTCCGCCTGTTGCTGATCATTTCCCTCGGCAATCACTTCGTTAAGGATATCCTTGGCACCCTCAGAGTCTCCCATGTCGATGTAGGCCTTGGCCAGATCGAGCTTGGTAGCGTTCTCGTCAGTCTCACCCAGAAAATCGAAGTCATCTTCGTCACTGAGCATGTCATCGTCGCTGCCCGCAACATCTGCAGCCGGCGCTTCAGCAACCGGTTCCGGCGCATTGACAGGAACTTCAGGCTCAGCCTCGAAAGACACTTCGTCCAGAGAGGACGCATCATCCAGATGCACATCCAGCGTGTCGGTGGGTGCATTTTCGCCCGACTCGATGTTAAGCACGTCATCACTGTCGTCGGCTACCAGGTCTTCGAGGGACAGTTCGTCCTCGTCTGTGGCAAGCCCGGCCACCTCAGCGGCAGGCGATTCCAGCTCGGCAGCGTCAAAATCCAGAGCGGTAATATCGTCCAGGTCCACTGATGCGTCTGCGTCCAGCGCTTTCTCGGCTTCGTCCAGTTCCAGGTCCAGATCGGCAAGGGTGTCTTCTTGCTCAACCTTGCTGTCACCAGCGTCATCGCCATCCAGCTCCAGGTCATCCAGAGACAGGTCCAGCTCTTCGTCTTTGGCTGGCTCTTCGCTCACTTCAGTGAACTCGCTGCTCATGTCATCGAGAGACAGGTCACCATACTGGGTGTCATCATCACCCTCAAAAGAGGCACTGCCCACATCATCCAGATCCAGCAGCGGAGAGGCTGACAGTGACTGCTTGTCAGCCTCACTGAGTTCAGGCTGCGAGGGCTGTTCCGCTTCTGGCTCATCCAACGTCAGGGTAAAATCATCACCAGCATTTTCAGTGGCTTCATCCAGAATCAGAGTCTGGTCATCACTGCCAGCAGCGCTGTCATCCAGCTCGAAGTCAAAGTCAGCCAGCTCATCCTCTGCTGCGGCAACCTCAGCCTTGTTCTGTTCAGGCTCCATGGTGGGGACCTCATCGGTGTCCGCTTCCATGGTGGGAATTTCCGGCTCGTCCAGATCTGAGGACAGCCCCATTTCCAGGTCATCCAGAGACAACTCTTCCTCCGTATCCGCTGCCACGGCAGACACGTCACCTCCCAGACGGCTAATGGCGGCATCTACATCACCAGACACACCACTAAAGGCGGTAGCCTGCTGCTGGAAGCCGGCCTCGTCATTCATTTCCTTGAGCAATTCCAGCAGGCGGATTTTCAGGTCATCGCGCTGGGGGTGCTTGTTGATCTCGTTACGCAGGAAGTCGACGGCTTGCGGGTAGCGACCATAAGCAACATAGACGTCGACGTCTTCCATCGGATCCTGGCTTCCGGCAGCGGCAGCTAGAGCCTCGTCCGCGCCGTCAGCTTCAACCGCTGTCTCAGCAGCAGGTGAACCTGGCTCATCATCCAGCTGCAGACCGAATTCATCCTGATCTTCGTTGCTGTCGGCTTCATCGAAGAACGCGGTTTCGTCCTCTTCTTTCTTCTTGCCTCTCAGCAACAAGAAGATGACCGCCAACACTGCAACCAATCCCAGTGCGATATAAATCAGGTTGTCCATCAGCAGGTCGACAATACCGGACTGGGCTGCAACAGGCGGCTTAGCAGGTGCGGCTGGCTTGGGCTTAACCACCTCGGGCGCCTTGGTGACAGCAGGCTCACTGGCGGACTGCTGCCCTGCCGTCTTATCACTGTCCTGGGTTTTTTCCTGCGCCTCAGCCACCGCCTCAGTTGAAGATACGGCGTCTTCAGCGTCGCCAGCATCCTCTGTCATCTCTTCACCCAGATCGTCGGCGCCGGAAGATGCGGCAGCCTCGTCGCTCTCGGCCTCAGGCTCGGAGGCAATCTCTTCTGGTTCTTCAACAGCCTCAGCTGTCTGAGCCGGCTCTGTCAGCAGCGGATCATCATCGCCACTCTCGATACCCTGGGCTTCTCGCAGCTTGCGAAGCTCTTCCTGAAGCTGGGAAATCTGGTCGTTACGCAGCTTCAGAAGTTGTTCACTCGTGGTGTTCTGTTCCTGAAGGTCATTCAATCGGGACTTCAATTCGGCATTTTCGCGATCCAGCTGATCGAGAGTCTCATCGCGGATAGCCAGCTCATTTTCCAACACCGCTGTATTGGCATTACCCTGCTCAGAGGAACCTGTGCTGTCGCCGTCACCCACGCCTGCAGCAGATTCCGGGGCGACCAGTTTCACCTGCCCTTTTTGGGGCCCATCGGTACTGTCGTCAGCATCAGCAACCTGTCGACTACCATCAAGCTGAGCCCGCTGTTGGGGAACCTGCACACCACGCTCTTCAAGCATATCGCGCCATTTGCGGTTCTGGTCAGCCACTTCTGCCAAGGCAGAGCGAGTGGAAATGTTACGTACTTCCTGTTCGCTGGGAATCCGCAGCACGGTCCCCTCACGTACCAGGTTAACGTTGTTATTAATGAAGGCATCAGGATTCATTTCCTGAATGGCCACCAGCATTTGCTGGACAGACACACTGTTGGCAGGACGATTATTCAGCGCAATCTGCCACATGGTGTCAGAAGACTTGACCGTATAGGTCTTACGCGGGCCGCTGGCGGCCGGCGGGGAAGTCGGAGACAAGGCCACCGGAGCGCTGGCGGGTGCAGGGGCACGGCTAGCCGGTGCCGGTGCCGGGCTAGGCGCCGGGGTACGACTTACAGGCTGCGGAGCACGTGTAATCACCGGCGCAGTAGTGGTCGTGGTTTCCGCGAAGCTGGGCGGGTCCAGCAGCACGGTGTATTCACGCATCAAACGACCAGTAGGCCAGAGGAATTCGACCAGAAAGTTCAAATAGGGTTCGCGAACCGGCTGATCCGTAGTGATATGCAGAACAGCCTTATCCTTGCTGGTCACTTCTACTGCGAATTCGAGCCGGTTGAGGAAATAGGTTCGGTCGACCCCGGCAGCATCGAACTCTGTCTGGGGTGCCAGATTGACCAGAATTTCCTCAGCCGTCAGATCACCCACCTCATGGAGAGACACTTCCATGTCCAGTGGCTGATTCAGGTAGGAATTCAGTTCGTATTCCCCAACCCCTAATGCTGCCGCGATACCCGGCGTCATGAGCGCCAGTGCGGTGAAGCCTAACCCAAGTTTTCGAAGCATGGTCGAACCCTTTATTTATTATGTTTCCCGCGCTCAGCCCGATCCCGCAGGCGCTACCGGACGTACCCGAGGCGGCAAGCAGTCCTATGACACTGTTCACACATTCTGCCCCAGCTTGAGGTCAAAACCTAGAAACCGCGTCACATAATGTCAGTAAGTATCCATTACAGATAGTCTTTTATCAACTTCTCGACTACCTCTACCGCATTCAGGGCTGCCCCCCAGCGAACATTGTCAGCGACCGTAAAATAGCTCAGGTAACCAGAAGCTTCCATATCTTCACGTACACGGGAGATGCGCATGCAGGGCTCCCCTTCCGCTGACGCCACCGGCGATAGAGTCTGGGCATCCTCTGAGTCGACGGCTTCCAGCCCTTCCTGACTTTCCCAAAGAGCCAGAGCCTGGCCGGCAGAGACGCCCTGAATGCTACGCACCGTCACACTTTGCGCGTGGCCATAAAAAGCGGGGACACGCACCACCGTAGCGGTCACCGCACCCACTCGCTCTCCCAGAATCCTGCGCGTTTCCAGCATCAACTTCAGCTCTTCGCTGGTATAGCCGTTTTCCTGAAGCTGGCCACTGACAGGCAGTACATTGAAGGCGATCTGCGCCTGGGCGGCTTCACTGGGAGCCAGACCATTAAGCAGTCGAACGCTCTGCTGGGCCAACTGATCCACACCCGCCTTGCCAGTAGCAGACGCCGCCTGCAGCTGGGTGACTGTCACATCGGCGATCGGACCCAGTTCCAGCAAGGGAATCAGTGATCGGGTCAGCTGCACTGTCGCCGCATCCGCACAGGCCACCAGATTCCGTTCCCGAGCCCCGGCCAGCAGCTCATCGTTAACCCCGGACACCAGCAACGGCACATCGGGCTCATAACGATAGGCGGGTGAGAGATCCACCACCACCGCGCCACTGTCGGCAGCCTTTTCAGCCAACGCCTGGCTCGCTGCCGCACCTGCCGCAAAAATCGCGACTTCTACCTGAGTGAAATCGAACGACTCGGCAAGCCCCACCGTCAGGTTCTTGCCCCCGAAGGCGACCTTCGCCCCCGCACCATTTTCTGACGCCAAAACAAAAAGCTCGCCGACCGGAAATTTCCGGTCGGCGAGCAGTTTGACAATGGCCTCTCCGACCAGGCCGGTGGCACCGACGATGGCCAGGTTTACAGACCTATCCATTGTGTTACTTCCTTAACGCTCCATCAGGATACGCAGCATGCGACGCAGAGGCTCGGCAGCCCCCCACAACAGCTGGTCACCGACGGTAAAGGCATTGAGAAAATCGTTGCCCATGTTGAGTTTACGCAGACGGCCAACAGGAATCCCCAGTGTCCCGGTTACCGCTGTCGGCGTCAGGTCACGCAGAGTCTCTTCCTTGTTGTTGGGCACAACTTTCACCCAATCATTGGAGCGTGCAATGATGTCGTTAACTTCATCCAGAGGCACATCCCGAGTCAGCTTTACAGTCAACGCCTGGGCATGACAACGCATGGCGCCGATACGAACGCAGGTGCCATCCAGAGCAATAGGATTAGCAGAACGACCAAGAATCTTGTTGGTCTCTGCCTGGGCCTTCCACTCTTCCTTGCTCTGCCCGTTTTCCATTTCCTTGTCGATCCAGGGCAACAGGGAGCCGGCAAGAGCATGCCCAAAATGGGTTGCAGGCAAGTCATTGCTGCGCATGGTGGCCGCCACCTGGCGATCAATATCCAGAATCGCGCTGGCAGGATCCGCCAGACGATCTGACACATCTCCGTGGATCTTGCCCATCTGTGCGATCAGCTCACGCATGTTCTGGGCACCGGCGCCAGATGCCGCCTGATACGTCTGGGAACTGGCCCACTCCACCAGCCCCTCATTGAACAGGCCACCCAGCGCCATCAGCATCAGGCTGACGGTGCAGTTACCACCCACATAGTCCTTAACACCGTTATCCAGCGCCTGATCAATCACGCTGCGGTTAACCGGATCCAGCACAATTACGCTGTTGTCCGCCATCCGCAAAGCGGAGGCAGCATCAATCCAGTAGCCCTTCCAACCTGCTTCGCGCAGCCTTGGATACACGTCATTGGTGTAATCACCACCCTGACAGGTCACGATCACATCGAGACCTTTGAGTTCATCAATGCTCTTGGCATCGCCCAACGCAGGAATGTCCTTACCCACATCCGGGCCAGCCTGTCCGACCTGGGAGGTCGAGAAAAAGACCGGTTCGATATCTGCAAAATCATTTTCGGCAATCATGCGCTCCATCAATACGGAACCCACCATGCCACGCCAGCCGACAAAACCGACTTTCTTCATTGGAAACTTGTCTCCTGAAAGGTTTGCCCTTTCTTTAAATGAATAAACAGGTTTCAGCCTCACGGCTGTTACGCGCTGGCCAGAGCCTCGGCCACGGCGCTACCCATTTCTTCGGTGCTCACTTTGCGAGTGCCATCCGTGTAGATGTCCGCTGTACGCAGTCCTTTATCCAGGACCGATTCCACTGCCGCTTCGATGGCATCAGCCACATCACCGCGCTCCAGGCTGTAACGCAACAGCATGGCAAGCGACATAATGGTCGCCAGCGGGTTGGCAATGCCCTGGCCGGCAATATCCGGTGCCGAGCCATGACAGGGTTCATACAGACCCTTGCGGTTTTCATCCAGGGACGCAGAGGGCAACATTCCAATGGAGCCGGTGAGCATGGCGGCTTCATCAGAGAGAATGTCACCAAACAAGTTGCCGGTGACAATCACATCAAACTGTTTCGGCGCACGCACCAACTGCATGGCCGCGTTGTCCACATACATGTGCGACAACTCGATTTCGGGATAATTCTTGGCTTCTTCCGTGACCACTTCTTTCCATAGCTCGGTCACTTCCAACACGTTGGCCTTGTCGACCGACAGCACACGCTTGTCGCGCTTCATGGCCAGCTCGAAAGCCACTTTGGCGATACGGCGCATCTCGGATTCGGAGTACACGTAGGTATTGAAACCCACACGCTCGCCATTCTCTTCCTTGATGCCGCGGGGCTGACCGAAATAGATACCGCCGGTCAACTCTCGCACAATCAGGATATCCAGGCCGGAAACCACTTCCGGTTTCAGGCTTGAGGCATCCGCCAGCTGCGGAAACAGAATCGCCGGGCGCAGGTTGGCAAATAACCCCAACGAAGAACGCAGACGCAGCAGGCCGCGCTCCGGACGCTTGTCCCGCTCAATCGCATCCCACTTGGGGCCACCAATAGAACCAAACAGAATCGCATCCGCGGCACGCGCCTTGGCCAGAGTACCTTCCGGCAGCGGGTCACCTTCAGCATCCACTGCCGCGCCGCCCACCAGAGCCTCATCCAACTCGATATTGAGGCCGAATTTTTCGGTTGCAACGTTCAGCACCTTTACCGCTTCATTAACGATTTCCGGGCCGATTCCGTCACCGGGCAACACCAGTACCTTGCTCATTCACTGCTTCCTGTTTCTACTGCTCTGCCCTTACAGGCATGATTAAAAGTTTTTGGTTTTCAACACGGTATCCGGGGCAGCCGCATTGATCAGTTCCAGGGTGTAATCACCCTTCCCTGCCGCTGGCTTGATCCGTACCTGGTACGTACCACCTTCGTCGAAAGTGTGACGAAACTTGCCAAAACGCAGAATGCCACCCTGGTCAGCAAACACCTCGATAGTATGCTTGCCTGCTTCCAGGTTCACAGTATCAGCCCCGGCCTGTTGTGAAACTCGCTCACCGTCTACTTTGAAGATCGACGCCTTTGCCGTCGCACTGGTTGGCATTTGCCAGCCACCGGTATCGTCATCGCTGGCGGGTGCCGACAACTGGTTATCCACAGTCAGGGTCGCCAGGTTCTCTCCATGAGGAGCATCGTACATGCCCGTCGATGCGCATCCAGCCAAAACCAGCACTGATACGATTGTCAGAATCCTTAACATAACGCCTCCTTGATGTTTTTCTTTTAATTATCCTGGTCCGGTTATTCGAAAACCCAGGGCTCCCGTTCAGCGCGGCGTTGCTCATAAGCACGGATGGTATCGGCCTCATTAAGGGTAAGGCCAATCTCATCAAGACCGTTCAGCAAACAGTGTTTGCGGAATTCATCAATCTCGAACGCTAACGGTTCCCCCGCCTCCGGAATAACCTGCTGGTTTTCCAGATCAATGGTAATCCGGAAGCCTTCCTTACCTTCTACCGCCTGGAAAAGGGCTTCCACGTTATCTTCCGACAACACAATGGGCAACACCCCATTCTTGAAGCAGTTGTTGTAGAAGATGTCAGCAAAGCTTGGCGCCAGAATGGCCCGAAAACCAAAATCCATCAGCGCCCAAGGCGCGTGCTCACGACTGGAACCACACCCGAAGTTGCGGCGGGTCAACAGAATGCTGGCCCCGTGATAACGGGGCAAGTTGAGCACAAAGTCTTCATTTTTAGGGCGTTTACTGTTGTCCTGGCCGGGAACCCCCTCATCCAGGTAGCGCCACTCATCAAACAGGTTAGGGCCGAAACCGGTCCGTTTGATCGATTTCAGAAACTGCTTGGGGATGATCTGGTCCGTATCCACATTGGCGCGATCCAACGGAGCAACCAGACCGTCATGACGTACAAACTTTTCCATGATTTTCTCCTCGCTCGGCCTCAGGCCTGACCCAGCTCGCGGATATCCACGAAATGACCGGCCACGGCTGCCGCTGCCGCCATAGCTGGACTCACCAGATGGGTACGACCCCCGTTACCCTGGCGACCTTCGAAATTCCGGTTAGACGTTGAGGCGCAGTGCTCGCCCGCCTCCAGACGGTCCGGATTCATCGCCAGACACATGGAACAACCGGGCTCACGCCACTCGAAGCCGGCTTCAACAAAGATTTTGTCGAGCCCCTCCTTCTCGGCCTGCTGCTTGACCAGACCCGAGCCGGGCACCACCAGCACCTGCTTGACAGAGTCCGCCTTGTGGCGTCCTTTGGCCACCTCGGCAGCGGCACGCAGGTCTTCAATGCGGGAATTGGTACAGGAGCCGATGAACACCCGGTCCACCTTGATATCGGTGACCGGCATGCCAGGTTTCAGCCCCATGTATTCGTAGGCACGCAACATCCCTGAACGCTTGACTTCATCGCTCTCGGCGGCAGGATCGGGCAAGTTCGCATCCACAGAAATCACCATTTCCGGGCTGGTGCCCCAGGAGACCTGCGGGCGAATATCCGCTGCATTGATGGTGATATCTTCATCAAACACCGCATCCGCATCAGACACCAGAGTGCGCCAGTAAGCTGCCGCCTTGTCCCAGTCTGCCTCCTTGGGAGCAAACGGGCGGCCTTTCACGTAGTCGATGGTCACATCGTCCACGGCCACCATGCCTGCACGGGCACCAGCTTCGATGGACATATTGCAGATAGTCATACGGCCTTCCATGGACAAGCCACGAATCGCGCTACCGGCAAATTCCAGCGCATAGCCTGTGCCGCCGGCGGTACCGATAACACCGATAATGTGCAGCACCACATCCTTGGCGGTCACGCCTGGACCGAGATCACCTTCGACACTGACGCGCATGTTCTTCATTTTCTTGGCCACCAGCGTTTGGGTCGCCAGTACATGCTCTACCTCACTGGTACCAATACCATGAGCCAGACACGCCAGTGCACCATTGGTCGAGGTGTGGGAGTCGCCACACACTACCGTCATGCCTGGCACCACTGCACCCTGCTCCGGCGCCATCACGTGAACGATACCCTGACGCACATCACCAATACCGAATTCAGTAATGCCAAACTCTTTGGTATTGTCCTGCAACGTCTGTACTTGAATACGGGACGTTTCGTCCTCAATCTCGGCAGCGGACTTGAAGGGCGTGGTGGGTACGTTATGGTCGATAGTCGCCACGCTGGCGTTGATTCGCCATGGTTTTCGGCCTGCCATACGCAACCCCTCAAACGCCTGCGGCGAGGTCACCTCATGGATGATCTGGCGATCGATATAAATCAGTGCAGAACCATCCTCACGCTCCGTCACGAGGTGGGCGTTCCACAGCTTGTCATAGAGAGTCTTACCGGCCATTACATTCTCCCTTGGCCCGAATAAGGCCACCACTGGCTGAGACCATAAAATACGCTGGTCTATCACTGGTGAATAATGTAGGGTTCGCTGACCAATAAATCCAATTCATATTTTTCATTTTTAAGATAACCAATTATTATCAACATCAGAGACCAATCAGGATCCCTGGGAATGATAGACACGCCGACCCTCACCGCCTTTATGGCAGTTGCCGAAACGGGCTCTTTCTCGGCAGCCGCCGAGCGCCTCTTCATCACGCAACCCGCCATCAGCAAGCGCATCGCCTTGCTCGAGCAACAGCTGGACGCTCGCCTGTTTGACCGGGTCGGACGCCAAATCAAGCTCACCGAGGCGGGCAATGCCCTGATGCCACGAGCCCGCCAGGTCCTGATGGATGTGGAAGACATGGCCCGTGCTATCCACGACCTGTCTGGCGAGGTGTCAGGCAAGTTGCGGATAGGCACCAGCCACCATATCGGCCTGCACCGGCTGCCCCCCGTGCTGCGACAGTTTTCCCGTGATTACCCCAAAGTCACTCTGGACATCCATTTCATAGACTCAGAAGAAGCCTGGGAAGGTGTTTTGCACGGCGAACTGGAGATGGGCGTGGTCACCCTGCCACCACAACCGGATAACCGACTGCAAAGCGATGTGATTTGGACCGATCCTCTGGTGTTCATGTGCGCGCCAGAGCATCCGCTGGCCAGGCAAGAACATCTGACACTGGAAGCCCTGACAGGCCACAGTGCAATCCTTCCCTCACCGGTCACATTCACCCGCGGGATCGTGGAAAAACTGTTTAACGAGCATAACCTGAAGCTGGATATCGCCATGTCGACCAACTATCTGGAGACCATCCACATGATGGTTTCCATCGGGCTTGGGTGGAGCGTCCTGCCCGCGACCATGGTAGATCAGAGTGTCGTCCAACTGCCGGTGGAAGCCCCGCTACCTGAAAGGGAACTGGGTGTGGTCACTCACCCGGCCCGCAGTCAATCCAATGCGGCGAAGGCTTTTTTGAAGGCTCTGCGACAGGCCTGAGGGCCCACCACAACATCGCTGGGCTGCCCCGGAGCCTCAAGATCAACGACCAGGGGAGTCCCGCGGCTCACAGCAAGGCTACGCTTTTTCCCTGGCAGCAACTCCCACCCATAGAAGGATCGCTGCCAACAACGCAATCGTTGAGCTCGCAAAGAACAGCAGACTTCCCCACTCTTGCCACAGCAGCCCGGATACGCCCGCCCCCACCGCCCAACCAGCTCCAAAACCGAGACTGGAATACAGTGCTTGACCTTGCCCAGCCAGAGCCGCCCCAAACTGGCGATGCACCCAGGCAATACTGGCAGCGTGAAAACTTCCAAATGACGCAGCATGCAGCAGCTGCGCAGCGCCCAGTAGCCAGAGGTTATCGGCCGCGATGCCAATCAAGCTCCATCGCAGAGCCGCCAAAACCAAACTACCGGTCAAAATCCAGGGAATCGTAAAACGTCGCATCAAGCGATGCATCCCCAGGAAAATCGCCACTTCAGCCACCACGCCGAGCGACCACAGTATTCCGACAACAAACTTGCTGAACCCCAACCCTTCGAGATAAATACTGTAGAAGGTGTAATAAGGGCCATGCGACATCTGCATCAAAAACGACGCAAGAAGAAACAGGGAGACAGCGGGGCGCTTCAGAATCAACCAGACAGACTCACCATGAACTCGAGCCTTCGGGTCAGAGACTTTACCTTGAGGCAAGGTAAGTGTTCCAAGCCACAGCAGCCATAGCAGTGCGCACAAGACCCAAGGCAGAAGCCCAGCCCCCAAACGGTCAAGCACTTCTCCCAACACCAGCACTGCTACAATGAACCCGACAGACCCCCATAAACGCACATGACTGTAGCGGTGGGCCTGTGGGCCGAGGGCCTGCAAGGTCAGGACTTCAAACTGTGCGAGTACCGCATTCCAGAAAAAGCTGAACGACACCAATAGCGCCGCCATCCCCCAGAACGAATCCACCCAGAAAACGGGTAAGAAAGCGATCGCAGCAAGCAGGTTCCCGGCACGAATAATTCGCAAGCGCTTGCCAGAATGGTCTGCCAGCCAGCCCCACAGATTCGGAGCACCAATTTTGGTGAGTTGAGGAATGGCCATCAGGGCACCGATAGCTACCGCACTGAACCCCAACTGTTTCAGGTACAGCGACCAGTACGGTACCAAGGTACCCAATAGACCAAAATAGAAAAAATAGAACCCGGACAATCGCCAGTAATACGGTAGCGGCGATGCCCTCTCAGTGAGAGGGCCGGGTGTCACGCCTGCCCCGGAATGGGCGCCAACGGCAGCTCAACATCCGCGTTTTGGCCGCGATGACGCAGATAGTGATCCATCAGCACCAACGCCAACATGGCTTCAGCAATAGGGGTAGCTCGCACCCCCACACAAGGGTCATGGCGCCCTTTGGTCACCACTTCTGCAGCCTGGCCATCCAGGCCGATGCTCTTGCCTGGAATCAGGATGCTGGAGGTTGGCTTGAGCGCCATGGCAACCCGGATGGTCTGACCAGAACTGATTCCACCAAGGACGCCACCGGCATGATTGCTGAGGAAGCCCTCCGGGGTCATTTCATCACGATGCTGTTCTCCGCGCTGATTGACGACCGCAAAGCCATCACCCACTTCCACCCCTTTTACGGCGTTAATCGACATCATGGCTTTGGCAAGATCTGCATCAATGCGATCGAACACTGGCTCCCCCCAACCCGGCGGGACGCCGTCAGCAAAGACTTCTACCCGAGCGCCGATAGAGGAACCGTCCTTGCGCAGCGCGTTGATCAGAGCTTCCAGCGCAGGAACCTTCTCCGCATCCGGGAAAAAGAAGGGATTGCTGTTTACTTGCGACCAATCAAAGCGCTCGGCTTTCACATCACCTATCTGGGTACAGCCACCATAAAGCCGAATACCCAGACGCTGCTCGAGAAATTTACGGGCAATGGCACCAGCGGCCACCCGCATGGCCGTTTCACGGGCAGATGAACGCCCTCCACCGCGATAATCGCGGAACCCGTATTTTTGGGTGTAGGTGTAATCTGCATGGCCAGGGCGGAAAGTCCCGGCGATATTCGAATAGTCCTTGGACTTCTGGTCAGTATTTTCTATCAACAACCCAATAGAAGTCCCCGTCGTCTTGCCTTCAAAAACGCCGGACAGAATTTTTACCTGATCTGGTTCACGGCGCTGGGTGGTATAGCGGCTGGTACCTGGTTTGCGACGATCCAACTCTACTTGCAGATCCTCTTCACTGATTTCCAGCCCTGGCGGACAGCCATCCACGATGGCCCCCAGCGCCAAGCCATGACTCTCTCCAAAGGTCGTGATGCGAAAATGCTCACCAAAACTGTTGCCGGACATGCGACTTCCTTAATTTATGCAATAACTGCTGCCAACCGATGCAAGGCTGGCGGCCAACAAGCCCCAATCTTTCAGGGATCAGGCCTGCGCACTAAATACGTGCCGATATTCTAGCAGTTGTTGACGGGTTAACATGAATACTCCATGCCCGCCACGCTCGAACTCAAACCAGAAGAACGGCACTTGTGGCCACTCCAGCATCATGGCTTCATCGCTATTACCCACTTCCACCACAAGCACCCCCTGTTCTGTCAGATGCTCCGGCGCCTCACGAAGCAAGCGTCGGGTAAAATCGAGGCCGTCTTCCCCGGAAGCCAGTGCCAGCGCCGGCTCATGGCGGTATTCACCCGGAAGGTTGGCCATATCAAGGGCATCCACATAAGGCGGGTTGGATACGATCAGGTCATAAGGGCCCTGTACTGCACTCAAGCCATCCGAGCAAATTGGCTGCACCTGCCCCTCCATGCCGTGACGGGCGATATTCTCTTCAAACACCGCCAATGCCTCTTCACTGATATCACTGCCATCAACCCGGGCATGCTCGAAGGCATAAGCACAGGCGATAGCAATACAGCCGCTACCGGTGCACAAATCCAGTACAGAATGCACCTGCTCCGGGTCCAGCCAAGGGACGAATGACGCTTCAATCAGCTCCGCCAATGGTGAGCGAGGAATCAGCACCCGCTCATCCACCATAAAGGGCAGCCCGCAGAACCAGGCCTCACCAGTAAGATAAGGTACTGGCACCTTCTGGTTAACCCGTTTCACCAACAGTGCCAGATAGTCACGCACCTCAGAGGGCAGCAAACGTGCATCCAGGATGCGGGGGTCGGCATTCACGGGTAAGTGGAGTACCTTCATCAGAAGCGCGAGGGCTTCGTCCCATGGGTCATCGGTCCCATGGCCCAAAAAGACCTCCCCGGCACGCAGCCGAGTTTCACCGAAGCGCAGGCAATCGCGCACTGTGCGCAGTGTTTCACCAGCTTCATGGATGAGTTCGCTACTAATCACCCGCAATCCTCCCGTTAACAGGCGCCGAAGATTAGCACAGAATCAAGCATGAACGCCTGCCGGACCTACAAAAGGATAGCCATGAAAAGCGCAGCCAGAGTCTATCAGGACGGCCCCTTCGTCATGGTAGATATCAAAAACGATACCCAGGTAGACATGGCACTGGAATTGTCCATTTACCGACAACGACTCGCCCTGTACAAGCGTCACCAACAGCGCAAACAGCTGGCTATTTACGTTGGGCGTATCCAGGGGCTGGATTTCAATGCCAGCCGATACGCCTGCGGAAAGGACTTTGCCGGGATCACAGAGGCCAAGGTGCTGGTACTGCAGAATGTCCTGAATCGTACCTACGCCAACATGATGCTAAAAATGAATCAGCCTCAATTCCCGGTTTACATTTGTGACTCGGTCAAGCAGGCTCAGCACCTCCTTATGGAAAAACACCCACCGGAGCCCCTGTGAGCCACACCATCTGGTTACTCAAAACCGAGCCCGATTCATTCAGCATCGAGGATCTGGAAAAGTCACCGAAGGGCACCACCGGCTGGGATGGCGTCCGCAACTTTCAGGCCCGCAACCGCATCCGCGACGAGATGAAGATTGGTGATAGCGTGCTGATCTATCATTCAAGTTGCGCCAAGCCTGCCATCGTCGGTGAAGCGCGGGTCACCCGTGCCCCCTATCCGGATCCAAGCCAGTTTCTGCCTGACCATCCGGGTTTCGATGCCCGCAGCACACAGAGCAGCCCACGCTGGTATCAAGTCGATATCACCTTCAGAACACGCTACGCCAATCCGGTCTACCTGAAACAGCTCAAGGTGAATCCCGAGTTTGCAGATATGGAGCTGGTGGTGAGACCGCGTTTGTCTGTGCAGAAACTGACCGACAGGCAATACCAGCTGGTACAGGTACTGTGCCAGCCCATGGATGTCACAGCATAGCGCATAACGCTGCACCATATTTTTCCGGGGCACCACATTGGTGCCCCAATTAGTAATGAAGAACTAAACTCCTTCCACATTTCCTGTAATTTTGTGTCTGGCACAGCCGTTGCAGTTGCCCTCCTCGTCCAACAACTACGAATAGGGTTCAATCTATGCGAGTGCAATGCAAACACGGCCTTGCCCTACTGCTTCTGCCCGGACTTGCCCAGGCCGATCCGCTAACCGCTACCGACACGATATGGATCGCCATCGCCGCCGCCCTGGTGTTTTTCATGCAGGCAGGCTTTGCACTACTGGAGAGCGGCCTGAGCCGGGCCAAGAACTCCCTCAACGTGGTAATGAAGAATTACATGGATCTCTGTGTAGGTACGCTGGTGTTCTGGGCACTGGGCTATGGCCTGATGTTCGGCAGCAGCAGCACCGGCTGGTTTGGCGAGGATGGCTTCATGCTCAGCCAGGCAGATGGGTCCACCTGGGCAATGCTGTTGTTCCAGATCATGTTCGCTGCCACCGCGGCCACTATTGCCTCTGGCGCCATGGCTGAGCGTACCCGCTATGCAGGCTATCTTTGCGGGGCCGTTGTCATTACCGGAGTAATTTACCCGCTTTATGGACATTGGGCCTGGAACAGCAATGGCTGGTTGGCGGAACTCGGGTTCATTGATTTTGCGGGCTCCACGGTGGTCCACAGCATTGGCGGCTGGTGCGCGTTGGCGGGTGTCCTGGTGCTGGGGCCACGGCTTGGGCGCTTCGACAAGAACGGCAAACCCCGAGACTTGCCTGGCCACAACCTGTCCTATGTTGCGCTGGGCGGCTTTATTCTCTGGTTCGGCTGGTTCGGCTTCAATGGCGGCTCCACGCTCTCGGCCAGCATAGACATTGCCCGCGTCAACCTGAATACACAGCTGGCCGCGGCTGCAGGCGCGGTGGGCAGCACGCTATACCGCATGCTCAGCCGCCGTCCGGTACTACTCACCGAAACCGTCAACGGTAGCCTGGCGGGGCTGGTCGCCGTCACCGCTGGATGTGCCGTGATGTCACCCGGCTTTGCGGTGCTTACAGGACTTGTCGCCGGCGCCCTTGCGGCATTAGGCGCACGACTGATGCTAAGCATGCGTCTCGATGATGTGGTTGGCGCTGTTCCAGTTCATGCCTTTGCCGGCGCCTGGGGGACGCTGGCCGCGGGCCTGTTCTATGAAGGTGACTTGTTCAACCCCGAACGCATCACCGTCCAATTGCTGGGAATTGTGGTGGCCTTCTGCTGGGCTTTCTTCGCTGCTCTGATCATGTATCTCGCTGTCTCAGTAATCGCCGGGTTACGCGCCCCGGCCCTACATGAACAGCGAGGTCTTGACCTGAGCGAGCACGCCGAAACCGGCTACCCCGAATTTCCCCAGAACTCCCTGTATGACGCCAGCATGACCCGCACCGTGGAGAACCGTCCATGAGCCAGGAGCTACAGCGCCGCCGGCGCGCCATCGTCACAGGGCTTACCCCTTACATGAACGAAACACTACTCATGGAAGCCGTCAGCCACTGGCAGCAGCATTACGCAGAGCGCCCGCGTTTTAGTCTTCAAGGCTTTGTCAGTGATTTGTGTGGCCTGTTTGATCTCGGCGAGCGACGACACCAGATTCATATGAGCCTCGTGCAGGCCATGACCCTCTCAGAGAAGGAATTGGCCAACGATCCGTTTGCCGAGCAAGGTCAGGGGGCGGATCATCATCCCTGCACACTGGCTTTCCAGGTACTCATGGAAAGCCTGATCTCACAAATGGATGGCCAAACCGGCAACCAATTCAGGCTGGACCTCACCGCTCAATTGCGGAGCAAAAATACAAGCGCCGAGACCAGACTGACCCTCGAATACTGGCTCCAGAACCCCAACCGCCCATTGGCCGGCCTGCCACTGGCCAGCCTCAGGCAGCAACTTAACAATGCCTATGTGATCCTCTGCGAGCGTCTTGGTCCCGTGGATGCTGACCGAATGTTACGCGATGCATACCAGATGGCTGGCAACAAAGTTTCTTCAAGAGAGGCTCTGGCATCGCTTATGTAGGCACAATCCCTCCAGAGAACAACCCGCTCATCTCACAACAACACAACGATGAGCCATCCCACTGTTACCGGGCCTGATATCCGTTACTCTTGGGTACATGTCCGGATGACAGGGGGAAAGCATGAAGCTACATCACCAGATTTTTCTTGCCATGCTGATTGGCGCAGCACTGGGCGCGATCACTCAGGAACAGAGCACCCTGTTAGGTGTGCCGGTACTGGCCAGCTATGATCTGGTCGGCACCCTGTTTATCAATGCACTCAAGATGGTAGTGGTTCCGCTCATCGTTACTGCCATCATAAGTGGCATGGTCGGCGTGGGGGGCGGAAAGAACCTGGGCCGCATGGGCATGAAGACCGTGGGGTTGTACATGATGACTACTCTGGTCGCTGTACTCACCGGTTTGCTGCTGGTTAACCTGTTCACCCCCGGGATCATCGACGGTGAGCCGGCGAAAGACCTGCTGGGGCTCGCCCGTGACACCGGCACCGTCCTGGAAAAGATCGAAGGCCGTGGAGCCGGAGACTTTACCGCCATCCTGCTACAGATGCTGCCACCCAACCTGGTGCAAGCCGCCGCCAATGGCCAGATGCTGGGCCTGATCGTCTTCGCCCTGCTGTTCGGTTTCTATCTGCGAACGGAAGAAGGCCCTGCCGGAGAAAGCCTTCGCAACATGATCGATGGCATTTACCAAGTGGTCATGCGCATCACCATGCTGATTATTCGCTTCACTCCGCTTGGGGTCATGGCGCTAATCGCCGCGACAGTAACCCGCACAGGCCTGGATGCCATTGAGCCACTGGCCTGGTTTTTCCTGTGCGCGGTCATCGCGCTGGCGGTCCATGCCTTCGTCTTTATGCCCGCTCTGATCTTGCTGATGGCACGGCGCTCCCCGCTGCGCCATCTTCAGGCCATGACTCCCGCCCTGTTGACCGCATTCTCCTCGGCCAGCTCGGCAGCGACCCTGCCACTGACCATGGAGTGCGTGCAAAAACGCTCGGGAGTATCACGCCGAACCAGCAGCTTTGTGCTTCCCCTCGGAGCCACCGTAAACATGGACGGTACAGCACTCTACGAATGCGTCGCAGCCATGTTCATTGCCCAGGCATACGGCCTCGAGCTGTCCATGGCAACCCAGTTCATGATCGTGATAACAGCCCTGCTGACGTCAATTGGCGTGGCCAGCATTCCCGCAGCCTCTCTGGTTGCCATCACGGTCATTCTTGGGGCTATTGGCCTGCCAGCGGAAGCCATCGGACTTATACTGGTGACAGACAGGGTGCTGGACATGTGCCGCACGGCGGTAAACGTCTGGGGCGACAGCGTGGTAACCATACTGTTGGCCCGCAGTGAGGGTGAAGAGCGGGTATTGTCATTACCCGTAGATGAGATAGAAACGGCAGGGCCAGAAAAGGCAGAGGCCCGCACTGGGCCTTGAAACAGCCCCGTGTCAGCGTCACTGACACGGGGGCAAGGTTCAGGCGAAGTGGCGGTCGGCCGACAGTGCACGCTCAACGTCACGGTACAGCGCCACAGCTGCACTGCCGATAACGGGCACCATCACGGCAAAGGCCAGCAATGAAGCAAACACGGTTTCACTGTTCTGCGACAGACCCGCCATCAGTACAATGGCTGTGCTGACAGCCACAACCAGCGCGACCATATTCTTGTAGAGTTGCGGGTTTTTGAGAAGCTGCATGAAGAACGCCATTGGAGAACTCCTTAACAATGATTAGTGAACACATGTTAACATCAGGGATGACTATGTCAACACATGTTCACATTATTTTGGAGTTCTCTTGAAACAAGCCCCTACCCTGCTGATTCACAACGCCTGCACCCCGCTCGGCAGCGCCATCGCCAGGCTGGCTTGTGAACATTACCGTGTTGCCCTGTTATGCCGGGACACACACAGAGGAGAAATCCTGTGTCGTGAAATGCATGCGGAGGGCAGAGAAGCGCTGGTACTGGAAATCCGGGACGGTCAGCCACGGGATTTTCAGCTGGCCGTAGAACGGGTATTGCGTCGCTGGCAACAGCTCGATGCCATCGTCAATCTGCCCGCCTCCCTCACCGTTGGCCCCTTTGAGGCCATGACCCAGCAGCACTGGGAGTCTTTGTACCAGACTCAATTGATGGCCACCGTTAACCTGTGCCAGAGCGCAAACCCTGCCATGCGCGACCAGGAAGAAGGTCGCATTCTCAATGTCATCCATGAATATGGCCTTCTTCCCGGACCGCTATCCAGCGCTCAGGGAGCCATGGGCGCGGCCATTCGTGCGCTCGCAGAGAGCCTGCACAGTGAGTGGCACTCTCTTGGCATCCATGTGGGCACTATGGTGATTCCGCCGAGCAGCGGCCAGCAATCCGGGCTCACAGCCAGTGATCCGCTGAGTGCCGCACGCTTCCGGCGGCAATTGGCGGCCAGCGATTTCAGTGAAAGGGAAGTTGCCGAAGACGTGATGAGCGCCCTGGCCCGTGAGGATGTGCTTAGCGTACCCACCCCTCGGATACGGCGGCAATGGCGCCAGAAACGCTGGTTTCGCAAACGCTGGGAGGCCTTAATGAAGGCCCGGGCAAAACGTTACCGTTAACCGAGCACTGTTTTATCGAGGCTCAGGAGCAACTTTGCACGTACCTCAGTGTCTGCCGATAATCTCCGGCCAGAGCATCATCCACCTTGGGGGCCAACAGCGAGACGAGCTTCTTCCCTACCAGAGGAACAGATGAACTCAGTGTGACCTCCGTATGCTGAATGGCGTGGTTCTCCCCATCGGCCTCAAGGACCATGCCACCTTCAACATTCATCGGCACACCGCCAAGCTGGAACCGGTAACGGGCCTGGTATCCGGAACTGTTATCTCCTCCAGCAGGGCGCCAGAGAAACTCGGTAACCAGCTCGCCCTGTTCCGGCACTAATCGACGAGCAAAGCCCGGGATCTTGTCCGTTTTGATCCGAACCGGCTGTGCAATACGGATCAACATCCCTTCGGGGGTTTCCTCAAAGGCATCAAACCGGTAATCATCAACGTCCCCCCAGGCAAAGCGTTGCTCGAAAAACGCCTTGCTGGTGATGATTTCATACAGTTTTTCAACGCTGACCGGATATTCCCGGTCGACTACCACTCTCATACTGTCTCCCGACCCGTGGATTCTCGTCGCATCAATTGCAGCAGCGGCATCAACTGGCGCTTAAGATCCGGCAATGCATTTACAACCACATGTTCCTTACCCGATTGAAGCAGTGCCAGCGCCTGCTCTACAGTGAGAACAGGGCGTGCATCAGGTTGTTGGCGCGCCTCATCTCCATCGGAGACGACGGCATTGGCACCACCGTTTCGGGCGTTCTTCATGTACTCCTCAAGCACCTTCCCTACCTGTCCCGGCGAGCTGTTACCCAGACTGGATGGGGTATGTACAGCAATATTCAACGGCAACCGTTGTGCTTTTCCTCGATGCTGAAATGCCAGTTTTTCACTGACTTTCATGGCCCGATCAACAAAGCGGAGTGCACCTTCTGCCCGCGCCGACGGTAATAGCACCGTAAACTGGGCCACGCTGCTGCGAGCCAGAGAGTCCTCCTTTCGCACTACACTTCTCAAAACCTGGGCAAGCTTCATCAGCACCATATCAGCACGGCGTTTACCAAGCTGTACGAAAAGTTGATTGAATTGGTAAACCTCGATCTGCACAACAGATAGCGCCGTTTGCTGACGGGACGACAACGCCAATTCCTGCTTAAGGCGGTGTTGTAAATACCGGCGGTTGCCCAGGCGCGTGAGTGGATCAATCATGGCCTGTCGGGCCAACTCCTTACGCTCCTGCTGGTAATGGGAATGCGCCCGTGCGCGGGCCAGCAAGTCGGTCGAGTTGAAGGGCTTACTGATGAAATCCGTACCGCCCAGACGCAACGCCTTGGTGCGGGCTTCTTCGTCGTTCTCGGCCCCGGTGACGATGATGACGGGCAGACCTGCTATGCCGTCGTCGTCGCTGGTACGAATTTTCTCCAGAAGCGCATAACCGTCCATTTCTGGCATAGCCAGATCGGAAAACACCACGCTGATAGCCGGGTTCTGGCTAATAATCGTCCAGGCCTGCAGACCGTCTTCAGCAACCTCAACCCGGAATTCCCCCCCAAGCATCTTGTCTGCTGCCAGTCGCATGACTTTGGAATCATCAACAAACAGCAACAGAGGCTTTTCTGTCTTATCCATGTAGCCCCATTTCCTTGTTCACCACGGCCAGCGCCCCTTTCGGACCAGGTTCACGTCCCCTGACATATTGATAAAGTCGAGAACGGCGCTGGCAATAATCCCCCCGGGCAATTGCCGGCAAATAATGAGCATTCAGCAAATGCCCTCGTCTTTCGGCCAGGCAGTATACTGTTCCAGCGGTACTGTCCAGATGCGACAGGATGCCAATCTGTGAAAGGTAATCGCGACCGTTGGCGAAATGCTCCACATAAGGCACGGTATGTCCCGCTGCCAGCGTCAACTGTGGATCCACTTCCAGGCTATCAGCCACTCCTCCAATGCAGTAAAGCTCAAGCTTTTTTACTAAATGACGCGTGCTCGGACTGCGAAGCAACTTGCGGACGATATAACTGGCAACAATGGCGCCCTGAGAATGACACACCAGCACTACCTGTTCGTTTCGTTCCAGCGCATCCACCAGCACATTCAGCGCAGGGCGAGACAACTTGCCGTCTTTACGCAGGGTACGAGCGGTGATCGACTCCGCCAGATCACGGACGATACCCCAGGTTGGCGTATGGATCAGGGTGACGGGGCGTCGGAATACCCGCGCGATTTCACTGGCATTGAGTAGAGCTACCGGTGCCGCAGTGCCCATACCATTGATGAAAAACCAACGGGTCGAGTGCTGCTCATGACGTATACGCGGTGGATAGCACACCAGGGTACCCTGGCTGATGGATTCGCGGGTGGCGGGGACAAGAAGCTGCGCCAATGACAGTGCGACTTCCCCAAAGCTGGCATAGGATCGGCGCGACAATTCAGAGCGAATGCCAGGCTCATCATCTCCCGGCATAAACATGGCGGGAATATCCCGCGCGTGGCTCAGTCCCAGCCGCACATCACGAAAAATGGCAGAACGGTTATCCACCAGCCGGCGTAGCCATTGTCGGGAACGGTGCCACATGCTTTCACCTGAGTAAGAGATGACTGACAGGCCAGAGCGGCAGCAGTCTAATACATTAGGCTTACATTACGTCGAATCGACGGCTATTACCAGCATGCGAACGGGACAAAAACAACAAACCAAATCTTGCTAAATCAACTAGTTGAGCTACACATCTCAAGCAACATTCAAGACGTGCCAACGACGAGGAGACTGCCTGCGGCACCAGTAACCCAAGCATCCTGTCTTACCGACACTCGACAGGAAGCACTGAAAGGGGGAGCCCACGGAATCCTCTGTGCACATGACAGTGAGCCATGAGCCAGAACCGAGATAAAAAAACAGGCCCGCCACCAACAGACAGCAGGCCTGACCAGGATCCAGCATCAGACGAAGTACATCAACAGCCACTCTGCCATCAGGGCAGGCTTGTCTTCGCCTTCGATTTCTACGACGAAATTGAACTTCAGCAGCCACTGACCTTCACGCTTTTCAGTAGCTTCCATCAGAGTCGCGACCGCACGAACACGCTTATCCACTTTCACCGGTGCCATAAAACGCAGTTTGTCGAAACCGTAATTCATGGCCATCTTCATGCCCTTGGGCATCAGGAATCCATCAATGGTGGCTTGCAGATACGGCAGCAAGGACAGTGTCAGATAACCATGGGCAATGGTGGTGCCGAAGGGGGTGTTCCTGGCCTGCTCCGGGTCCACGTGAATGAACTGATGGTCCAGGGTGGCATCGGCAAAGGCATTGATGCGATCCTGATCAATCTGGAACCATTCGGACGCGCCCAGTTCCTTCCCTACGTAGCTGGCCAGATCGGCAACCTCAACCACTTTCATGTGTTACTCCTCGAATACCGGTGTTTTTCACCAGCTTAACGAGCAGCCACAGGAAGGCACCATGACCCAATACCGCGCACTGGCGTGCAGCCCTGATGGTTTTGGTCAGTCCGTGACAACAGGGTGACGCCGGCGAAAATCCTCAATGACCCGAGCCACATCACCGGGCTGCTCCATGTGAAGATGATGACGCCCGGGCAACCGCACCACTTCGGCATTGGCGAGCCATTCAAGACGATGATCAAAGGACCCCTGCCCTCCCATACCCTGCTCACCCAACACCAGACATACCGGTGCGGTAATGTGGCGCAGAAAGCCTTCCACCTGCTCTTCTGTCAGCCGCAGGGACGAGGTAAGTCGCAAGCGACTGTCGGCACGCCAGGTCCAGCCGCCGTCCACCGGCATCAACCCCCGCTCAACCAGTAACGCTGACGCCTCATGGCTCAGTCCACCAAACCCCTTGGTTCGGGCCGCAACGGCATCGGCTACCTCCGTGTAAACCGGCTTGCGCTTCCCCGGTAGTGCCTGCATGTCATCCAGCGCCTTGCGCAAGGTCGTTGCGACCTCCTTGCCCGGCGTCGCCGGTGGGCCCAGCCCTTCAATCAGCACCAGCCGGGACACTCGCTCCGGGCAGGCGGCGGCGAACAGACAGGCAATCCCCGCGCCCATGGAATGCCCGACCAAGGTGAAACGCTCCCAACCCAGTTGATCCGCCACGGCCTGAACATCTCGCACATGGTCCACGAGGTGGGTTACCACCTCCGGGGGACGGTGCCCAGAATGGCCATGCCCGGAAAAGTCCATCGCCACCATCGGACACTCCAGATGCGTGGCAAGTGGCACATAGGACGCTGCATTATCAAGCCAGCCATGCAAGGCCAGCACAGGCTCACCCTGACCCTCCCACTGCAACGCGGTGAGGGTCTGGCCAAACACCGAAAAATGTCGTTCTACCGGCTTCATACTGTGACCTCCTGTGCTAACAGCGCGTCCAGGATTTCCCGAAACAAAGCGAGCGTCGCCTCGGGTTTTTCGAGCGGATACATGTGGGAGCCGTCTGCGATGCGATGTAACATGCCATGGCGCCGAACATGGCGCTGGGCGCTATGCAGGAACGGGGAAGGCGAGTGCCGCCCTGTGACAATGGCCCCCGGCACCCTCAGTCGTGGCATGCGCGTAGCCGAAGTGGGGGTTTCACGGAAAATGGCCACCTCGACTTCAGGCCGAAAACGCAGACGCCAACCCCCGTTAAACGGCTCCAACCCAGCCTTTAGATAGTCATCCAGACAACGTGGATCGAAAGCCCGAAACAACCCCCGAGAACCGAAATAGCCCTCCACCGCCGCCCAGTCAGGCCAGAAATCCAACCGCCCCTTGCTCTTGCCTGCTGGCGTCACACGATCAACCTGTTTTGCCAATTTGGCAGCCGCAATCAGCATCCCATGGATGCCATTCATCATCGGCGGGTCCAGCATGATCAGCGCAGAAAACCACTCCGGGCGTCGCTGGGCGACCAGATACATCAATACGGATCCCAGTGAATGCCCCGCCCCTACCAGGGGTTTCGGCAATGACGCCAGCTCGGCTTCCAGCTCCAGGCTCAGGCTGTGCCAACCGGCATCGACGGGATAAGACGGATTGTGGCCAACCCGGTCAATAACATGGAGGGTGTACTCATCCTTGAGAGGGGCCAGAAAAGTGTCATAACTGTGACCAGGAATACCATTGGCATGGGCAAACGCCAATACCGGCTTTTGGCCAGAAACTTCAGACATGGAATCTCCCTCAAGGTCCACAAGGACCTGGTGTATGTCAGGTGCGACAAAACCACCATCATAGCCAACTCTGTTTACCCCGGGCCATGTCCGATAACGCCATAGGCAGTCCCGCCTCGGACACCGGCCAATGGTGTACAATGCGCGCACCAAGGAGGCGCTATGACCCTGATTTCATTCAATATCAACGGCATTCGTGCCCGTCTGCACCAACTCCAGGCGGTTATCGACAAGTATCAGCCGGCCCTGATCGGCCTGCAGGAAACCAAGGTCCACGACCCGGAATTCCCTGAGCAGGCAGTACGGGACATGGGCTACCACCCCTACTATTTCGGCCAGAAAGGTCACTACGGTGTCGCGCTGATTACCCGCGAGCCACTGGAATCGGTGCAATACGGCTTCCCTACCGATGAAGACGATGCACAGCGCCGCATGATCATTGGCACACTCAAGCATCGTGATGGCTCCTTGATCACCGTCCTGAACGGCTATTTCCCGCAGGGGGAAAACCGCGAGCACCCGGTCAAATTCCCAGCCAAGGAAAAGTTCTATCAGGATCTGCAGAACTACCTTGATCAGCACCAAAGTCCGGAACAGCAGGTGGTTGTCATGGGCGACTTCAACATCTCCTCAACCGATCTTGATATTGGCATTGGCGAAGCCAACCGCAAACGCTGGCTGCGCGAAGGCAAGACCAGCTTCCTGCCGGAAGAGCGCGAATGGTGGGCACGACTGACTGGATGGGGGCTGACGGATACCTTCCGTCACCAGAACCCGGACACCGATGATGTGTTTTCCTGGTTTGATTACCGCTCCCGCGGATTCGAACGCGAACCCCGTCGGGGACTGCGTATCGATACCTTGCTGGCCACCGAGTCACTGATGGCCAAACTCAATCAGACCGGTGTGGACTACGAGCTGCGCGGCATGGAAAAGCCGTCTGACCACTGCCCGGTCTGGGCAAGCTTCAAGGGCTAGGCGCCATGAAGATCAAACTGCACCCTGAAAAACTCAAGGCCAATCTGGATTCCGTCGGCTTCCTGATCGACCTGTTCATGATCGCCCTGGTGCTGTTCAACCTGGGTTTGATCCTGTTCGACTGGTTATTTCAGGTGCAGTTTGTTCAGTCCGGCCTCGCGACACTGTTGCCGGCGTTTCATGATTTTTACCGCGATACCATTCACAACGACTTCCTGTTCTATGATCTCTGCTTTGTAGCAGTGTATCTGACCGAATTTGTCGTTCGCTGGATTGCGGCCATTGTCCGAAACACCTACCACCGCTGGTTTTTTTACCCTTTCGCGCACTGGTATGACTTGCTGGGGTGTATTCCGGTCGGCAGTTTCCGCTGGCTGCGGATTCTTCGTGTCGTCAGCCTGCTGCTGCGGCTACAACGCATGGGCATTATTGATCTGTCCCAGACCTGGCTCGGCCAGACCCTGATCAAGTACTACACCGTGGTGGTCGAAGAAATTTCTGATCGGGTGGTCATCAATGTGCTGAGCGGCGCCCAGAAGGAAATCGGGGGCGGCAGCCCATTACTGCATCGTATCGAGTCTGAGGTTCTGGCCCCGCGGCAAGACCGGCTGGTGCAGTTCATCGCCGAGCGCATTGCGACTGCGACACGCAAGACCCATGGGGAATACCGGGATGAACTGGCTGGCTACTTTGCCCACCTTACCGATGAGGCCATCGTTCGGACCCAGGCAGGACGGCGATTGGCCGCGATCCCCGTCGCGGGTCCCAGAGCCATCGCGCTGCTAGGGGAGGCAGTGCGCGAAACAGGGTCGGCATTTGTGGACCAGTTGGTCGACGATCTGGCCTCACCCGCCCATCGCCCGCAACTGGAACAGCTGCTGCACGACGCCATTGGCGCTGCCATGGGTGAAGAAGGTGAGCAACTTGACTCATTGGTGCGCGACACCCTGATGGACATACTGGAACAGATCAAACAGCAAGTCGCTGTCCAGCAATGGAAGCTGGAAGAACAGGACGACACTGCCCAAAACTGATACTCTCGAACCACGGGGAAATGACCATTACCACCGGGATCAGCATGGATAACAACACTAACACCACCACCGATGCGGACAACGACCTGCCCCGCCCCAGGGTATTGATGGTCGATGACACCCCCCAGAATCTGGTCGCCCTGGAAGTGGTACTGGAAGACCTCGATTGTGAGCTCGATAGTGTCACCAGCGGCGATGCCGCCCTTGCCCGCCTGCTAAAGCATGACTATGCACTGGTGTTACTGGATGTGCAGATGCCGGGCATGGACGGCTTCGAGGTCGCGGAACTAATGCGATCTCATCAGCGTACCCAGACGATTCCTATTATTTTCGTCACCGCCCTTTCCAAAGAAACCCGCTTTGTCCAACAAGGTTATCGCTGTGGCGCCGTGGATTACCTGTTCAAACCCATTGAACCTATGCTATTGCAGAGCAAGGTAAACTTTTTCCTGGGGCTGGATCGACAGAAAAAACGACTGGAGGCCAAGCTGGCACAAGCCAGACGGTCGGAAGCGCAGATGAAAGCCCTGTACGGGGAGCAATGATCCCTGTAAAAAATCGGGAACGTTGTCAGGACGACACACAAGCAGTAAATCATGGCCTTAAGACTTCCGGGATACCGAATTACCGAACGGCTGGGCAAGGGCGGGATGGCCCATGTATTTCTGGCCACACAGCATTCCTTTGAGCGTCAGGTGGCGATCAAGATCCTCACGCCAGCCCTTGCGCTGGAACCGCGCTTTGCCGAGCAATTCATGCGAGAAGCGCGCACCGTTGCCAGTCTCAACCACCCTCATATCGTGCCGGTATACGACGTTGGCGAATATGAAGGCTATTATTATTTGAGCATGGAATACGTGACCGGCGGCAACCTCAAGCAGCGTATCCGCAATGGTATGGGCCCCAGCGATGCCGAATCCGTTCTGCGTCAACTGGCCAGTGCACTGGACTATGCTGGACAACACGGCTTCATCCACCGTGACGTCAAGCCCGACAACATCATGTTCCGGGGGGACGGCTCCGCCTTGCTGATGGATTTTGGCATCGCCACCAATGCGCTGAAGTCCAATGATCTGGCTCAACAGAACACCGCCATCGGAACACCTAAATACATGAGCCCCGAGCAGCACCGTTCGCAAGTGCTGACATTACAATCGGATCTGTATTCATTGGGTTGTGTGTTCTACGAAATGCTCTGTGGAGACCCACCTTACCAAGCCGCAGATCCTGCTGCGATGGCTCAGGCCCACTTGCGCAACCCTGTTCCACTGCTACCGCTGAAGCTACGCCATTACCAACCCCTGGTACGGAAACTGATGGCCAAAGACCCGGCCGACAGGCCCGAGAGCGGTGGTGAAGTGATTGCCTTGCTGGATAATCTCGAGGGGGCGCCGGAGCACTACGGCAAAGAGCGGGCACGTTACCGACCGCAGGAGAATGGCCCAAACGCCCCCCTGACGCCCAGGCTTCGCCTTAAGGAAAGCAAGGAAGGCCTGAGTTGGCGCGGCACACTCTACCGCTATGATGTGTATCTGGTCGCCGATGACTTTGAACAGTTTCAGGATCACTTCCCGGTACTCAAGTCGGCATTGCTGGATTGGCATGAACAGCGCGGCAGTCGCTGCAAGTCAGTGACAATCAAGGCCACGATTCATCCCTGGATCAGTGCTCGGGTGAAAGAGTATCTGAAAGGGTTACGTCAACTTGAAGGCATGACCTTCCTGTCTCGCCTGCCGATTACCTTGAATCTGGTGGGCTCCGATGGTGAGCCTATTGAACGACTGCAGTGGCAAGCGGACCAACCAGACGATACCTCGAAGGCTTAAACCGCTGGGGAAACCGAAAGCCTGTAAGCCTCTGTTATCATGACATAAAAAAAGCACCAACCGGGGTTGGTGCTTCAATTTCTGCCTAATGTCACGATGCAAGGAGTCATCGCCTTCCCCCCTTAGGGGTGGTTCCGATGACGCGGTCAGGAGTCTGCCATGCGTTCATGCGTCATCAAGGTCAGATTACGTCAGCGGGCGTTTGGCTGCCCAGTGCCAATCGGCGAACGGTCGAAGTTCCGCTATCGAGGGTCGATTCTGGCCGACTAACGGCTCGCCATGCTCTCCCCGGGACTACGCAGCCACATCAACCTTGCACCATCGGCTGCCGCCACATCCATGTCCAGACACGCTACCGTCCCCACAGAGAAACCAATGCGGCTGGTATGCCCCGTCCACAGGGCTGTCAGCTGGGCTACAAACGGCATATGACTGACCAGAACGGTATTCTCTCTTGGCGGGTTCGCCAACAGCCAGTCAAACAGGGCCTGGGGCGATGCCTCTGGCACAAGAGAGTCACATTCCTGCCTCGCCAAGCCTCCGTAAACCTGGTCAATGCAGTCTGCGGTTTGCTGGGCCCGCACATAAGGGCTGGCCACCAATGCAGACACCACAATGCCGCTCTCGCGCATCTGCTGCCAATGTGCCAGTAACGCAACGCGACCACTGTCCGTCAGTGGCCGCAGATCGTCGCTGGGCGCCATGGCCACCGCCTGTCCATGGCGGCTGATAAACAGCTTCATTGGCTGGCCCCGGCTAGCTGGAATTCCACATCGTGCTTGTATTCACCACTCATCAGATTCTGGATCATCAACTGGAGAGGCTGCTGCTTGTAGACGATTTCATGCAGTGCCGTCGCCAAGGGCATATAGACATCCAATTCAGAGGCTTTGTCGGCCACCAGCTTGATGGTGTTAATCCCTTCTGCCGTTTGCCCCAAGGTGGCCACCGCTTCATCCAGGGATTTTCCCTGCCCAAGCTGAAAGCCCACCTGATAGTTCCGTGAGAGGCTGGAAGTACAGGTGGCGATAAGATCCCCAACCCCGGACAGGCCCAGGAACGTCATCGGGTTGGCGCCCAGTTCCACCGCGAAGCGGCTCATTTCAGCCAACGCACGGGTGATCAGGAAGCTGCGGCTGTTTTCACCCACACCAATAGCCGCCGCCATGCCTGACGCCACCGCATAGATATTCTTGAGCGCACCGCCAAGCTCGACCCCATAGATATCCGGGTTGTCATACACCCGGAAGTAGTCGCAGCTCAGCGCCGACTGGACAGTCTGGCACAGCTCACTGTCGGGACTGGCGATCACTGTCCCGGTAAATTTCTGTTCGACGATTTCCTTGGCCAGATTGGGGCCACTGAGCACACCGATACGGGTGTGTGGCCAGTACTGATGCAACAACTCGCTCATCAGTAAAAAGCCATCGGCATAGATGCCCTTGGTACAACTGATCACCAGAGTGCCATCGGGCACCCACTGCCGGGCTTGCTCGAGTACCTCCGCAAACGCCTTGCTGGGGATCGCCACAAACACCATGTCCGCCTTGCTGAGGGCTTCCTCCAGGCTATCAGTGGCCATGACACCATCGGGTAGCTCCGCCCCCGGCAGGTAACGGCTGTTTTCCCGGTCGAGATTAATGGCCGCGGCGGTTTCCGGATCACGAACCCAGAGGCTCACTCCATGGCCATTCGCCGCCAGGATACTGGCCATGGCAGTGCCAAAACTGCCTCCACCCAGGATGGCGGCATTGTATTTCTGCTGCGTCATAAGAACGCCTTTTTACTGCTTTTGGGCATCATAAAGCAGTTAACCGTGAATAGTGAACAGTTAACCGGTTCCTGTATTTTTCCTTTCGAATAACGAATGAGGCCGCACCCAAGCCCGGGCGCGGCCTCAAATCGCGACTCAGATACAAGCCTGATTCGCGCAGCTATTAACTATTAACTGTTAATTATTAACTGCACTTACTAGCATCTGATGCATGCGACGAGCCGTGGCCGCCGGATCTTTCGGCAACTGCCCCTCGGCCAGCATGGCCTGATCGAGCAACAACGCGGCAAGGTCGTTGAAACGCTCACCGTCGTCCACCGTCCCCAGCGCCTTGAGCAGATCATGATCCAGGTTCACTTCCAGCACCGGCTTGTTCTCCGGTACCGGTTGACCGGCCGCTTCCAGCATCCGGCGCATTTGTGGGCCCAGTTGATCTTCAGCCAACACCAGACAAGAAGGCGAATCCACCAGTCGGCGAGTCGCGCGGACGCTTTCTACCTGCTCTGCCAGGCTGTCTTTCAATCGTGCCACCAGCGGGTTATCGCTTTCTGCCTCCCCGGCAGCCTCGTCCAGGTCCAGCTCTCCGCGTGCGGCATTGACCAGTTTCACGTCCTTATAGCTGTCCAGATAACTCACCATCCATTCGTCGACGGGGTCACTCAGCAACAGGACTTCAATGCCCTTTTTACGGAATACCTCCAGGTGCGGACTGTTCAGCGCCGCAGAGGGAGTGTCAGCAAGCAGATAATAGATGCTCTCTTGCTCAGCCGGTTTACGCTCAAGGTAGGCATCAAGACGGGTAACGCCCTCTTCCTCATGAGTAGACGCAAAACGCAACAGGGCGGCGATAGCTTCACGGTTATCCGCATCCTCGCCAATACCTTCTTTCAGAACCTGTCCAAACTGACTCCAAAACGCCTTGTACTGCTCTTCATCGTTACTCAGCTTCTTGAGCATCTGCAGAACACGCTTGGTCAGAGCCGCACGAATTTTCTGCACAGGCCCATAGTCCTGCAGGAGCTCACGGCTGACATTCAAGGGAAGGTCGGGCGCGTCGATCACGCCCTTCACAAAGCGGAGATACTGAGGCAGAAACTGCTCGGCATCATCCATGATGAAAACACGCTGTACATACAGTTTCAGGCCGCGATTGGCATCGCGATGATACAAGTCAAACGGGGCACGGGCCGGCAAGTAAAGCAGGCTCGTGTATTCCAGGGCGCCCTCAACCTTGTTGTGACTCCAGCTCAAGGCATCCTGAAAGTCATGGCTGATATGCTTGTAGAAGCTCTGGTATTCCTCATCGGAAACTTCCTGCCGTGGGCGCTGCCACAGTGCAGTAGCCGAGTTGAGAGTTTCACTACTCTCCTCAGCGTCACCCTCAGCGGGCGTCAGCAAATTAATCGGAAAGGCAACGTGGTCGGAATACTGATTGATCACCTGGCGAATCTTGAACGGATCCAGAAAATCCCGGGCATCGTCACGTAGATGCAGTATCACGGCGGTGCCTGGCTGCAAACGCTCAATACCTTCCACGGTAAACTCACCCTGGCCGTCACTCTCCCAGCGGACCCCTGAGGCCTTATCGCTGCCGGCCTTGCGCGTCTCGACGGTGACCTTGTCAGCAACGATAAACGCGGAATAAAAACCCACGCCAAACTGGCCGATGAGCTGGGCATCCTTCTTCTGGTCACCACTGAGCTGGGCAAGAAACTTCTCTGTACCAGAACGGGCAATGGTGCCGAGATTGTCCACCACATCGCTTTCATCCATGCCGATGCCGTTATCGGCCACGGTCAGCGTACCCGCCTCCTTGTCGATGGTCAGGGTGATTGCCGGCTCCGCGCCCTCCCCGATCAAGGCAGGATTATCCAGAGACTGGAAACGCAGCTTGTCGCAGGCATCCGAGGCATTGGATACCAGCTCACGCAGGAAAATCTCGCGGTTGCTGTACAGCGAGTGGATCATCAGGTGCAACAGACGGGAGACTTCCGCCTGAAAACCATGGGTTTGTTTTTCTGTAGACACAACAGACTCCTGAAGCAGTATCAAACTGTCAGGAGAATGAGGCCAAAGGCGGGATTTTCAAGTGCCAGCAGGGCTGGATGTCGGTATTGTAGACTGTCACTATTAGTGGCGGATATTACTTCCCAATCAAGTGATCGAGAGCAGAATCCAGATCCGGGTAACGGAAAATGAAGCCTTGCTGTTCAAGGCGCCGGGGATACACTCTTTGCCCCCCCAGAAGCATGCCGGATAATTCGCCTAAACCAATCCTGAGTGCCGTTGCCGGAACCTTCAACATGACAGGCCTGTGCAGCTTACCGCCAAGCTTTCGATGAAATTCACTCTGGGTGACAGGCGCTGGGGCACAGGCATTGAATAACCCTTCAATGCCGGGTGTTTCCAGAGCACGAACCAGAATAGCGACCATGTCGTCAATGTGAACCCAGCTCAACCACTGGTTACCTTCCCCCATCTTGGCACCCAGGCCCAACTTGTATAGGGGCAACAACTGTTTGAGCATGCCTCCGTCACGGCCTAACACGATCCCTGTGCGTATTAGGCAAAGGCGCACCCCTTGGCGGGACACCGGGCGCGCCGCCTGCTCCCAGGCATCACACAGGCGGTACCCGAAATCCTTCTTTCGGGCTGGACTGTCCTCTGTGAGTTCTGCATTGCCGGCGTCGCCGTAAAAACCAACGGCCGACCCGGAAACAAGCACGGCCGGCTTGCGTTCGAGGCGAGACACCAAGCTAACGATATCCTCCGTGACTCCCACCCTGGAGGCGAACAGGGTTTCCTTACGGCGGCGGGTCCAACGACCGGCAAACAGACTCTCCCCGGCAAGGTTTACAATGCCATCAATCACTTCATCGCCAGCAATCTCATCCAGTGATGAAAGCAGGCGAGTACCTTCCGGTAACCCGCGGGCACTACGGCGGGGCTTTCGTGTCAAAACAATGAGCTGATGGCCGTGCGCAACAAGCCGCCGACAAAGGTGGCGACCTATGAAGCCGCTCCCACCGGTAAGAAGAATTTTCAACGTGTCGCCTCGATAGAACGAATAGTGTTGAGATCGTAGAAAAACTCTATATTGCCCGCCCCCATCGGCACACTCAAGGTGAGGTGGTCATCATTGACAGAATGCAAAATACCCGTTCGTACAGGCACATCTTCTGCACGAATGGAGACATTCTTTCCAATTAACTGGCGATATCGAGCCGCTTCACTCTCCGTCATGTCTGGTGACGACGGCGTGAGGCTTTGCGCAGATGGATTTTCCATCTGTGTGTCCTCAGAAACGACGGCGGCTTGCGCCATTTCAGGAGAAGCCGCTGTATCGGGACCATCAGAGGCCTGTTCAAGGAGCACTTTTTGGCCATTGACCAGGGTTAATGAAACCAGCTCTTGATCGGAGACACTGCGCTCGACCACGCCACTACCGACATTAATTTCAAGCCATAGGCGCTTTGCTGAGATACGACGAAGCACCCCGTCCAACTTTCGGCCGCTGTCTGTTTCGAGTACAACAGCCTGGTCAACAAACGCGACCAGTTCCGGAAACGTCTTAACCATGGGTGGAAGCGTCTCTTCTTGTGAAACCTTCGGTGCCTCAGCGACCGGTGACACCAACGCCATGGCGCCTTCTTTGGCAGGAGTGATAACTTCAGCATGCATGGACCCGGGCTCTACCGACCACCCCACATCACTCTTTTCAAGACGCACAACCCGCTCTTCAACCGCTCCGTTCGTCAGCAGTACGCGGCTTGTCACCTCACCGGTAGATTCACCGCGACGCAGGATCACATGACGAGTCTTGACCGACTTCAGAGCCCCTTCAGGGAACTGGGTAGTGAGGTACTCTCTAGCTACGTATGCCAGGGTATCCTCATGATCAAAATGCAGATCTACCTTCCCCCCCAGGTAACGTAGGTGGTTGGTATATGCGGTAAACTCACCACTCAGGTAGCTCTTGAAACTGTCAGGCATCACCAAAGACAGGGAACCGGATAACTGCCCGGTATCCAGCGGCGCGAGAGCCAGCTCCATCCGGTAGCCACCCTCAAAAATGCGCGTCTCGGGGAAATCCTTGCCCGGTTCCTTCCAGGAGAGATGGACAACAGGAACCTCTTCATCGGAAGGGTTCACCAGGACATTACGGCGTTCGGTAATATCCTCTGGCTTCCAACCGACCAGAATACGCACCTCAAGGGCAGGCAAGAAATCTTCCCCCTGACTGATGGTCAACACACCATCAATCAACGCCACCCGGTCATAGCGGAAACTATCGCCATGAAGTCGACCAGAAAGGGGCTTTCCCTGGCGCTTGACGACCAATAACGCGGCTTCTTCCGAAGACACAAACGATGTCGTGGTGGCCATTTTTTCGCCACGTTGCACCTGGCCAGTTTGATGCGCCAGGGGGCTGACGGAAATGCTGGCATCGTTCGTATCCGCCGAGAGAATGGCGATGCCAACCGCTGTGAGTAACACCCCGGCGACCCTGCCCAACGCCCACCAACGATAGCCTTCCCAATTTCCCTGAACCTGTCCCAGACTGACAAGCGGAACCAGAAAAAAAACGGGGCTGTGGCCTCTGTGACTGGCTTCATTCATCAGCCCCAGGGTTGTCACAATAATTGCACTCACCCCAATAATGATTAGCAGCTCTGCCATTTTTTATTCTCTCTCCTGAACAGCCCGCCTCAAGTACCCGTCAGCGTCAGCCGCCCCCGAAGAAGTTCGCCCCTCGGGGAACACTGCGGTCCCGCCTGAACCTCACTTTACAAAGCTGCCGCCCGGCATTCCAGCACTTAAGTAACTGATTTTTCTCAATCATGGTCAGGGTTGATCTGTTTCACACTCTTCATGCGCTGGACGGGTATCCATGACGCCGCCCGCGAGTCTTAAACGTCCTTCCAGTTACGCCCCCAAACCGCCTGTCAACCGTAATAAAAAAATGCTTGTATGGAAGAAAACCAGACGATATATAGGCGCTGTGGACTTTGGAAAACCGGAAAACCGGACCAACAGGCCGAACAATGTGGTTGTTTGAGGAGGTCAGAACAGGAGGCCACCATGAGTAACCGTCGTACAGAGAAAGACTACGATTCGGAAGACCTGCTGATGAACGAAGATTTCGATATCCTGGATGACGATATGGATGAGGAGGAGCAGGAAGCGCGCAGCGCGCGCAGCCGTGCCTTCAACATGGATATGCGTCATCGCATCGAAGATCGTCTGGAGGAGCGCCGTCTGCGCAAGGAACTCAATGATTATGAGTCCTTTGAGCTTGACGACGACATACTTCACTAGACCTGGCAGCCCTGGCCATCACGGATTAACGCCAGGGTCGCCCGCAGGCTTTAGAAAGGCCACGGCCCTGCCCTGTGGGCAGCTCAAGATTATACGATCACCACGGTGCTCCGTTTGTGCTGATATTTCGAGCACAACCATAAAAAAGGCCGGCATAATGCCGGCCTTTTTTGTCACTGGCTGAATATTACCAACCTGTGAGCTCTTTGAGCGCCAGGCCAATGCCGGCCGGGTTACGCGTGGTCTTCACGCCTGCCGCTTCCAGGGCCGCAAACTTCTCGTCTGCAGTGCCCTTGCCGCCAGCGATGATCGCGCCAGCGTGGCCCATACGCTTGCCAGGAGGCGCAGTAACGCCAGCAATGTAGCTCACTACCGGTTTGGTCACGTGTTCCTTGATGTAGGCCGCCGCCTCATCTTCAGCAGTACCGCCGATCTCACCCACCATGATGATGGCTTCCGTCTGCGGATCGTTCTGGAACAGTTCCAGCGCGTCGATGAAGGTCATGCCTGGAATCGGGTCACCGCCGATACCGATACAAGTGGACTGACCGAAGCCCAGCTTGGTGGTCTGGTTTACCGCTTCATAGGTCAGGGTACCGGAGCGGGACACGATGCCCACTTTGCCCGGCTGATGGATATGACCGGGCATGATGCCGATCTTGCACTGACCCGGAGTGATCACGCCCGGACAGTTCGGCCCGATCAGGCGTACACCGCCCTTGCGGGTGATGTATTCCTTCACATACAGCATATCCAGTGCAGGAATGCCTTCAGTGATGCAGACGATCAGCTCGATACCTGCATCAGCGGCTTCCAGAATGGAGTCCTTGCAGAACGCAGCCGGTACGTAAATGACGCTGGCAGTGGCACCGGTTTCAGCAACCGCTTCCGCCACGGTGTTGAAAACCGGCAGGCCCAAATGGGTCTGGCCACCTTTACCCGGGGTTACACCACCGACCATTTGCGTGCCATATTCGATGGCCTGCTCGGAGTGGAAGGTGCCCTGGCTACCAGTGAAACCCTGGCAGATAACCTTGGTGTTCTTGTCGATCAGGACGCTCATGCGGCACCTCCAACAGCTTTCACTACCTGCTCGGCAGCGTCTTCAAAACTTTCTGCGGCGATGATGTTCATGCCGCTCTCGGCCAGTTTCTGCGCGCCCAGCTCAGCGTTGTTACCTTCCAGACGAACTACCACCGGTACGGTCACACCCACTTCTTCTACCGCGCCGATGATGCCTTCAGCAATCAGGTCACAACGCACGATGCCACCGAAGATGTTAACCAGAACGCCCTTCACCTTGTCGTCGGACAGGATGATCTTGAAGGCTTCGGTTACACGCTCTTTGGTCGCGCCACCGCCCACGTCCAGGAAGTTGGCCGGTGCGCCCCCTTTCAGCTGCACCAGATCCATGGTGCCCATGGCCAGGCCTGCGCCATTCACCATGCAACCGATGTTGCCGTCCAGCGCTACATAGTTCAGTTCCCACTCGGCCGCGCGACGCTCGCGCGCATCTTCCTGGGAAGGATCTTCCAGTGCCTTGATATCCGCATGACGGTACAGGGCTGAGCCGTCCACGTTGATCTTGGCATCCAGGCAGTGCAGGTCACCGGCTTCGGTGATCACCAGCGGGTTAACCTCGATCAGGGCCAGATCCTTGTCGATGAACAGTTGCGCCAGACCCACAAAAATCTTGGCAAACTGGTTGACCTGCTTGCCTTCCAGACCCAGCTGGAACGCGATCTCACGCGCCTGATAGGGCTGCGCACCCACCAGCGGATCAATCTCTGCACGCAGGATCTTTTCCGGGGTTTCTTCAGCCACGGTCTCAATGTCCATACCACCTTCAGTGGAGGCCATGAAAACGACACGACGGCTGGCACGGTCCAGGACCGCACTCAGGTACAATTCCTTGGCGATGTCGGTACAGGTTTCGACCAAAATCTTGGTCACAGGCTGCCCTTTCTCATCGGTCTGGAACGTCACCAGGTTCTTGCCCAGCCACTGCTCGGCAAAGGCAGCGGCTTCTTCAGCGCTGTCCACCAGCTTTACACCACCCGCCTTACCACGGCCGCCAGCGTGTACCTGGGCTTTCACAACCCACTTGTCACCGCCGATCTCTTTGGTTTTGGCTGCAACCTCTTCAGGAGTGTCACAAGCGAAACCGGTAGAGACTGGCAAACCATAGTCAGCAAAAAGCTGCTTTGACTGATACTCATGGAGATTCATGCCAATACTTCCATCCTGTTGAATGATTTGGCGCCCTTGCGGGCGCCGATTTTTCGCTGCCGTTCTGCGCCGTTATTTTTTGCGACGACGCTGGGCCACATGAATGGCTTTGTAATCCACAGCCAATGCAGCTTCATGAACGGTTTCTGACAGGCTCGGATGACCGAACACCATCAACTGCAAATCTTCTGCCGTTGCACCGAACTCCATCGCAATTGCGCCTTGCTGGATAAGTTCAGAGGCCTGCGGACCCACGATATGCATCCCAAGAACGCGGTCCGTTTTCTCATCAACCACAAACTTGACCATGCCGCCGGTCTCGCCAGCAGCCATCGCTCGTCCATTCGCGGCAAACGGCACCACACCGGTCTTGTAGGCATCACCGGATTCCTTCACTTCTTCTTCGGTCTTGCCTACCCATGCCACTTCCGGGTGGGTATAGATCACACCGGGGATCACGTCATAGTTCACCTGGGTGTGCTCATCCATGATGACTTCGGCCACCATGACACCTTCCTCGATGGCCTTGTGGGCCAGCGCCGGTCCACGCACAAGATCACCAATGGCGTAAACGCCGGGCACATCAGTGCGGCACTGGCTGTCTACGTAGATGAAGTTACGCTCATCCAGGCTGACACCGGCATCCTGGCTCAGTAGCCCTTCGGTGTAGGGGCGACGGCCAACGGCCACAATCAGCTTGTCGAAGCTTTCTGTGTGCTCGCCATCCTTGTCGCTGTAGGTCACCTTGACCTTGGTCTTGGTGGTTTCAGATCCGGTCACACGGGCACCAAGACGAATATCCAACCCCTGCTTCTCGAGCTGTTTATGGGCGTCTTTGGCAATCTGCTTGTCGACCATCGGCAGGAACGCATCCACAGCCTCCAGGACAACCACTTCGCTACCAAGGCGATTCCAGACACTGCCGAGCTCTAGCCCGATCACGCCAGCACCGATCACGCCAAGGCGCTTGGGCACCTTGTCAAACTCCAGCGCACCCGTGGAGTCAACGACCAGGTTCTGATCTACCGGCGCCACAGGAATATCCACCGGCACAGAACCGGCGGCCAGCACCACATGCTCAGCCTCAATCGTCTGTGCCTCACCACCATCCAGCGGCTGAAATTCCACCTGTTTCCCGGCTTTCAGCTGGCCGGAGCCCTGCAGCCAGGTCACCTTGTTGGCCTTGAACAACTGAGCGATGCCGCCAGTCAGGTTTTTAACGATGGTGTCCTTGCGCTGTAGCATGGTGGCCAGATCCAGGTCAGAGCCCTTGATCTTGATACCGTGTTCAGCCAGTGAGGACTCCGTCTCGTGGTATTTCCAGGATGAATCCAGCAGCGCCTTGGAAGGGATGCAGCCCACGTTCAGGCAGGTTCCGCCCAATGCCGGCTCATCCTGTTTGTTAATACGTTTCTCGATACAGGCGGTGTTCAACCCCAGCTGGGCACAGCGAATGGCAGTTACATAACCGCCGGGGCCACCACCAATAACGACGACGTCGAATTTGTCAGACATGTTCTTTCCTCTCGGGGAACTGCCCCACCCTGCCTCAGCAGGGTGGGGCGTGTTGCGTGCAGGCGTTAGATATCCAGCAGAAGACGTGCCGGGTCTTCGATAAAGTTCTTCACCGTTACCAGGAATTGCACCGCTTCCTTGCCATCAATGAGTCGATGGTCATAGGACAGAGCCAGATACATCATCGGCAGGATCTCTACCTTGCCATCCACAGCCATGGGGCGTTCCTGGATCTTGTGCATCCCCAGAATAGCGGTCTGCGGCGGGTTGAGAATCGGCGTGGAGATCAGGGAACCGAACACACCACCATTGGAAATGGTAAAGGTGCCCCCGGTCATCTCTTCAATGGACAGTTTGCCTTTCTGGGCTTTCTGACCGAAGTCGATGATCTGGGATTCCACTTCTGCCAGACCTCGCTGATCTGCATCACGAATCACCGGCACCACCAGGCCACGTTCGGTAGACACTGCAACACCTACGTCGTAGTAGCCGTGGTAAACAATATCGTCACCATCGATGGACGCATTCACCGCCGGGAAACGTTTCAGCGCTTCCACACAGGCGCGGGTAAAGAAGCCCATGAAGCCCAGACGCACGTTATGTGCCTTCTCGAACTCCGGCTGGTAGTTCTTGCGCATTTCCATGATCGGCTTCATGTTGACCTCGTTGAAGGTGGTCAACATGGCCGCGTCCTGCTGGGCTGACACCAGACGCTCGGCAATACGCTTGCGCAGACGAGTCATCGGAACCCGACGCTCTTCGCGCTCACCCGGTGCGGCAGGCACTTCGGCGGTGGCGGGCTGCTGCGGTGCCGGCTGGCTGGCACGCTGCTCGGCTTTCTCGCCGATGGCCTTTTCCACGTCCTGCTTGGTGATACGGCCACCCTTACCGGAGCCAGACACCTGACTGGCGGCAATGCCGTGCTCGCTCATCAGCTTGCGAGCGGCAGGGCCAGCCTGGTCAGACGCGCTGCTGTCGTCGCTGGCTTCAGCCGCCGGAGCAGCAGCCTCTTGCTTCTCTGCAGGGGCATCCTTGGCTTCGGAAGAAGGCGCGGAACCGCTGGCACCTTCTTCGAAGTTGGCCAGAACCTGTTGGCTCTCAACGGTGTCACCTTCACCAGCCAGAATCTTGCTGATCACCCCATCCGCGGGGGCCACTACTTCCAGAACCACTTTGTCGGTTTCGATATCCACCAGCAGTTCGTCACGCTTAACCGCTTCGCCTTCCTGCTTGTGCCAGGTGGCAACGGTGCCATCGGCTACGGATTCGGGAAACTGCGGGGCTTTGATTTCAGTCGCCATGACTAATCCTTATTTACTTGATCTCAAAGGCGTCCTGAACCAGACGCTGCTGTTGTTCGACGTGCAGGGACATGGACCCGGCGGCTGGCGCCGCGGCCATTTCACGACCTGCGTAATGCACCTGGGCGACACCCACCTGATACGCAACCCGGTACATGTGGTGTTGAGAGCAGTACCAGGCACCCTGGTTCATCGGCTCTTCCTGGCACCACACCAGGTGTTTCAGGTTCGGGTAGGTCTCCAGCACTTCTTTCAGTCGCTGCTCAGGGAACGGATAAAGCTGCTCCACTCGCACCAGAGCGGTGTCGGTGCGGCCATCGCTGTCACGTTTTTCCAGCAGGTCGTAGTAGACCTTGCCGGAGCACAGCACCACCCGGTTCACCTTCTCGGGATTCAGATCCGCCGGGTCATCCAGCACGGTCTCGAACTTGCCCTGGGCCAGATCCTCCAGAGAAGACACAGCTTTCTTGTGCCGCAACAGGCTTTTCGGGCTCATCACCACCAACGGCTTGCGCAGCGGGCGTACCGCCTGACGACGTAACAGATGGAAGATCTGGGAGGGGGTGCTCGGCACACAGACCTGCATATTGTGCTCGGCGCACAATTGCAGGAAACGCTCAAGACGCGCGGAGGAGTGCTCCGGACCCTGCCCTTCGTAACCATGTGGCAACAGCATGGTCAAGCCACACAGACGCGCCCATTTGGCTTCACCGGACGAAATGAACTGGTCGATCACCACCTGGGCACCGTTGGCGAAGTCGCCAAACTGGGCCTCCCAGATCACCAGCGATTTCGGCGTGGTGGTGGCATAACCGTATTCGAAGCCCAGCACGGCCTCTTCCGAGAGCAATGAATCGTAGATGTCGAAGCGCGGCTGCTCGCCATAAAGATGCTGGAGGCCAACATAAGCCTCACCATCCTTCTGGTTATGCAGCACCGCATGGCGGTGGGAGAAGGTGCCACGGCCACAGTCCTGACCGGTCAGGCGAACATGAAAGCCCTGATCCAGCAATGACGCATACGCCAGCGTTTCGGCGTAGCCCCAGTTCAGGGGCATGGCGCCAGCCGTCATTTTGCGGCGGTCTTCCACAATTTTCTTCACCTGACGCTGGGGCACAAAGCCTTCCGGCAAGGTTTCCAGACGGTTGGCAAGATCCTGCAGCTTTTTCAGCGCAGTCGAGGTATCCCAGTCATCCTCTACTTGATGACCGATGTAGGGAGACCAGTCTACAAACAGCGCCTTGTTGGGCTCGCGCACCAGGGACTTCACCACGTGATTTCCCGCATCCAGCATGTCGCGGTAATCATCCACCGCTTTCTGGGCTTCCTGCTCACTGATTACGCCTTGATTGATCAGGCGCTCAGCGTACAGAGTACGGGTGGTCGGATGGCTCTTGATCTTCTTGTACATCAGCGGCTGGGTGCCAGACGGCTCGTCCGCTTCGTTGTGCCCAAGACGACGGTAGCAGATCATGTCGATCACCACGTCTTTCTTGAATTGCATGCGGTAGTCCACCGCCAGCTGGGTCACGAAGTAGACCGCTTCCGGATCATCTGCATTTACGTGGAAGATCGGCGCCTGCACCATCTTCGCCACGTCAGTACAGTATTCGGTAGAACGGGCATCTTCTCGACGGCTGGTAGTAAAGCCTACCTGGTTGTTGATGACGATGTGCAGGCTTCCACCCGTGTAGAAACCGCGGGTCTGGGACATCTGGAAGGTTTCCATCACCACGCCCTGACCGGCAAACGCCGCATCACCGTGAATGAGGATGGGCACAACCTGGTCACCGCCTTCATCATTACGGCGATCCTGGCGAGCACGAACGGAGCCTTCCACCACCGGAGAGACGATCTCCAGATGGGAGGGGTTGAACGCCATGGCCAGATGCACTTCGCCACCGGAGGTCAACACATTGGAGGAGAAGCCCTGGTGGTACTTCACGTCACCGGAGCCGGATTCGATGAAGCTCTTGCCATCGAATTCCTCGAAAAGATCCTTGGGGCTCTTGCCAAGGGTATTCACCAGCACATTCAAGCGGCCACGGTGGGCCATGCCAATGACCATTTCCTTGGCGCCATAGCTGCCTACCCGCTGGATCATTTCATCCATCAACGGAATCAGTGACTCACCGCCCTCCAGACCAAAGCGTTTGGTACCGGGGTATTTGCTGCCCAGGTACTTTTCCAGGCCTTCGGCGGCGGAGAGACGCTCAAGAATATGTCCCTTGATGTCCTTGCCATATTCGGGGTGACAACGAACGCCTTCCATGCGCTGCTGCAGCCAGCGTTTTTCTGCGGTGTTGACGATATGCATGTACTCTGCCCCAACGCTGGAGCAGTAAGTCGTTTGCAGACAATCAACGATTTCTCGCAGGGTGGCTTCCGGCTTGCCAATGAAAAGGTTGCCGGTCTGGAAAACGGTATCCAGGTCTGCCGGGCTCAGGCCATGATGCGCCAGTTCGAGATCAGGAACATCTTCACGCTCCATCAGCCCCAGCGGATCCAGCTTCGCGACCTGATGCCCCCGGTTGCGGTACGCCGCAATCAGGTGCAACACCCGCACCTGGCGCCGTTCATGCTCAGTGCTGACAGCACCGGCACCGAACTTCTGCACCCGGGAGCGATTTTTGGCTTGAAGCAGAAAGTATTCGCGTACAGCCGCATGGGGAACGTCAGATTCGACGGCGGCATCAACACTGGGGAGTTTTTCGAAATAGACGCGCCAGTCTTCTGGCACAGAATTGGGATCGGTCAGATAGGATTCGTACAGTTCATCGACATAGGCAGCATTGGCTCCTCCAATGTGCGAGGACTGCCATTGTCGCTGCATGGAACTGTCTTGCATTTTAGCTCGTTCCTTCCGCGGGAAGGATGTCACACGCTGTGGTAAGTGTAACTGCGACCACAGGGGAGTGACCCTGTTCCCGTACGCTTCTGTTTGTCAGGAGCAACGCCTTTTAAGCCCTGCTCCACCCACAAGATACAACAAAACCCTGCTTAGGCCGGGTAAGGCCATGACAGGTCGATGCCGTATCTCTCGAGGGGTTGCCTCGAACGCTGCCTAGTGTAGCCCTTTTATTGCGGTTTTGTTAGACATCGATTTCATAAATTCATTTATGAATCAGTCTCTTCTTGACCACAATTGGCAAAACGTCGAATAGACAGAGAAATTCAACGCCAAGCCGTCATTTACAAACAAAAAAGGCGGCCATGACGGCCGCCTTTTTCTGCAGGGTCAGATGCCCCGCTCCAGCAACATGGAACGGATATGACCGATGGCCCGGGTCGGGTTAAGACCTTTAGGGCAAACACTCACACAGTTCATGATGCCGTGACAGCGGAACAGGCTGAAGGGGTCGTCCAGTTTGGACAGACGCTCTTCAGTGGCATTGTCGCGGCTGTCCGCCAGGAAGCGGTAGCTCTGCAACAGCGCCGCCGGACCCAGGAACTTGTCCGGATTCCACCAGAAGCTCGGGCAGCTGGTTGAACAGCAAGCACACAGAATACATTCATACAGACCGTCGATCTTGGCACGCTCTTCCGGAGACTGCAGACGCTCGATGGCCGGAGCCGGAGTGTTGTTCTGCAGGTACGGTTGTACCTTTTCGTACTGGTTGTAGAACATGCCCATGTCCACCACCAGGTCACGAATGACCGGCAGACCCGGCAGCGGGCGCAGGATCAGGGGTTTCTTGCCTTCCAGTACACCCGGTGCCACCTGGGACAACGGAGTGATACAGGCCAGGCCGTTCTTGCCGTTCATGTTCATGCCATCAGAGCCACATACACCCTCACGACAGGAGCGACGGTATGCCAGGGACTGATCCTGTTCTTTTACCAGAGCCAGGATGTCCAGCACCATGAGGTCTTTACCCTGGGTATCAACCTCATACTCCTTCATGCTCGGCTCGCGGTCCGTTTCCGGATTGTAGCGATAGATACTAACTTTCATCGTAGTACTCTCCGTTAGTAGGTCCGAGCCTTGGGCTGGAAAGTGTCGACCGTCTTCGGTTTGAAGTTCACGTCACGCTTGCCCAGCTTTTTGGCTGTCGGGTCGAAGATGGAGTGGCACAGCCAGTTCTCATCGTCACGATCCGGGTAGTCGTAACGGGAATGGGCACCACGGCTCTCGGTACGACCTTCGGCAGCAATGGCCGTTGCTTCCGCCACTTCCAGCAGGTTGTCCAACTCCAACGCTTCGATGCGCGCAGTGTTAAACGGCTTACTCTTGTCTTCAAGGTGTGCGTTTGCGATACGCTTACGCAGGTCAGCCAGCTTGGCCACACCTTCCGCCATCAGATCACCCTTGCGGAATACACCGAAGTGGTTCTGCATCACGCTCTGCAGCTCTTTGCGCAGAGCGGGCACAGACTCACCACCGGTAGAAGATTCCCAGCGATTCAAACGGGCCATCGCTTCGTCGATGTTGGCATCCGTGGGCTCGTACTGGGTCATGCCCTGACGGAGCTGGTCTTCAATGTACAGACCCGCCGCACGCCCGAACACCACCAGGTCCAGCAAAGAGTTACCGCCGAGACGGTTCGCACCGTGTACCGATACACAAGCTACTTCACCGACCGCGAAGAGACCGTTAACAAACTGGTCTTCACCTTCATGGCCGCCAGACAGCTTGATGGCCTGACCATGAACGTTGGTGGGGATACCACCCATCATGTAGTGACAGGTTGGTACTACCGGGATCGGCTCTTTCACCGGATCGGTCTGTGCGAAGGTAATGGCCAGTTCACAGATGCCCGGCAAGCGGCTGTGCAGCACTTCTTCACCCAGGTGATCCAGCTTCAGGAATACGTGATCACCATCCGGGCCGGCACCACGACCGTCCAGAATTTCCATCATCATGGAACGGGCAACAACGTCACGGGACGCCAGATCTTTGGCGTTCGGCGCGTAACGCTCCATGAAGCGCTCGCCGTCCTTGTTGATCAGGTAGCCACCCTCACCCCGGCAACCCTCGGTTACCAGCACACCGGCGCCAGCGATGCCGGTCGGGTGGAACTGCCACATTTCAATGTCCTGCACCGGCAGACCAGCACGCAGGGCCATGCCCACGCCGTCACCGGTGTTGATCAAGGCATTGGTGGTAGAGGCGTAGATACGACCGGAACCACCGGTGGCAAAGACGGTGGCCTTGGCCTTGAAGAACACGGTCTCACCGGACTCGATGTCGATGGCGATCACACCACAGACATTACCCTCATCGTCCTTGACCAGTTCAGAGGCATACCACTCGTTGTAGAACTGGGTGCCGTTCTTCAGGTTCTGCTGATACAGGGTGTGCAGCAGCGCGTGACCGGTACGGTCAGCAGCAGCACAGGTACGAGCAGCCTGACCACCTTCACCGAAGTTCTTGGACTGACCACCAAACGGGCGCTGGTAGATACGACCTTCTTCGGTACGGGAGAACGGCAGACCCATATGATCCAGCTCGAACACCGCTTCCGGGCCGACATTACACATGTATTCGATAGCGTCCTGGTCACCGATGTAATCGGAACCTTTAACGGTATCGTACATGTGCCAGCGCCAATCATCGTTGGGATCGGCAGACGCGATCGCACAGGTGATACCGCCCTGGGCGGATACAGTGTGCGAACGGGTCGGGAATACTTTGGAAATCAGCGCAGTCTTGAAGCCGGACTGGGCCATTTGCAGTGAGGCGCGCATACCGGCACCACCACCACCTACGACGATAGCGTCAAATGTAATAGTGCGAATGGACATGGATTACGCCCCTCCCCAGATCAGAACCAGACCCCACAGCAAGTAAACGATCAGCGCCAGTGCAATTGCCAGCTGGGCAATCAAACGCACGGCGGTAGCCGCTTTACCAAAGGTCAGGCTGGTCAGGTAGTCGGTGGTGACACCCCACAGACCTACCCAGGTGTGTGCTGCAACAGCAATTACCAGCAAGGTATTGGCAATCTGCATGCAAACAGAGCCCATGAATTCCTTCCAGCTGCCGTAATCCAGCTCACCAGCAGCCATCAGATAGCCCAGCATGCCAATCAGATAAACACCAATAATGACAGCTGAGACTCGCTGGATGAGCCAGTCGTACAGGCCATTACGGCCCAGACTCGTTACAGGGGTTACCATATCCAGCCTCCTACCAGCAGAATCAATACCGCAGAAATGATGAACACCAGCTTGGCGCCGCGACGGCCGCCTTCGAGGGTTTCACCAACGCCGGTATCCATGATGAGGTGGCGAATACCTGCCACCAGGTGATACAGCAATACAGCCAGAATGGCCCATACCACCAGCTTCACCAGCGGGGAGGTCATCAATGCTTTCAGGTCCGCAAAGCTCTCGGGAGACGCCAGGGAGCGATCCAGCATCCACAGCAGAATCGGCAATGCCAAAAAGATGGCAACGCCGGTAACACGGTGGGTAATGGACGCTATAGCCGTGACCGGGAACTTGATCGTGCTCAGATCGAGGTTAACGGGTCGCTTGTCGTTCACGGTAGCCTACTTATAGCCGGGCCCCATCACAGATCGGGGCGGTTGTCGGGAACTTGGTAGCGTAGCTGAGATCAGAACAATAACTCTGATCTCAGCAAGCTGCCTGGGCCGGGGTGGGCCCACAGCAAAACACCACCGGTGATTTGCCGGGCGGCAGTATATCGCCGCATCCAGCGCAAAACAAACGCTGCGCACCATTCAGGTACAATCGCGTTTACCTAAGACATTGATATACAAAGACGCACCTCATGAGAGCGTGAACATTCATGCTGCACCACGGTGAGGCATAAATGTCACATCTGCGTAACACGCTGTTTACCCTACAAAAGTCTGACCCGCCGGTTCCCGGGTTCGCGTTGACAAAGGTGTGTCAAAACTTTACCTTCCACCGCGCTTTGGAGGACCTTCCCTGCCTGACGAAGTCTTTCTGTGACTTCACAGAGGAAAGTTCCCTGTCCGCCAATGGAGAGATTCCCATGACCGAGAAGAAAGCCACTCTGAGTGTTGATGGCAAAGGCCTTGACCTTCCCATCTACTCCCCGACCCTGGGCCGCGACGTTATCGACGTGTCCTCCCTGGTAGCCAACGGTGTTTTCACTTTTGACCCTGGCTTTACCTCCACCGCTTCCTGCGAATCCAAAATCACCTTCATCGACGGTGAAGTAGGCAAGCTGCTGCATCGGGGCTACTCCATCGAGGAGCTGGCAGGCAAATCCGATTACCTGGAAGTGTGCTACACCCTGCTCTACGGTGAGCTGCCTTCCGCTGAACAGAAAGAAGAGTTCGTCAGCACGGTGAAGAACCACACCATGGTTCACGAGCAGATCCGCAACTTCTTCAACGGCTTCCGCCGTGATGCGCACCCGATGGCCATCATGTGTGGCGTGGTTGGCGCCCTGTCCGCCTTCTACCACGACTCCCTGGACATCAATAACCCGCAGCATCGTGAAATCACCGCGTACCGCCTGATCGCCAAGATGCCCACCATCGCGGCCATGTGCTACAAGTACGCTCTGGGCCAGCCTTTCATGTACCCGCGCAATGATCTGGGTTACGCAGAAAACTTCCTGCACATGATGTTCGGCAACCCCTGCGAAGAGTCCAAGATCAGCCCGACCCTGGCCAAGGCCATGGACCGCATCTTCATCCTTCACGCCGATCACGAGCAGAACGCGTCCACCTCTACCGTCCGTCTGGCCGGTTCCTCCGGTGCCAACCCGTTCGCCTGTATCGCTGCAGGCATCTCTGCCCTGTGGGGCCCGGCACACGGTGGCGCCAACGAAGCTGTACTGAATATGCTGGATGAGATCGGCTCCATCGATAACATCGAGACGTACATTGCCAAGGCCAAGGACAAGAGCGATCCGTTCAAGCTGATGGGCTTCGGTCACCGCGTTTACAAAAACTATGATCCGCGCGCCACGGTAATGCGTGAATCCTGCCACGAAGTACTGGCCGAGCTGGGCGTAAACGACCCGCAGCTGGAACTCGCCATGAAGCTGGAAGAGATCGCCCTGAGCGACCCCTACTTCAAGGAGAAGAAGCTGTTCCCGAACGTGGATTTCTACTCTGGCATCATCCTCAAAGCCATCGGTATCCCGACCTCCATGTTCACCGTAATCTTCGCCCTGTCCCGTACCGTGGGCTGGATTGCACACTGGAACGAGATGATCTCCAACCCGTACAAGATTGGCCGTCCGCGCCAGCTGTACACCGGCGAAGCCGAGCGTCCGTTCGTACCGGTCAACGAGCGCAAATAAACGCTTGCTGCCGACTACAAAAAAACCGCCTTCGGGCGGTTTTTTTGTAGTCATTTCTCCGCCCCCTCTCACAGCGAATCCACAAAAATTCACACTATGCATTTGCCTGCCTGCTGTCTGCATGCAAGCATCCTTGCTTCCCTCAACAATCTGCTGGCTAATTATGAAAAAAATTACTGCGCTCGTCGTGATCGCCGTCATCGCCGCTTACTTGCTGTTCTGGCCCGTTCCCATTGAACCGGTGGCCTGGCAAGCGCCGCAGGCGCCGGCATTGGAAGGGCCCTATGCCGTCAACGACAAGCTCGCCAACGTGTCTCAATTTGGCCAGGGGGAAGGTATCGGCCCGGAGGATGTAGCCATTGATGACAACGGCTATTTTTATGTTGGCTATGACGACGGACGCATTGTCCGCTTTGACCCGGATGGCAAACACCCCGACCTGATAGCCGACACCAAAGGCCGGCCACTGGGTCTGGACTTTGACCCCGCTGGCAACCTCATCGTAGCCGATGGTTACAAGGGTCTGCTCAGTATCGCCCCCAGCGGAGCCATCAAAGCGCTCAGCCAACGTGCTGAGGGTATCGACTTTGGCTTTACCGATGATGTGGACGTGGACAGCAACGGCATCGCCTATTTCACCGACGCCTCCAGCAAGTTTGGCCCAGCTATGAAAGCCCGTGACGACGTACTGGAGCACGGCGGCCACGGCCGCTTTCTGCGCTACGATCCCGCTACTGGCACCACCGACGTCCTGCTGGATGGCCTGCAGTTCGCCAATGGTGTAGCCCTCTCTCAAAACGAAGACTTCGTACTGGTCACCGAAACCGGCAACTACAGCGTGATCCGGTACTGGCTCAAGGGCGACAAGGCCGGCACCCATGATATTTTCTTCGATAACTTGCCGGGCATCCCCGACGGCATTTCTGCCAACGGCAATGGTACCTTCTGGGTTGCCCTGTTCAGCCCGCGCAATGCCATGCTCGACAGCATGTCCGACAAACCCCTGCTGCGCAAAGTGGCCTTCAGACTGCCCGAGTTCCTGCAACCACAGCCAGCCCATCATGCCTTCGTACTGGGCCTCAACGAACAAGGCCAGGTGACCCACAACCTGCAGCACAATGCCCCTGAAGCTTTCGCCCCGATTACCAGCGTCGAACAGGTTGGCAACACCCTCTATCTGGGCAGCCTGACCGCATCCGCCTTTGCGGCTTATGTCCTGCCGCAGACGCCTGAAACGACGCCAGCCCCCCAGGGAGGCGCCCAATGAACTCGTTACGCGCCGCCTTTATCGGCCTTGGCACCATGGGTTTTCCCATGGCCGGACACCTAGCCAACGCAGGCCTCGCCATGACGGTGTACAACCGCACAGCAAGCCGGGCAACCCGATGGCAACAGCAACACCCGGGGTTGACGGCAGATAACCCTGCTGCGGCGGCGGACGGCGCTGACCTGGTCTTTGTCTGCGTTGGCAACGACGATGACCTGCGACAGGTGACCCTGGGGCCTGAAGGCGCGCTGCAGACCCTCAAGCCTGACGCCATTCTGATCGACCACACCACCGCCAGCGCCGCCATGGCACGGGAGCTGTCACAGGCTTGCCAGGACCGCGATGCGCATTTCATCGATGCCCCGGTTTCCGGAGGCCAACAGGGCGCCGAAAACGGACAACTCTCCATCATGTGCGGCGGCAACCCTGCCATTTACCAGCGCGCCCTGCCCGTGCTTGAGCACTACGCCAAAGCCTGCAACCTGCTGGGCCCCGCCGGCAGCGGGCAGCTTACCAAAATGGTGAATCAGATCTGTGTTGCCGGGCTCGTTCAGGCACTGTCTGAAGGCGTGGCTTTTGCTAACAACGCCGGACTGGACGCGAAAAAGGTCTTCGAGACCATCAGCCAGGGCGCGGCCTCATCCTGGCAAATGATCCATCGTCACCAAACAATGATTGACGACGAGTTCGACCACGGTTTCGCGGTTGACTGGATGCGCAAGGACCTGGATATCTGCCTGCAAGAAGCCGCTCGCAACGGCACCCCTCTGCCAGTGACATCCCAGGTCAACGATTTCTATCGGGAGCTCCAGGCCATGGGAGGCGGGCGCTGGGACACGTCCGCCCTGCTCCGCCGCCTGACACGAGACGAATGACCGGATCGCACCTTAGTTGACCTGTTTTTCTGCCCCCTTTTCGGGCACAAGGGCCTTGGCATTCTCGCTGGCAAGCCGCCGTGCCACGTTTTCGGGCAGCGCATTCAGCAAAGGCAGATAGCTCTTCATTTGTCTCGAAAGGCTGTCAAAATGCCCGACAAGGTCACTGCCAAGCGTAAACCTGCCCGGATATTGCTCGATCAGCGCGACCCAGTCAGGATCCGCCTTGCCATCGTCGAGCACATAGTGATCCTTCACACTCCAGGACAAGTCCACATACAGGTTGTCATAGCGCGCCAGTAACGCCTCAAGAATGGGAACCAGCGTTTTCAATGGCGGCTGCTTGTCCTCCACTCCGCCACTGGTACCCGCATGAGCCAGCACGAAACGGGTGTCAGGGTTCCCTTCCAGCGCCTCTTCCAGCTCCTGCAGATAAATCGGCGTCTCCTCCCGCAGGGAGGTGAGGTTGCTGTGTAGCAACACTGGCAGGCCGTACTCTGCCGCCACCTCATACACCTGCATCAGGGCCGGGTGGTTGGCACGTGGCGTCTCGCCCTCGGTCAGCGCAGTCAGCTGGTCATGGCGGGTAAGAACCTCACCGATGCCAAACCACATCCCTGGATAGCGCTCGATCAACGCCTCAATCTGCCCTGCAGCATGCAAATCCGTGGGATTGAAACCACTAATAAACGGTTTGATTCGCTGACGTTGCTCAGGCTCAAGACCGGTAATGGCCTGGGCAACAATGTCATCGGTAGCGCTGTAGTAATACAGCGGGGACTCATCCCCCAGGTAATAGCGCGGCTTGCGGGGAGCATCCGCCTGCCACTTCTTCATGACCGGCAACCCAAATAACCAGACCTGCTCTACGCTGGCGCGGTCCATCGCCGAGATCAGTGCCTCTGTCCCCTCACTGTCCTGCATGAAATCCACGTAGTGCAGATGAGCATCCACAAAGGACAAGTGGTAACGATTTTCCGCCTGACTGGCACAGGCAACATTCAGGCTCAACAACGTCACCATCACACCATGAGCAAGCCAGCGCAGGGGCGATTCCGGCATTCCTGCAATCCTTTTCTGATTCACTTGATTTCAAAAGACCGCCCAGCCCGTCAGGAGTTCGACACCGATCCCGGTGACAGACAACATTTTACACAACGTCTATTTGTGGACATTTAATTCCATTTATCCCAATATGGACATCATTAATCCTCCTGACGCTAGCGGAGAGACCATGCAAACCGCCACACAACCTCGCCCACAACCGCTGGACGATCACGCCCGTCACGCCGCCCTGCGTGCGGTACTCACGCTGCTGGGGCATTGGCAATGCACGGAAAAGGAAAAGATGGCGTTACTTGGCGTAGGCCGCTCGACCCTGCACAAGTACCAGAGTCAGCCTGACAGCGCCCGAGTCAGCCAGGATTTGCTGGAACGTCTCAGTTACCTGCTCAATATCCACCAGGCTCTGCGTACCCTGTTTGGCAACAAGGAAAACGTCTACGGCTTTGTGCGCATGGCTAACCATAATCCGTTTTTCAATGGCGCCAGCCCCATGGACATCATGAGCGCAGGGACTGTCGCTGCCCTGTATGAAGTCCATCGACAACTGGACAGCCTGCGGGGCGGCCAATGGGGTTAGCCAACCTGCCCCGCCTGGCGTTTCGCAAGCACACAGCCTATCGTCTGGTGAACGGCAAATACCCGCCGATCCACATTTTCGATGATGTGGCCGACCAGGCAGATTTTGACGCTCTCTATGCGGTTCAGGCGCTCACCAACCCCCGTTTACAACATGAGATTGGCGACCTGAATCGGGTCCCCGCCGAACAGCGGCCCTGGGGAATTCCTGGCTGCAACTACGCACTGGGGCCCTTTGTGCACATCAACCCGGAAGGCTCACGGTTTTCCAGTGGAACCCATGGGGTGTTCTATTGCGCCGACAAGATGGCCACGGCCATCGCCGAGACACGCTATCACCAGGAACGCTACTTCCGTAATGTGGATGGTCTCAAGTACGACCGCATTGTCATGCGCGGTCTGACCACGCAATTTTCCGCCACCCTGGTGGATATCACCCCTGCCAGCCGCCACCCCGAATGGCATGCCCCCAATGATTACCAGGCAGCCCGAGCCCTGGGGGAGCAGGTGATCAGCGAACAGGAGGCGGGCATTCACTATGAATCCGTGCGAGCCCCGGGCAACCGTTGTCACGCCTTGTTCAGCCCCCGGATGATTGAATCTGTTATCCCCAGCCAGCATTACGAGTACATCTGGGATGGCGAACGCATCTCTCATGTGCTCACCATCCGCCGCTTTATCGGCACCTGAACCCGCCCCCACATGACAGAAAGCAGGCTCCAGGGATTTCCAGGTGAGGCAGGCATGACAAGAGAGAGGCTGGCAACAACCCAATAAAAAAGCCCCACTCTTTCGAGTGAGGCTTCTTTATGTGGCGTCCCCTAGGGGAGTCGAACCCCTGTTACCGCCGTGAAAGGGCGGTGTCCTGGGCCACTAGACGAAGGGGACGTGTTTGGTGGAGCTAAGCGGGATCGAACCGCTGACCTCAACACTGCCAGTGTTGCGCTCTCCCAGCTGAGCTATAGCCCCAGAGTCACCAATGGAACACGATGCGTCCCGGTTGGTGCGGCGTATTCTACCGGCCACCCCCAACCTGTCAAGCGACATCAAGTGGTTTTTTTCAGAATGAAGTCCGTTTGGCTACATTCTGGGCAAGCTGCTGAAAAACTGGGCGAAATTCACCACCTCAGCCGTAGCAGCGTCGCTGGCGGCGCGATAGCCCAACCTCAGCAGCGAGTTACGAAAACCTTTCCGCGAGAAATACGTTTTTGCTCTTCGAAACTCGCTTCTCGCAACTCGCCACTATGGTGATCGCGCCGCCAGCGACGCTCCTACCGTCAAGCCTCAACCCACCGGCAGGTCCCGGTACGCCTTCTCCAGCTTCTTCATCTGCTTCTTGGACACCCCGCCCAACACCTCGATGGCATTACGCAAGCGCGCGCGACTCACATCGGAGCCAATGATCTCCATGGAATCCACCACCGAGAAGCTGGCACTGGTGCCCGCTATGGCAATGAATACCGGGAACAGGAAGTCCTTGATCTTCACCTCGAGTGCATCGGCGATGGCCTTTGCGTCCGCAAACAGGCCATCACGCTGCCAGTCACTGCGCGCTTCATAGGTCCACAGCAGATATTGCAGCCACACTTTCATGTCATCCGCGGTGTACTGTTTGTGTTCGAAGCTCGCCTCGCTAATGGCCGGCATACCGTTGAAACAGAATGCCGCCTTGTCCGCCACTTCGGACAGCGTCTCTACACGCTGACGCAGGTGGGGAATGATCTTCATGGCGTAATCGCGGTTGTATGCCCAACTCAGCAGGGAATCCAGAAACTGCTCATCACTCTGATCGCGCAGCCACTGGCCGTTGAGCCAGCTCAGTTTTTCCACATCGAATACCGGACCACCCAGAGACACCCGCTGAATATCAAAGGCGTCCTGCATTTGCGCCAGTGAAAACTTCTCGCTCTCATCCGGCATGGACCATCCCATGCGGCCGAGGTAATTCACCAGCGCTTCCGGCAGATAGCCCATGCGCTGATAGAACAGGATGCTGGTGGGGTTCTTGCGTTTGCTGAGCTTGGACTTATCCGGATTCCGCAGCAGCGGCATATGGCACAGCACCGGCATATCCCAACCAAAGTACTGGTACAACAGTTTGTGTTTGGGGGCGGAGTTGAGCCACTCTTCACCACGGATCACGTGAGTGATTTCCATCAGGTGATCATCGACGATATTGGCCAGATGATAGGTAGGCATGCCATCGGACTTGAGCAGGATCTGCGCATCCACCAGGGCCCAATCCAGTTCCACCGTACCGCGCAACATATCCTCGATCTCGCAGCGGCCGTCCACCGGTACGCGCATGCGGATCACGTAGGGCGCACCCTGCGCCTCGCGTTTGGCCTGCTCGTCGGCAGGCAATTCCAGATCCTGCGGTTTCAGCGCCCGGTTCTCGCCTTTTTCTTTCAGCTCAGCGCGCAACACATCCAGCTCTTCACTGGTGCGATAGCACTTGAACGCATGCCCCTTCTCGATCAGCGTCTCGGCATACTCGCGATACATGCCCTTGCGCTCGCTCTGGCGGTACGGACCGTGGGGGCCGCCCACATCCGGGCCTTCGTCCCAGGTCAGCCCCAGCCACTTGAGCGAATCGAGAATCATCTGCTCGGACTCCGCGGTGGAGCGTGTCTGATCGGTATCTTCGATACGCAGAATGAACTGGCCACCGTGCTGTTGGGCAAAGCAGCGATTGAACAGGGCAATGTAGGCGGTGCCGACGTGAGGATCGCCGGTGGGCGACGGGGCAACGCGGGTGCGAACAGTCATGCGGACTCCAATAAGGCAAACTGGCGCGGATTATACCTGTCTAAACACGCACCATATAGACAAGGCACGGCGGGTTTCTGATATGGTTGTGACAGTTTAATGATTCCCGTTAACGTTGTTGCGACGTCTGCCTGTCGACAACAAGCCATTCACTGGATTCAACGTCATCAAGGAAAAGACCATGCGTATCCCTTTCCAACGTTCTGTTCTGGTCGCTTTGGTAGCCAGCGCTACTCTGCTGCAGGCCTGCTCCGAACAACCCGAGCCCGCCAGGGAAGACAACAAAGCTGCCGCACCCGCTGCTCCCGAACAACATGCAGCACACGAGGCAGAGGCGCCCAAGGCTAGCGGCATTACCCGCAGCACGGCACCGGAAGGCGCCAGGGTTTTCTTCGTCTCCCCCGAGGATGGTGCCACCGTCAGCAGTCCGGTCACGGTTGAATTCGGCCTGGAAGGCATGGACGTTGCGCCCGCCGGCACCGATCAGGAAAACAGTGGCCACCATCATCTGCTGATCGATCTGGATGAAAAGCCCGCCATGGACATGCCTCTGCCCGCCACCGAGCACGTCGTGCATTTCGGCAAAGGCCAGACGTCAACAACACTGGAGCTGGAACCCGGCGAGCACACTCTGCAACTGCTGTTGGGTGACTGGCGCCATATTCCCCATGATCCAGCAGTAATGTCCCGGGAAATCACCATTACGGTGGAATGAACAACCTGAAAAGGGCCTCACTTGAGGCCCTTTTCAATCTTGCCAATGCGTCTGAATCCTCACTGTCCAGGCTTGGTCTGGAACGCCAAAACCCGGAGCCTCCCGTTAACGCAGCAACAAATGTGGCACCTTCGCCTCTCGAATCATCTTGTTGGTAGTGCTGCCAACAAAGAATTCACGAATGCGAGAGTGGCCATAGGCTCCCATCACCACCAGATCTACGTTGTGGCTTTGCTGATAGGCATGCAATGCCGGCTCGACCTCGCCTTCCAGTTGTGCACGGGTAACCTGATGCCCTGAGTCACTCAGTTTGTCTGATGCCCATTGCAAGTCTTCGGATTTCCCCACTGACACCAGGTGACAATCCAGCCCTTTGAACATCGGGCTGTTGGCCAGCATGGTGACGCCCTTGCGGGTGGTCTCGCTGCCGTCATAAGCCAGCATGATCGTCTGCGGAGGGGAAAACTCCCCCGTGGTCACCAGGATCGGGCGACGAACCGCACGAATCACCCGCTCCACATTGTCCCCCACCTGGGCCCCAACGCCGTTATGCTCTTCGCCTTGCTTGCCAATCACCAGCAGGCGCATGCCGTCTTCCAGTTCCACCAGCGAATCCACCAGATCACCATGGCGCTGACGGCTTGACGGTTCGCTCGCGCCGGCGGCCACCACCCGGGCATGCGCAGCCTCGAGCATTACCTTGCCCTGCTCAAGCGCCAGGCGGTTACGCTGAGCATCCAGATCCGCCAGTTCCTGCAACAGATGCTCGCGGCCACCCAGTGCAAGATTGCCACTGTAGTCGGCGGTTACCGGGTAGCGGGAATGATCCAGTACATGCAGCAGGTCCAGGGGAGCATCCAGCCGCTGGGCCGCCCAGGCAGCATAGTCGCAGACCGTGGCAGACGCGGTTGAGCCATCGATGCAGGCTATTACGTTAGTCATGTCCTCTCCCTGGCTCAGTGGCCGCCCATCAGTTTTTCAACTTCTGCCGGCTTGTCGTGTACGCCGAACTTGTCCACCAGCGTGGCGCTGGCTTCGTTCAAACCGGTAATGTCGACCTCGGTCCCTTCGCGGCGGAATTTGATCACCACCTTGTCCAGTGCACCAATGGCAGTAATGTCCCAGAAATGGGCGCGGTGGACATCAATGGTGACCTTATCAATGGCTTCCTTGAAATCAAAGGACTTCACGAACTGGTCCGCAGAGGTGAAAAACACCTGCCCCACCACCTCATACATGCGGTGGCCATCATCCGTATGTTGCGTGGCTTTCACATAGAAAATACGGCCCACTTTATTGGCATAGAACAGCGCGCTGAGCACAACACCGATACCCACACCGATGGCCAGGTTATGGGTCGCAACGGTGGCGGTCACGGTGGCCAGCATCACGATCGTGCTGCTGGGCGGATGCTTGGCAATATTGGTGATGGACTCCCAGCTGAAAGTGCCGATGGAGACCATTACCATCACCGCCACCAACGCAGCCATGGGAATCTGCGAGACCCACTTGCCGAGAAACACCACCAGCACCAACAGAAAGCAACCGGCAAACAGGGTCGAGAGCCGCTTGCGCCCTCCGGATTTCACATTAATCACCGACTGGCCAATCATGGCGCAACCGGCCATGCCGCCCAGAAAACCGGAGACGATATTGGCAATACCCTGCCCCTTACATTCGCGATTCTTGTCACTCTCGGTATCGGTCAGGTCATCCACAATCGTGGCCGTCATCATGGACTCCAGCAGACCAACCACCGCCAGGGCCAGGGAGTACGGGAGGATGATTTTCAGCGTTTCCAGATTCAGCGGAATGTCGGGCAACAGGAAAATCGGCAGGCTGTCCGGCAGCTCACCCTTGTCGCCCACGGTAGGGACATCCAGCCCCAGGAACATGGCCACCCCGGTGATCACGATGATACAGATCAGCGGTGACGGCACTGCGGTGGTCAGCAGTGGCAGCAGATAAATGATGCCAAGGCCCGCCGCCACCATGACATACACGTGCCAAGTCACCCCTTCCAGTTCGGGCAGCTGAGCCATGAAGATCAGGATAGCCAGGGCGTTCACAAACCCCGTCACCACCGAGCGCGACACGAATCGCATCAGGTTGCCAAGCTTGAGAAAACCGGCAATAACCTGTAACCCACCGGTCAACACCGTAGCCGCCAGCAAGTACTGGAGACCGTGATCTTTCACCAGCGTCACCATCACCAGCGCCATGGCGCCAGTCGCCGCAGAGATCATCCCGGGTCGCCCACCGGCAAAGGCGGTCACCACGGCGATACAGAAAGAGGCATACAACCCCACTTTGGGGTCTACACCGGCAATGATGGAGAACGCGATCGCCTCCGGAATCAGCGCCAGCGCCACCACGGTACCGGCCAGCAAATCTCCGCGGAGGTTGCTGAACCATTCCTGCTGGATAGAACGAATCATCGACAAACCCTGTTAAGCTGGAAAGCGGCCCAAATCGGGCCCGGAAAGGGCGCGGAGTCTAGCAGATCGGCCCCCTGCGCAACAGGCAGGCCATCGGCAGGTCTACGCGAAACGCCCCCAACATGCGACAATGCGTCCCCGTTTCGCCGACCGATAGCCGTTGATGACAGACGCCGCCCCACAGCCCCTGGACCGCCGCCTCAGCGTGGCCCCCATGATGGACTGGACCACCCGGGATTATCGCTATCTGGCACGCCTGATCACCCGGCATACCCTGCTTTACACCGAAATGGTGGTGGCTCAGGCCATCCTGCATGGTGACCGTGACCGTTTCCTGTCATTCAATGATGAAGAGCACCCGGTCGCGCTGCAGCTGGGCGGCAGTGACCCGCGGCAACTGGCTGAAGCCGCCCGCATCAGCGAGCAGTATGGCTACAACGAGATTAATCTGAACGTGGGTTGCCCGTCAGATCGGGTTCAACAGGGCAAGATCGGCGCCATCCTCATGGCCGAACCTGAGCTGGTGGGTGAATGCGTGGAAACCATGCAGGCTGTCGTTTCCGTACCGGTCACGGTAAAGACCCGCATCGGCATCGACGACCAGGACGATTACGACTTCCTGTTCCGATTTGTGGAGCAGATTGAGCGGGCCGGCTGCACCAGCCTCACCATTCATGCCCGCAAGGCCATACTCTCCGGACTTTCGCCCAAGGAAAACCGCGAGATTCCCCCACTCATTTACCAGCGTGCCTACGCAATCAAGCAGGCATTTGCACACATGGAGATCATCCTTAACGGCGGAGTGAAAACCCTGCAGGAAGTTCATGATCACATGGGCGAAGTGGACGGTGTCATGATTGGGCGCGAGGCCTACCAGAACCCGTATTTCCTGGCCGACGCCGACCAGGTGGTATTTGGCGATGCGCGCCCTGTCCCCAGCCGTCGTGAAGTCGCCGAGCAGTTCCTGCCCTATCTCGAGCGCCGTTACGCCCTGGGCCATGCGCCCAAACATGCCCTGCGCCATATCCTCAACCTGTTTCAGGGGGAGCCCGGTGCGCGCAAGTTCCGGCGTCACCTGAGCGAGAACATGCACAAACCCGGCACTACCCCACAAGTGCTAATGGACGCTTTGGCGCAACTGCCTTAGCCTGTAGTCATCGATTGTCGCGCCGAATTGATTGCCAGGCGCGGAGATCAGTTGAAAGTTTAAAGTTGAAACGCGAGGCAAAGGCCGAGCAGCCACTGAAGCTCTGGAGTTCCGCGCTGAAATCAACGTGAATCGCGGCTCCGTCGATTCACGTCTTGCATTGATCGATACCGCGCTTTTGAACTTTAAACTTTCAACTCAGCCCCTTTCGGGGCACGACAAATCAGCATTCTGTCATGACGAACCTGTACTGTGCCGGGCATGACACCACAAGGAACGGAAACCGTGAACAAACGCGAACAGCTTGCCCAATGGACCTCTCTGGTGGCAGATACTGGCGACCTCGACATGATTGCCGCTCTGGCCCCCGAAGATGCCACCACCAACCCTTCCCTGCTGCTGGCTGCCGCTAAAGACGAACGATACCGTGGCCTGCTGGAACAGGCCGCAACCCTCTGCGAAGAACTCGGCCATAAAGGCGAAATGGACTGGCTAACAGATATCTGTGCTTGCCTCGCGGGTCAGGCCATCCTGGAGCGCGTTCCCGGCCTGGTCTCCACCGAAGTGGATGCACGCCTGTCATTCGATACTCGAGCCACCGTAGAAAAAGCCCGCCGGTTGATGAGCATTTACCGGGAACTGGATGTGGACCCCTCTCGTATCCTGATCAAGATCGCGGCCACCTGGGAAGGCATACAGGCCGTGCGAATCCTTGAAGAGGAAGGCACACGCTGCAACGTCACCCTGGTCTTCAATCAGGCGCAGGCACTGGCAGCCGCGGAAGCCGGCGCCACACTGATTTCCCCGTTTGTCGGCCGTATCTACGACTGGTACCGCAAAAGCGGTATGGATATCGCCACCGCAGACGACGACCCGGGCGTCCAGTCCGTGCGAGAAATTTACCGCACCTTCAAGGCCCGGGGGCTGGAAACCATCGTCATGGGCGCCAGCTTCCGCACCGCCGACCAGATCGAAGCCCTTGCCGGTTGCGACAAGCTCACCATCAGCCCGGCGCTGCTGGAGGAACTTGCCAGCCGCGATGGCACTCTGACTCAGGTACTGGATGCGGAACTGGTTGCACCGGAAAGCGACTGGACCCCGGTCAACGAGCCCGCCTTCCGCTGGCAAATGAACGACGATCCCATGGCCTGTGATCTTCTGGCGGACGGTATTCGCCGTTTTGCCAAAGATCAGCAAGCCCTGGAAACACTGCTGACATAAGGAAACGGTTTGAACTGGCTGAATCGACTGTTTGGTACTGACGCCCAGACACCGCAAACCACCGAGCATGACCTGCACCGGGCAGCCGCTGCGCTACTACTGGAAGTGGCACGCACCGACGGCAAGGTCGACGCTGAGGAAAGTGCACGCCTGGTAGAGGCAGTGCAAAGCCGCTGGCAACTGGACCCGGCGGAAATGAACGACATCCTTGGCGAGCTGGAAACCCGTGTAGATCAGGCCACAGACCTGTTTGAATTCACCCTGCCCCTGCGAGAACACTGGGACCCGGAAACCCGTGTTGCCCTGGTAGAAGACATGTGGGCCATGGCCGCCGCCGACGGCCACGTGGACGTCCACGAAGAACACCTCATCCGCCGCGTCAGCGACCTGCTTTATGTGTCCCATGGGGACTATATTCGGGCGAAGATGAAGGCAGTTAACAGTGAAGAGTGAACAGCTGCGCGAGCAATGTTTGTCTTGATCTGTAAGCCATGAGGCCGCGTCCAGTTTTTAGGCGCGGCCTCATACGTTAAAAGCCTGACGGCGCCAACCGCGCACTGTTAACTGTTAACTCGACCTACCAGCCATCTTCCTCATACTCACTTTCCAGCTCCAAGTCCCGTTGTTCGATATCCGGGAAACGCAGGGAGGGTCGGTCGCCGGATTCGAAGCGGCGGCGCTGCAGGTAGGCGTTGCGGATGAACGTGTAACGATCACCGACGATAGTACGTTCCAGATCCAGTAAATCGGCCCTGAGATCAACCACATAAACGGCGGTGAAACTGTGCCGGGTGAGGTCATGATCAATATAGTGTCTGAGCCGCATGTAATCCTCTGGCCAGATGGCTGCCGCATCCCTGCCAGTAGAAGGCCCGAAGAAAGGAAGTACCAGATAGGGGCCTTCAGGAATACCCCAACGCGCAAACGTCAGCCCCAGATCCGTGTCATGCTTTCGCAGGTTCACCTTGCTGGCCACATCGAACAGCCCACCAATACCCAGGGTACTATTGACCGCGAAACGGCCCCAGTTTTGACCGACATGATTCCAGCGCCATTGCAGCACGCTGTTAAGGCCGCTGCGAAAGTCCCGCAGATTCTCGTAAAAGCGGGTGATGGTATCGTCCATCCACTGCGGGGTGGCTTTCTGGTACCCCTTTGCTACAGGTTTCAAGCCGTAGGTATCGAGAAACTCATTGAACGCGAATACCTTGCGGTTCATGTTCTCCCAAGGGTCGGCGTACTGGTTCTGCCCCGCCGGCGCGTCAAACGCCGTAGTGGCCTCACCCCAGTCATCCTCTTCTTCCGCTGTCACCAGCACTGGCAGGCTCAGCAGTATTGTTAGTAGCAGGTAGCGCACAAACACCCCGGTAACCGGAGGCTTAGCCATCCGGAAATCAATTCAAACGCCGCATTATAGCGGCCCTGTCTATCCCGGGAACAGGGAAACCCGCCCGGGGTTACGCAACTCTGACAGGTTTTACACATTCACTCCGGGAGCCAGCCAGCGCTCAATCCAGTAATCCACACTCAAAAATCGGCCTGCGCCCTGGAAGAACAATACCAGCAGCATAATGAAGTAGGTCATGGCGAATTCGATACCATTGTTGAGAATCACCAGACCGCCCTTCTCTGTCAGCCATTCATAATTACCATTCTCTCTCAGAATCTGCCTGGCACGGCTTAGTCGTTTTCCCACCTCTTCACTGTTCTCAAGACTCGCCTGTGCGGCAGGGATGCCTAACTTCGCCAACGGCAGGGCCGTGCTGGTAGCAGGGTTACCCGGCGCGATAGCAAACCAGCCATGCGGCCAATGGACTGTGGCCATCGCTACCACCATGGTGAACATGAGCGGGATGGATACATAACGGGTCAGCAGCCCGATCAGGAGCAGCAAGCCACCCACCAACTCCGTAGCGGTAGCCAGGAAGGCCAACAGCGCTGGAAAAGGCAATCCCAATCCCCAGTCAGGGTTGGCAAACCAGGCAACGGTGCTGTCGAAGCTCACGGCCTTGTTATACCCGGCACTGATCATTACCGGTGCCAGAAAAAGGCGCAGCGCCAAAGGCGCAAGAAAATCTGCTATGCGTGCAGTATTCAGGGCGTAATGAATTTTTTTCATCAGGGCAAGCATAGGGGCTCTCCATCAGGAATAATACGTTTGCACGAGCCATGCAGGCATGAACAGTCAAATCACAACAGACCTGAAAATCACACGGTACTATGGCACAGCGAAAAGGGCGTTTAGGCTGAAACAAGGTGCTATGGAAAAGCCCCTTAACAGCTTTTCAGTGTTGTCCCTATAAGGATGTCGCGTTCGCGCATTTGTTGCAGAATGCCGTGAGAAAATTCTGCCAGTTTGTCTTCGTCAAACTGCATTTCCCCTGCGAGCTGGCCCACCACTTCGATTCCTGTCAGCGCAGGATTTTCAGCGATGAGTTGCAACAATCTGGCAGTAGGTGCATTTATCTCCATAAATCGCACCTGATCTTCACGATTACGGTAAATCAGTAACCACACAGGCTGCGGCAAAGGTCGGTCGGGCTGGAACTCGGTACAGATTTTGTGGACGGGAAAGTGATAAGACAGTACGGCATGGAGTGGACTGAGTCTCGGAATTGCGCGAAGCAAATCGCCCTCAGGCTGGATTCCTGCTTCGGGAAACGATTCTGTCGACGCATCCAGAACCAGCTCCATCCATTCGTAATGTGCCAGCTCAAGCAGGAAGGGCGGATCTCCCTCTTCATCCCCTGCCCCTGTAGCGAGGTAACTGACAAATTCTTGGGGAATTTCTACAAAATAGGGGGTTTTACACGCATGCGATTCAAAGAAACCCCGCACCAATCTCTGCCACCGGCCAGGACTCAGTAACGAAAACAAGACAGGAAAACCCTGCTGGATAAAGCCGTTAACATTGTTGAAAAACAGATTGCGGTAGATATCCAGACGCCGCTCTTCAAGACCTTCAGGCGCGGGGCGGGTATCCGGGTTACGCAGGTGATCGGCGAAGACGCGCTGAAGGCGCTGGAAATCAGCGTCACTCATCCCAGTTTACGCTCCCTGGTAGCATGCCGTTTCTGATGGCGAGCGATCTCTTTTAGCTCGCCAAACAACTCATCTTCACCTGGAAAGTTGAAATCCCTTTCCAACAAGGTAGGGAGTACACCAAACTCCCGGTAAGCATGCTCCAGCAATGCCCATACCGGATCAATAACAGCTGAACCATGGGTATCCACTTTCAGATCATCGGCTTCATCAAAGTGCCCTGCGATGTGCACATAGCAAATACGCTCACCAGGCAAACCACTAATAAAGTTTTTCGGGTCATAACCATGATTGATACTGTTCACATAGGCGTTGTTGACATCCAGCAAAAGCTCACAGTCCGCCTCTTCCAACACAGCATTCACGAACTCCAGCTCTGACATTTGAGCACCCGGTGCCGCGTAGTAACTGACATGCTCAATTCCGATGGGCTGCTCGAGAAAATCCTGCACCTGACGCACGCGATCGGCCACATAATGTACGGCCTCTTCTGTGAAGGGGATGGGCATCAGGTCGTAGAGATGACCATGATCACTGCAATAGCTCAGGTGCTCGGTATAACGGCGAATATCGTGTTCGCGAAGAAACGTCTTAATGGAGGTCAACAGATCAAAATCGAGAGGTTCCGGACCGCCAAGCGACAAACTCAAGCCATGGGTTACAAAGGGAAAACGCTCGGTAAACTTGCGGAATTCCTTACCCAACCGGCCCCCCATGGGAATCCAGTTTTCCGGTGCCACTTCCATGAAATCAATCGGCGGAGATACGGCTTGGGATAGCGGGCCCATCAGGGCCCGCCGAAGACCCAGGCCCACGCCGGAGACTGGTGTCTTGTGGTTCATCATAGCGCAGCCCTATGCATCACCGCCGCACTTGCCTTCACCACATTTCCCTTCACCACCTTTGTCACCACCACACTTGCCTTCGCCACACTTACCTTCTGCGGCTTTATCTTCACCGCACTTGCCTTCACCACATTTCCCTTCTGCACCTTTGTCTTCACCGCATTTGCCTTCGCCACACTTGCCTTCTGCGTGGTGTCCAGCCAACTGATATCCGGCATTCAGGTCAGAAGCGGCAAAGGGATTCTCTGCAGCAGTGGCTACCGGAGCAGCCATGGCACTGGCGATAACAGCAGCACCTACAGTCGCTGCAAGGGGGTTCAGTTTGGTCAGCTTAGCCATCTTGAGTCTCCATACGTCATTATTGAATGTCCGACACCATCCCCCGGGCCGGAAGGCATTTGGGGCAACGGTTCAGGCGTTTATTTATGTAGCGCCTGTACCAGACAATATAGAGATGCAACCAAGAGGTAAACGTTACGGAAGAAAGGCCATTAATTTGAGGAAAACATGAAGGAGCAGCCCCGGGGCTGTGCTCAAGGGGGGCATGGAGTACCGATTTCCGAGTCACGAGTGACCAGCATCAGGGGATGATGTTCGTTTATCGTCACTCGTGACTCGCAGCACAGCCCGGAGTTGCAGCTGCGCTTACTTACTTGATGCGGTTCACAATCACACTGCCAATGGAGTACCCAGCGCCAAACGAGCAGATTACGCCGTGGCTGCCAGCGGGGAGATCTCCGTTGTATTTGTGGAAAGCGATAATAGAGCCTGCAGAACTGGTGTTGGCGTAATCATCAAGAATGACCGGGGCCTCTTCACGGGTGGCGGGCCGCCCCAGAACACGTTTGGCGATCAGTTCATTCATGCTCAGATTCGCCTGATGCAGCCACATACGATTAACGGTACCCACCGCAATCTCGGTATCAGCCAGATGAGAAGTAATTTGCTCTGCCACCATGGGACAGACTTCCTTGAAGACCTTGCGTCCTTCCTGACGGAACAGCTTGTCCCGGGCCCCGACTCCAGTCTCGTCCGCACGGTTGAGAAAGCCGAAATTGTTGCGGATATTGCTGGAGAACTTGGTCTGAAGGCGGGTACCGAGCACTTCCCATTGGTTGTCAGAGGTAGCGTCTTCCTGGCGCTCCAGAATCACAGCCGTGGCCACGTCACCAAAGATGAAATGGCAATCACGGTCTTCCCAGGCCAGATGTGCAGAACAGATTTCCGGGTTTACCATCAGCACACGCCGAGCACTGCCATTACGAATGGCATCAACAGCAGCCTGAATACCGAAGGTAGCACTGGAACAGGCCACATTCATGTCATAGCCCCAGCCATGCTGCATACCGAGCGCATCCTGAACTTCCACGGCCATGGCCGGATACGGGCGCTGCATATTGGAACAGGCCACCAGCACAGCATCCAGGTCGTTGGCGGTCAGGTTGGCATTTTCCAGCGCCTGTTTCGCTGCATTAACAGCAATTTCAGCCTGAAGGGAAAGCTCGTCATCGGCACGTTCCGGAATACTGGGCGCCAGGCGATCCGGATCCAGCACACCACTCTTGTTGATCACATGGCGCTGCTTGATTCCGGAAGCTTTCTCGATAAACGCAGAGTTGGACGGATCCAGCGCGGCGACTTCACCTGCTGCAATGGCATCTGCGTTTTCGGCATTGAAACGCTCAACATACTGGTTGAAAGATGCCACCAATTCATCATTGGTAATGATCTGCTCCGGCGTCCACAGGCCGGTCCCGGAAATGACAACAGAATAGCTCACAAGCGAGTCCTCGCACTCGAAGAGGAAGGCCACCGCCTCCCCCCGGAAAATTGGGAATGGGTCGATTATCCGGATTCAGGGCCGTGGGCGCAAAGGGCGGTTCCGCCATTTACCCCACGGATAAAGTCAACATTCTTCCCATTGTTTGTTGAGTCGCTTGGCAGAAACCGGTACCTGCGTCCCAAGCTGTTGGGCAAACACGCTGACCCGGTACTCCTGCAGCATCCAGAAAAAGTGCTGAAGCGGGGGGGCCTGCTGCCATAATGGCGCCCCGGCAGCACGGGTCCGGTACTGTTTGCGGTATGCCTCCAGCTCCGCCGTCACAGTGCGATCCTTGCCAATCTGCCCTCCCAGCTTGTCCAGCCGATGCGCGATGCCTGCCAGATAGCGAGGGTACTCCTGCAGACTCTCCCAGGGCACCTCCAACAGGAATGCGTCGCCAAACAGTTCCGCAAACTGATCCTTGAGGTCCCGGTGAGCATGGGCCCAGGCCAGCGGGAAGTTTTTCTCAAGCTTGCCCATCAGTTGGCGGTACTGATCGAAGACCTGACCGATGCCGGCCAACTGTTCACTGGCCCAGGGCACGAAATCCCCTCGGTGGGCATCCAGCCGGGCCTTGAACGCGGCCTCATCACGCACCGGTTCATCAAGACGAAAATGCTCAGCCAGCAATCGCGACAGCGCATGGTCCAGCGCATGACGTGCCATCGCGCCTTTTTCGCTCTTGAGTTTCTGGAACCCTGGCATCTGCGACGCCTGCTTGCGCAGATCGCGAAGCTGAACAGACAACTTGAAGCCCAATAACCGGGCGCAGCCCCAGCGATGGGTCCAGATGGCCAGCGCCGGGTCATCCAGATAACGCAGTGTTACGGTGTCCTTTTCATCCGCCAGGGCGGGATAACGCCGCAGCGTCATCCCACCAAGCTCCCGCAGGTCGGTTTCCGGCAAGGGGCCAAAGAGCCACTCCTGCCCGGACAAGGGCGGCGCCTCGGTTTCTGGCTCGGGAAGCTCAGCACGGACCCCATCCAGCCGCGCGTTGACCTCGGACAGACTGCGCCCCTGGGCGAGGGTCTTGGCCTTGCCCTCCAGCCTGTCGACCACCCGTACCATCATCCGCAGGTGATCAGACAGCCCGTCCACCTGCCATTCTTCCAGCTCGATGCGCACCCCGCTCATGCGTTGCAGCTCGCGCGTCATCGCCGGCAACAAGGGCTCATCCGGCGTCAGGGTGTCCATCAGGGCCGCCACATAATCGGGCACGGGCACAAAATGACGACGGCGAGACTTGGGCAAGGCACGAATCAGGGCTTCCAGCTTTTCCTTGAGCAACCCGGGCACCAACCAGTCGAGCCGCGCCTCCGGCACCTGATTGAGCACGGCCAGAGGCACCACCAGTGACACCCCATCGCGGTCCCCGGTGGGGTCGAAGCTGTATTCCAGAGGCAGCGAAATCTCCCCCAGAGCCAGGACATCGGGGAACTGACCGTCGGCCAGATCCGGGCTGCGTGACAGCAGGAAGTCCTCATCCATCAGTAGCGCTTGCTTCTGTTGATCGCTGGCCTTTTTGTTGTACCAGCTCATCAGCCCGGCGACGGTATTGACCGTATCGGGCAAGCGCTCGTCGTAGAACGCCACACGGGCGTCTTCGTCCACCAGGATGTCACGGCGGCGTAGCTTGTGCTCCATGGCTTCCAGGGCCTGGTAACACTCTCGGTTGGCACGCACGAACGGCGGCTCACGGGTCAGCTGCCCCATGACCAACCCCTCACGAATCAGTAACTCACGGGACTCCTGTGGCTGGATCGGGCCGTAGTTCACCCGGCGACCACTGGCCAGAATCAGACCGAACAGATTGACCTGTTCCTTGGCCATGGCACAGCCGCGTTTCTTCGACCAATGGGGTTCGAAATACTGGCGTTTAATGAGGTGTGCCGCAGCAGCCTCTACCCATTCCGGTTCAACCCGCGCGACCGTGCGGCCGAATAACCGACTGGTTTCTACCTGTTCTGCCGCCATCAGCCAGCGGGCCTTGGTTTTTGACAGGCTGGAGCCCGGCCATACCAGAGGTTTACGGTTACGGGTAGAGAGCCACTCGCCCTCTTCCGTTCGCTGCATCACGTTGGACACCAGCCCGCTCAACAGTGCCTGATGCAGTGGCCCATAGATCCCGTCGTCTACACCAGAGTCATTGTCAGTCACCTTGTTCAGCTCCCAGCCCTGCTCCTTGCAAAGCAACAACAGCTGGCGGTGAGTGTCGCGCCATTCCCGCATGCGGGTGGGCGACAGAAAATGCTTCTTCAGCAGCTTTTCATACTGATTGCGGCTCAGCGCCTCACGCTGCTGTTCAGCCCAGTGCCACAATTTCACGTAGAACAGGAAATCCGACTGCTTGTCGGTAAACGGCTGATGCGCCTGGTCAGCCTGCTGCTGCTTGTCATGCGGGCGCTCACGCGGGTCCTGTGCCCCCAGTGCGGATACCACAATCAGCGCTTCGCGCAGCACCTTGCGATCCGCAGCCGCGACCAGCATCCGGCCAAGGGTTGGGTCCAGCGGGAAACGGGCAAGTTGCCGCCCCAGCGGGGTCAGGGACTGCTGCGGGGTGAGCGCGCCCAACTCATCCAGCATGCGGTAACCGTCACGGATAAGGCGGCCATCCGGCGGCTCAATAAAAGGAAAGTCTTCTACCTTGCCCAGCCGCAGATCCGCCATCTGCAAAATCACCGCAGCCAGATTGGTCCGCTGGATTTCAGGATCGGTAAATTCAGGACGGCCAACGAAGTCTTCTTCGCTATAAAGCCGGAAGCAGATACCCGGCATGATTCGCCCACTGCGCCCTGCCCGCTGGTTGGCGCTGGCCTGACTTACCGGTTCCACCGGCAACCGCTGCACCTTGGAATGTACGCTGTAACGGCTAATGCGTGCTGTACCGGCATCAATCACATAACGAATGCCCGGCACCGTCAGGGAGGTTTCCGCCACATTGGTGCTCAGCACCACCCGGCGCCCCCGATGGGCGCTGAAAATACGGTGTTGCTCTGCCTGGCTCAGGCGGGCATACAACGGCAGTATTTCGGTATCCCTGAACTCGCAATGTTTCAGATGATGGTGCACATCGCGAATATCACGCTCACCGGCGAGGAACACCAGCACATCACGGGCCAGGGGTAGCCCCTGTTGCCGCTCTTCCCGCTGGATCTCCTGCAGCACCTCTTCCACCTGCCGGGACAGTTCCTGCCCGTCGCCGGGGGGCCGGTAACGCATCTCTACCGGATACGTCCGTCCAGACACTTCCAGAACCGGTGCCCCCGCGAAATGCTCGGCAAAACGGGCATGGTCGATGGTGGCGGAGGTGATGATCACCTTCAGGTCCGTACGACGTGGCAGCAATTGTTTTAAGTAACCGAGAAGGAAATCGATATTGAGGCTGCGTTCGTGAGCCTCATCAATGATCAACGTGTCGTACTGGTTGAGGAAACGGTCCTGCTGAATCTCGTTGAGCAGCATACCGTCGGTAAGCACCTTGATCAGGCTGGTGTCACTGACTTGCTCGGCAAAACGGACCTTGAACCCCACCGTGGAGCCCAGAGGGGATTTCAACTCTTCAGCAACCCGGCTGGCCACCGCACGGGCGGCAAGACGTCGTGGCTGGGTATGCCCGATGGTGCCCTCTACCCCCCGGCCCAATTCCAGACAAATCTTGGGCAGCTGGGTGGTTTTCCCGGAACCGGTTTCCCCGGCAATCACCACCACCTGATGATCACGAATCGCCGCCTTGATCTCTTCCCGGCTCGCCACCACCGGCAGGTCTGGCCATTCGAGAACGGGCACGGCGGCCAACCGCTGTTCACGGTTGGCAACAGACGCCGCTATCGCCAGCGCGACATTCTCCACCGCCTTGGCACTGCGCTTTTCCACCGGCAAACGCGCCAGACCATCGATGCGCTTTTTCAAACGAAAGCGATCGGCCTGGCGGACGGTTTTAAGCTGGGTGTACAACGAGTTCAGAGGCATGAGCGAACAGTGAATAGTTAACAGTTGACAGCGCGCGAACACGCACAGTGATGACAGCACGGCTGCACCCGCGACGTCAGGTTTGGACTATTCACTGTTAACTGTTCACTTTTCACTAACATGCAGCCACGCCTTCCCTTTCTCGGTCAGCCCGCCCTTGGCAATGGTCAGGTAGGCGGTGCTCGGTTCGCTGGGGCTCACCTTGACCTGGAAAGTCATCAATTCATCACGGCGGAATGCATGCAATTCCACTGTTTCGCCGGGCAGGAAATTGGCCAGCAAATTATCGATGTTAGCGGCGGTGGCCTGCAGGCCATCTACCGCAATAATGATATCCCCGGCAGACAAACCTGCTGCCATGGCAGCACCCTGCTCGAATGCCACCGCGATCCGCGCGCCGAGCGGGTCTGCCGACAAACGCACCCCCAGATTGGGGATACCGTCCTTGCCCAGCTTGCCGCCGTTATCGCCATGCCCGGCAGCACTGCGCCAGTGCAATTCCACCCCACGCTCGGCCAGCATTTCTGACAGGGGCAAATCTTCGGTGCTATACAAGACCTGCTCAAAAAAGCCTGACATATCGCAACCCGCAATATCTTCTGCCAGCGGCTGAATGCCCTGTTCAGGCACACCCTCACCGGTTTTTCCATAGCGCTCCCACAGCAGGCGCATCAGATCATCCAGAGACTTTTTCTCACCGGTGAGGTTTCGCAGGGTCAGGTCAAGCGCCAGTGCCACCAGGGAACCTTTGGTGTAATAGCTGACGATGGCGTTGGGCGCATTCTCGTCCTGCTTGTAGAAGCGGGTCCAGGCGTCAAAGCTGGACTCTGTCACTGTCTGCCGGTGACGGCCTTGTCCGCGGTAGACACGGGTCATGGTCTGCCCCAGCAGTTCAAGATAGCTCTGCGGCGAAATCCGTCCTGTGCGCGTGAGTGACAGGTCATCGTAATAGCTGGTGATGCCTTCAAACGCCCACAGTAGTTCGGTGTGCACTTCCTGTGAGAGATCGAACGGGGTGAATGCAGCCGGCTTGATGCGCTTCACGTTCCAGGTATGAAAGTACTCGTGGCTGCACAAACCCAGGTAGTTGCGATAGCCCTCGCGCACCTTGGCCGGATCATCCGTGCGTTTGGGCAGGTCGTCCCGGGCACACATCAAACTGGTGGAATTGCGATGCTCCAGGCCACCATAACCATTGCCCGTAACCAACGTCATGAACACGTACCGGTCCATGGGCGCCGGCTCGCCGAACATGCGGATATGGTGTTCGCAAATCGGCTTGAGGTCGCGACACAGCCGCGCCATATCAGCATGATGACGCCCGGCAAGCACCACCCAGTGCTGCACGCCGCAAGCGTCGAAGCTGGCGTAATCGAACGGCCCCATTTCCACCGGATGATCAATCAGGGCGTCATAGTTATCGGCACGAAAACGGCCAAAGTCCAGTTCGGACCCCGACAATCGCTGTAGCCCGGTCGCCACCTGCCATCCGGCATAGGCATGGCCCTCCGGGGCCTCGATCTCCACTTCGCAGGGCTGATCTTCGTGGCCCATGGGTGCCAGGAACACGCAGGTGCCATTGAAATAACCGTGGGTCGTGTCCAGGTGTGCACCCCGGACAGACAGGTCCCAGGCATACACGTGATAGTGAATCTGTACGGGCCCCTCGCAGGGCGGCAGCTGCCAGGTCTGTTTGTCGACCTTGGCTACCGGCAGGGTTTCGCCCTGGCTGCTGGCTTCAACATGGACCAGGTGACGGGCAAAATCACGGATCATGTAACTGCCAGGAATCCAGGCAGGCATGCTGAATGCCTGCCCCTCAGGCATCGGGTTCGCCACCGTCAGCGTGACTTCGAACAAATGCGCTTGCGGGCGTAGGGGGCGAATCCGGTACTCAATCATGGGGACTCCTGCAGAGGGTTTCACAAACAAAAACCGGGGGCATAGCCCCCGGTTGGTGATGCATGATTCTGGATCAGATCATGTCATCCTTGGCCATGCGGTCGACGACCGCCTTGGCCACACCGGTCGTGCCAGCTTCCAGATCGGCCGGGTTCACCGTGGTGGTCTTGGCCGACCATAATAGCTTTTCCGGGTCGAGCTGGTACAGGTTCGACTCCAGGAAGTACTTCTTGTCATTACTGAAATAGCCGGGCTCGTATACGGCACTCTGACGCACATAGAAAGTCTGGCCCATAGCACCCTGCACTGCGATATCCGGGGCGTAGTTCATCCCGCCCTGGGTGTAGTGCATTTCTTCTTTCACATCGATCAGGGTCACCACCAAGGCAGATTCATACCCCCGGGCAGCAATGTCTGCGGCCATTTCCTTACGGTCCTTGCCCTTGCCATAGTCCGCACCCAGCACCGGCAGAGAGGCAGTCGCCTCGACCTTGCGCTCCTGAAGGGCCGCAACCAGACGTCCCTCCACTGCTGTACGGATATTCGGCTGATCCACCAGCGCAATCACCAGTACCTTGTTAACGTGATCACCGGGCGCATGGCCCTTGACCCGTGACGAGCTGGTGACATCCGTGTTGTGGGAAGTGACACAGGCGCTGAGAAAAACCGCGCTTACCAGTGTCACAAGGAGGGCTGTTATTCTTGCTATCATATCCATCCTCATTAGATCTGCTTGACCTTGCCATGGCGTTCGCACAGGCTGGCGACGCATCCGGAGAGCACATTATGACCCAAGAACGCCTGCTTCACACCACCAACGAAAGCCATACTGTAGCCATTCACCACTGGCCTTCCGATGTGGCCGTCCCCAAGGGGGTGATTGTCTGGCTTCACGGCATGGCGGAGCATGGTGGACGCTACGGTGCTCTGGCGCAGTACCTGAACAATCGGGGTTGGCACCTGTATTGCCCGGATCATCGGGGCCACGGTCAAAGCATCGCTGACCACTGCTCCCAAGGCCACTTTGGCGATCACCACGGGTGGCAAAACGTCGTCAACGATGCGGCAGATGTGGTTGCTCTCGCCCGCGAACGCCACCCCGGCCTGCCGTGCGTGCTTGGCGGTCATAGCATGGGCTCATTCATCGCGCTGGCCGTGGCAGAAACGGAAACGGCACAATCGCTGGCCGGCCTGATCCTGTGCGGCAGCGATTATCACCCCGGAGTCTATTACCGTCTGATGCAGCTTCCCATCCGGCTGGCGCGAATCCGCAACGGCGGCCGCGGCAGCAGCCCGTTGATTCGCAAAATGACCTTCGGCACCTGGGCTGGCCAGGTCCCTGAACCAGCAACCGATTTTGACTGGCTTAGTGCAGAGCCCGCCGAGGTCAACGCCTACATTGAAGACCCGCTGTGCGGCTTTGACTGCAGTACCGAAACCTGGCTGCAGCTGGTGCAGGGCCTGCGTCAGGTGCACAGTGTTGCGTCACTTTCCGAGCTTCCCGAAGCCCTCCCCGTGCTGCTCCTCGGAGGAGAAGCCGATCCCATGAGCAATATGGGTAAGGGAATGATGGCACTGGAAAACGTGTTGCACGCCATGGAGCAACCGGTAAAAGCGCACTTCTGGCCTACAGGACGGCATGAAATCCTCAATGACGAGTGCCGCGATGAGGTCCATCAAGCGATTGGAGAGTGGCTGGAACGGTTGGAAGGGCTGGGAAACTGAAACTTCCCGTCCAGTGGCGAGAATAGGCCAGCCAAAAAAAACGGGCCTGATGGCCCGTTTTTTGTTGCGGCGAAAGACTTGATTCGTTAGTCGAACAAGCTGTTCTTGATGTCCTTGAGGCCTGCAACTGTGCTGTCCCAGGTCTTCTCCACGCTGTCCTTCACCTCTTCCCAGCGTGCATTGCTGTCATTACGCACTTCATCCAGGCGGGATTGCAACTCCTGGCGCTTTTCTTTCAGCTCCAGTTTGCGGCTTTCCCACTGATGGCGTACATCTTCGCCGGCCTTGTCAGCCTTAATCTGCAATTTGTCGAACTCGTTATCCAGTTCGTCCAGCTTGCCTTTCACTTTTTCGATGAAAGTATTGCGATCCATCACAAACTCCTTTCAATGAATGGGTACCCCTGATCATGGGGGGGATCCGCAGCATTTCCATGGCAGCAATGTAAAATCACTGTGAAACTGCAGGCTCACCCTGAGCCGGATCAAGTACCGCCACATAACCCAGATAGCGATTCTTGATCTGGCGCACATATTTTACCGGCTCGGCGCCCCTTACATAGCCGTAGCGCGCTTGCCGTGCATATTGTGGTTTGGCAAGCAGAAGCATGGCGCTTTCGGTGTGACCAAACCACTTGTCAGGGTCTTTACCAATACGCTGAGCCAATCGACGCGCATCCTCTACATGACCATGGCCTGCATTGTACGCCGCAAGCGTAAAATACAGCTTCTCAGCCAAATCAAGACGCGCGGGAAAACGCTGCTCAAGCCAGTCCATATACGCCAGCCCTGCACCGACACCATTCTCAGGCTTGGTCAAATTGCTGTAGCCAAACTGGCGACCGGTGCGAGGCATGACTTGCAACAACCCCTGTGCACCAGCGAACGAGCGGGCCTTGGGATTGAAATGGCTCTCCTGATACATCTGGGAAGTAATCAGTCGCCAATCCAGTCCATACTTCAGGGACTCTGTTTTCACCAACTCATCATAGGGAGAGATGTCCCGCCCGGCTTCAACCCGGTATTCCTGATGCGTCCGGATAGTTTTCTTTTCCTTGAAATAGCGGTTATACGTGACGTTGTAAAACAAACCCCGATAGTGCTTGCGAATATAGCTGTTCAACGCCTTCCGCAGCCCTCTCTGCTCTTGCCGCAGGCCCCAGGCGATTTGCTTGGCAGGCTCGAATTGATACAACACCTCAATGTCGTCGCGGTAGGTGGCTTCCATGGCAGCCAGATGACTGTCTGCCATGGTGAGCGCATATTCGCCACTGGCCACAGCGTCTATCAGCATTTCTGTACTTGCTCCCTCGACGGCTTCTATAGTGAAATTCAGCCCCCCCTTCTGCAGGGCTTTGAGGGTATCGTAGTAAGCCGTTTCGGGATTTACCGCGACGGTTTTTCCGGCCAATTGATCAAGACTGGTGAAGGACCCTTGCCCTGCTGGACCAATTAGCTGCTCATTAATATCCAGATAGCGCTCTGAGAAGAGCCAGCCGGCCTTTTCCCGTTCCGGGGTCACCGTCATGGATGCCGCGATGACATCCCCCTCCCCCGCCTGCAAGGCGCTGAACATGGCAGAAGGAGTATCCCGCACCACTACACTCAGGCGAAGTTTATGTTGCTTGGCAAAGTTCTTGATCAGATCGTAATCAAAACCCATTAACTCGCCGCGCCACATAAAATAGCTGGCGGGATTATTGGAGGTGATCACTCTGAGGACACTGTTCTTACGTATCGCTTCCCAGTCTCGGGTAACCGGCTGCGCCAGTGAACTGGTGACTCGCTCGCTGGTTATGTACTGGTTGATTTCTGCCAGTAACTGTTCACTGGAGGGGCGTACTGCCCAGGCGATTCTCCGCTTTCGGTTAACCACCGGCCCTGCAACCACCTCTCCCCCTTCTGTCAGCAGGATATCCAGCATATTGCTATCGATTATTGTCGAAGCCAGCTCACCAGATTCTACTGATTGCACCAGATCTTCATCGGACAGATTACCGTCGAGGACCTCGATCTGGACATGAGAATGGCGTTTAGCCAGCTTTTCTGCGGTTTCTTGATAGGCGCTGCCTTGCGGGACAGAAATGACCAGTGATTCCATCTCGGCCAGTGTTTGGCCACTGCGACTGGCTGGTAGCACCAGTTTCTCTTGCACCGCATTGATCGGCGTGGAAAAGGCGAGAGTTTTTTGGCGTGATTTGGTGACCGAATAGTTGGTGACAATGATATCTGCATCACCGGCATTCAAAAGGGCACCCAGCTCATCAAAATTGTCGGCATAGACCCAACGCGGTTGCAAGCCGAGGCTCTCCACAAAGGCTTCAGCCTGGACCTGATATTGGCTGGCAGGAATCCCGTCACGGGGCAGTCCGGCTGGATCGTCGAAGCGAGGCGCCAGAAGCCGGATATAGCCATGCTCACGCAAGGCATCCAGATCACCGGTCTCTTGATAGTTTTTGAAACTGGCAACAGCCTCCCCCACCTCCGGCTCACTTGAGTCACATGCCATCAGTAACCCTGCGCATATACACAGGCAGCATTGTAGAACCTTATGCATTACTCCCCCGGATTGTCTTCTACCTCAAGCTCAGGGTAGCGCCTCCGAGGGCCAGCGCAAATGGGAAAGGACGAAATCCCCTACCCATACGATAAAAGCCCGCCGCCAAAATTCCGGCCCCCGCTTGGAGCCTGACAATATGACAGGCAAAAAAAGGGGCCCGAAGGCCCCTCTATTCCTGAATCGATCTTACCGATCAGGGCGTTCCGACACAGATATCATGCACTCGGAAGGCTTTATTTACGTTGACAAAGCCTGCGTAGTCCAACTGGATGGAGTCAAACGCCTGGCTGGACGCCGGGGCAGCGATGAAACGCTGATCCGAGCTGGCTCCAAGGCCCAGCAGATCCAGATCCAGCAGGCCGCCGCCAACGGTGGCACTGTCCACTTCCACGCCATCGTTGAAGAAACGAATGGTGGTGAAATTACCCAGCAGCTCCAGATTGAGCAGTTGTGATGAAGGATCGCTTACCACAAATCCAACAACGCTATCACTGATATCAGTATTCGGGTCGTTGGCTACCGCTTTCACATAACCGCCACCATAAACCAGGGCAGCACCAATGTTGATCTGGGCAAAAGTGGCATTATTTTCATCAATGGCGTTGCCTTCGTCATCGACAGAGCAACCCAGACAAACACCCAGCACAGAGCTGTCAGCCGTGTAATTGGCGCTAGTCAGCGGCTGGTATGTAGTACCGGCAGAGCAAGTGAAACCGTCATCATCACAAACGTCACCTTTGCCGTCACCATCGCCATCGGCCTGATCAGCGTTGGGGATTGCCGGGCAATTATCGGTCGCATCAGGGATGCCATCGCCGTCAGTGTCAGTCGGGTTGCCGGTACCGCCATCACAGACGTCGCCGATGCCATCGCCATCACTGTCAGCCTGGTCGGCATTGGCCGCCAACGGGCAGTTGTCAGTGTCATTCGGTACACCATCGCCATCACGATCGTCGTCACAAACATCACCAATACCGTCTACATCCAGGTCAGCCTGATCGGTGTTGGGGGTATTCATGCAGTTATCATTGACGTCGAGGATGGTGTCGCCGTCACGGTCATCATCACAGACATCACCAACACCGTCGGTATCAATGTCAGCTTGATCGTTGTTTGCGGTGTACACGCAGTTATCGTTGGTGTTATCAACGCCATCGCCATCGGCGTCGTCATCACAGACATCTCCGATACCGTCGTTGTCAACATCACCCTGCTCAGGATTAAACACGGTAGGACAATTGTCTTCACCATCGTCGATGCCGTCACCGTCCTGATCGTTATTCTGGTCACAGGCATCACCAATACCGTCACCATCGGTGTCTTCCTGGTTAGGGTTGGCTACCAGCGGACAGTTATCGGTGTCATTGTCTTCACCATCACCATCACGGTCGTCATCACAGACATCACCGATGCCATCGTTGTCCTGGTCTTCCTGCATGGCGTTTGCGATTGCGGGACAATTGTCCACGTCATCCGGCACACCATCATTGTCTTGGTCGTTTGTACGGTTAACAGGGTTGTTACCGCCACCATTGCTGCTTCCATCGCCATCAGCTTCACAGCCCGCCAGGCCCATGCCCAGCATCGCCGAAAGCAAAATGGCAAACAGTATTTTCATTTGCGAGTTCATATCCTTATCCCCTTACTGTTCGCTAACGCGGAATTCAACACGACGGTTCATGGCTCGACCGGATGCGGTCTCGTTACTCGCCACAGGAACCACCTCACCGTAGCCTCGAGCGGTCAAGCGCTCGGCTGCTACACCTTGATCGATCAGATATTGACGCACCGCCTTGGCACGACGATCAGACAAACCTTCGTTGTAATCGGCACTACCGCTTGAATCAGTATGGCCTGCGATTTCAACATCGAAGTTAGTCTGGGATGAGAGTGCTTTGACCAGTCGGTCCAGCACAGGGCGGGAGGTCGCCGTGATCTTGTCGGAGTTCAACTCAAAACCGATGTTGTTGAACGTGATGGTCTGATTAGTGAGCAAGCAACCGTCGCCATCGACCTTGCCCCCGGCAATGGTGTTCGGACACTTGTCACGATTATCCGCAATCCCATCGCCATCGCTGTCGGCCGCGACCACCTCGACAACCTTCTCGACTTCACGGGTTTCGTAGACGACCTTCTCAACTTCCACCGTCTTGGTGCGACCCAGAGGCACTTCAAGGCCAAGGGAGAAACGCCAGTCGTTGAAACCACCTTCACCCTCTGACGCGGAACCTGATGCCCCATCGAAATCGTCATACATGTAACGAGCATCAAAACGGAGCTTCAGGCCGTTATCAAACAGCTCGCCGGTGACAGCACCCAAGCCGACATTGGCATGCAAATCAATGCCATCATCGTCGTCAGGAATCACGTCGTTGTAGATACCACCGATTTGAGCCAGCACAAATGGCGTGAAGCTCTTGCGGTCGCCAAAGGCGTAAGCGATACCGGTGGTCACCGTGTACTGATAAAAATCAGAATCACCGTCGAGACCGGAGTCCAGGCCATAGCCAGCGCCTTCCGTTTCCCACCACCAGTGCTCAGAAATTTCGCGACCATAAATAAGGCCTGCACCCAAACCGTTGCGGGAAAGGTCACGGTCCTCATCAAGTACCAGATAGTGCAGCATGGGCGCGACGTACTGGCGGGTGGTTTCCTGACTGTCTTCGGCAGCCAGCGACTGGGTCGCCAAGGCCACACCAAGAGCCAGACTGGTAAATCGAATGCTTCCGTTCATGACTACCCCCCTTGGGTATGAATGATCTGTGCAATCATTGGAATAGTCTGGGAGCGGAAAAAAAATAGGGATCCCGTGGCGTTGCGTTGCTGAAATGTTGTGTGCAATCCGTTGTTGGTGCTTTCTGTTTCTGGATGTTTTTTTGCGTATCGAAACACCTTGAAACGCCGCCGTACGCAAGCTTGTGTCACGGACACAAATGTTGCACGATAGTACCAACTAATATCTCAAACACCCACATCACAAGAACCAAAGGGGTTAAAATCTGTGCAAAAAAGCCGGTTATTCATGCTCTTGGGTATACTGTTTATGGCTTTGTCTGGCGGTATTTTGCATGCTGCCTGGCCTTTCCTTTTTTACCCAGTGACGTCTTTTAACGTCAGCCTCAATGAGCACCTTCCCTATCAGAAACAGCCCCAGGCCCAGGCAGGCATTGCCGAGCGTGACATCACCCCGCCACCGGGATTGCCAAAATTTGGCTACTCCGCCTGGGCTAGAGAAGCAGATGGTTTCCGCACCCGTTTAAAGGCCCGGGCGTTCTACTTGCAGGGCCCGGATCAGGCGCCACTGGCCATTGTGCAACTGGATCTGGGCAGCGGTTCATTGCCCCTGCATCACCGCGTCGCAGAGCTCATTGAAGCCACCGGGGTCACTGCCGACCGTCTCAGCCTGCTGGTCACACACACCCATTCCGGGCCCGGCCAATACCTGGGTAGCGATTTCTATAATGTGTTTGGCAGTAACCGTCCCGGGTTTGACCCAGCGCTGTTTGAGTTCCTTAGCCAACAGATTGCCGATGCCGTCATCGCCGCCCATGCCAATCGAAAGGACGCCCGTTTTGCTACCGGCCAGGCGGATTTGTATGGCTATACCCGCAATCGCTCACTTGAGGCCTGGCAGAACAATTTCGTGACGCCCCCACACAGTGATGCCATGCAGGCCGTCAACCCGACCATGACCATGCTGCGGATTGATCAACGAGAGGGGGACCATTTTGTCCCGGCGGGCGCCCTTTCGCTCTATTCCATTCATGGCACCGCAATCCCTCCGTTTACCGCTCCCTACCATGCCGATGTCTGGCACTGGATCAGCCAGCAACTGGAGCAGGCACTGGTGGATCGTCAGCCGGGCTTTATTCATGGCGCCGCCCAGGCGACCCATGCAGACAACAACCCGGCCTGGCAGGAAGATTTGCGAGGCGATAAAGAGGCACAACGCATCGGCACAGCACTGGGCAATCATGCTGTACAGCTCTTTCACCAACTGGAGCCCGAACTCTCTCCCACGCTGATAACGAAAACCGCCAGCCGCCAGCTGGACCTGCTTGAACAGACCGATAGCGCACGCTTTGGCTTGTGCGAGCGGGCAATCACAGGGGCCGCTGTGGTCGGCGCCGCCAACGGGGACGAAGTCTTCCCGATCTCATGGCTGCCGTATTTTCAGGAAGGCTGGCCCCGGCGGCTCTTCACCGATCACTGCCAGGGTGTCAAACAATGGATGCTGTCCAAACTGCAGCTGCTGTTACCCGCGCAAGCATTCCCGCATCAGGCATTGCTCCAGGTAATCCAGATCAACGATCTGGTACTGGTACCACTGCCCTGGGAGATCACCCTTGAAAGCGGTAACCGCATACGCGAAGCCGTGATGGAGACCCTGCCAGCCGACCGGCCATGGAAGGTCGAAGTCTCAAGCCTCGCCAACGGCTATTTCGGGTATGCCGTCACCCCGCAGGAGTACCAGCACCAGTATTACGAAGGCGGCCACACTCTCTATGGTCCCCATACACTGGATTTCCTGATGGCCCAGAGCGCCCGTCTGAGCCAGGACATGCAGCAACAGGACATCAATGACATCCCCGCCGAACAACACTTCCGGCTGCGTACACGACAGTACTTTCCTGCACCAACTGATGCCCCGCTGCCCGAGCGCACCTGGGTTGGCAAGCCCCGCTATCATTCCGATGACGGACTGGCAGGCGCCTACTGGGAAGCGCAGCTGGTGGCGGAACCTCCAGAGCAACTGAGACTGAATTCCCCGTTGCTGGCCGCCCATTGTGAGGACCAAATCATCACCGATGAAAGCGGCACCCTGCAGCTGCTCGATACCGGAGAGACACACTCGTCAGGTCACCGCTATCAGGTTCGCTGGTTCCCGGCACAGGGTAGCAACACCGGCCTGTGCAAGCTGGCGGTTCATCTGCCTGCCAACCCGGTCAAAGTTCGGTTGTCTGCAGCACTGCAATAGCTGTGAGCCGGGCACAGCACTGCTACACTGAACGCCTTGATCGAGGAGAGACATCATGCGTTCCCTGCTATCTGTGCTGCTGCCCGCCGTTCTGCTCAGTGGTTGCGCCAGCACCACCGACGTAGCCACCCGCTACACCAGCGACAAAACCTACGCCGCTACCGATACCCTCCTGCTGGTGGCCCGCACCCCGGAAGGCAACATCCGTGAAACCTGGGAACTCACCTGCAAGGAAATATTTTCCGGCAATTCGTTGACCATTTTGCTCAGCCATCAGGAAATCCCGTTATGGTACGAAGGCGGAAAAGACCGCATCCTTGACTGGGCGCAAAAGCAGGGAGTGGACAGAGTTCTCATGGTGGAACTGACCCACCTGCTGATTGACGCTGCGCAGCCCCCACAGCCCGGTAACCAGCTCAACCCCATGGATGTGAACAACAACAACATCCAGCCCACCTGGCAGGTAGGCATTGGTGGCAAGCTGGAAAAAGAAGAGATACCGGATGCACTGCGGCAGCACGGAGCCGAGCTGATCTCCGGGCAAGGCAAGCCGATCTGGACCGGTATCGCCACCACCCACGAGGCCAGCAACACCGTTGCCATTGCCAAAAGCCAGTGTCAGGCGCTGCGCAAAACGCTGAGGGAACAACAACTGATTCCCTGATCCTGATTCCTGACAAATGGATACCCCCTATGACAGGCCCTCTACACGGACTGACCTTTATCGAACTGGCTGGCATTGGCCCCGGCCCCTTCTGCGGCATGATGCTGGCCGACATGGGCGCCACCGTCATCCGCGTTGACCGCCCCGGCGGCAACCCGCACTCGGCCATCGGCCATACCGTGCTGTTCCGCAACCGCCAGAACCTGGCACTGGACCTGAAAAGCCCGGAAGGCATCGAAACGGTACTCACACTCTGCGAAACCGCAGACGGCATTTTCGAGGGCTTCCGCCCCGGCGTCACCGAGCGTCTGGGCATTGGCCCGGAACAGTGTATGGCCCGCAACCCGAAACTGGTCTACGGACGCATGACCGGCTGGGGCCAGACTGGCCCGCTGGCCCAGGCCGCGGGTCACGACATGAACTACATTTCCCTCTCCGGCGCCCTGCACGCCATGGGGCGCTCCGGTGAAAAACCGGCGATCCCCCTTAACCTGGTGGGCGACTTCGGTGGCGGCGGCATGATGCTGGCGTTCGGCCTGGTGTGTGCCGCTCTGGAGGCCCAACGCTCCGGCGAAGGCCAGGTGGTAGATACCTCCATGGTCGAAGGCTCGGCCGCGCTCATGGCCATGTTCTACGGGCTCAAATCCCAGGGACTGTTTACCGACCAGCGCGGCACCCACATGCTGGACTCCGGCGCCCACTTCTACGAAGTGTACGAAACCGCCGACGGAAAATACGTCTCTATCGGCAGCATCGAGCCCCAGTTCTACGCTGAACTGTGTCGCATCGCCGAGCTGCCGGCAGACGATTTCGGCCACCAGATGAACCCGCCCAAGTGGCCGGAAATGAAACAAAAGCTGGCGGACGTCATCAAACAGAAAAGCCGTGATGAGTGGTGTGAGCTCATGGAAGGCACCGATGTGTGCTTTGCGCCGGTATTGAGCATTGAAGAAGCGCCTTCGCATCCTCATAACGTAGCCAGAGGCTCGTTCGTCACTGTGAACGGCAGCGTACAACCCGCCCCGACACCGCGCTTTTCCCGCAGTGCCAGTGGCGAGGTGAAACCTGCCAACACCGCCGGTGCCGACAGCACTACCGTGCTGCGCAACGCCGGCTTCAGCGACGACGCCATCGACAAACTGATCGCCAGTGGTGCGGTAAAACAGGACTGACCGTCCTGCGCTCCACCGGCTCTCCTCAGTCCGCCCCGGTCCGCCGGGGCGGCTCTCAGGAGCCCATGGAGGACACAGGCATGCGCAACCCGGTTATCCCCGGCACCACCCTCGCGATCCACCCCGAACGCTTCCCCGATGCTGCCATCGACCTGCCCGCCAACGGCCGCCAGAAAGCCGTTCTCGGCGGTGGCTGTTTCTGGTGTGTAGAGGCGGTCTACCTGAACCTTGAAGGTGTCCACACCGTGGTGTCCGGCTACGCCGGTGGTGACCCCGACAAAGCCAGCTATGAGGCGGTGTGCAGCGGCACCTCCGGCCATGCAGAAGTGGTGGAAATCGACTACGACAGCACGGTCATCTCCTATGGAGAATTGCTGAAGGTGTTCTTCTCGGTGGCGCACGATCCCACCCAGAAAGACCGCCAGGGCAACGATCGCGGCCCCCAATACCGTTCCTCGATTTTCACTGCCAATGACGAAGAAAAACGGGTGGCCGAAGCCTATATCCAGCAGCTGGACAACGCCGGGGCTTTCACCGCCCCCATCGTCACCACACTGGAACCCCTTGACGCATTTTTCCCGGGCGAGGCCTACCATCAGAACTTCGCCCGGCGTAACCCGCAACAGGGTTATATCCGTGCGGTAGCTCAACCCAAAGTGGAAAAACTGATCCAGTCCTTCCCCGACAAACTGAAAGGAGATGCCTGATGGCCACGTCTTCCAGCGGCTATGACCTGACCCCGCTGAGCGATGCCGAAAAGCAGCAAAACGCCGCCAACCTGACCGACGAAGAGCGCCGTATCCTGCTCAATCAGGGAACCGAGCCACCGTTCTGTGGCGGCCTGCTCGATAACAAGGAAGACGGAGTCTACCACTGCAAACTGTGTGACCTGCCGCTGTTCAGTTCGGCCAGCAAATTCGAATCCGGGACCGGCTGGCCCAGCTTTTACGCGCCTTTTGACAACGAGCATATTTGTGAACTGCGCGACACCAGCCACGGCATGATCCGCGTGGAAATCCGCTGCGCCCGGTGCGACGGCCACCTGGGCCATGTGTTCCCCGATGGTCCTCCACCCACAGGCCAGCGTTACTGCCTGAACTCTGCCTCGATGACGTTCAAGGCATAACCCACCCCGCTTTCCGCAGGGGCCTCCCCCATGGCCCCTGTCATCTGCCTCCCATCCGGCACCACAGCCGCCCTGACTAGACCGCAGAGCACAGCGTCCGAATCTGTCATTGCCTCCTGTTACACTCTGTATACCATCGGATTCAGACCCCCAAGTCATTCCAAAGGCCCGCGGCTCCACCCGCCGGCCCCGATATCGGCAAGATCACAGGAGGCATCATGAACGCCGCGACCCCTGCCCCGACCCGCGAAGAATCCGCCCAGGACCGCTGGGACCGTATCCCCGTCATCAAGACCGGTGACGACTATCTGGCCAGCCTGCGTAACCGTGGCACCCGCCTGTTCCTTTTTGGCGAACTGATCGACGAACCCGCCGATCACCCCATTATCAAGCCGAGCATCAATGCCCTGCGCGCCAGCTATGACCTGGCCATCGAGGATCCCGAGCTGGCTACGGCCTGGTCACCGCTGATCGAGCAGCAGGTCAACCGGTTTCTGCACATCGTGGAATCGCCCTCGGACCTGGTGAAAAAGAACAAGATGCAGCGTCGCATGGGCCAGATTACCGGCACCTGCTTCCAGCGTTGCACTGGCCTGGACACCATTAGTGTGCTGCACTCGGTCACTTACGAAATCGACGAGAAACACGGCACCCAATACCACCAGCGTTACCTGGAATTTCTCAAGGAAGCGCAGCGCAAGAACATCCTGATTGCCGCCGGCATGACCGACCCCAAAGGGGACCGCAGCAAGCGCCCCGCAGAACAGGCCGACCCGGACATGTTCATGCGGGTGACCCGACGCACCGACAAGGGCATCTACGTCAAAGGCGTAAAAGCCCACATGACCGGTGGCTGGAACCAGCACTGGATCTGTGTACTGCCCACCATGAACCTGACTGAAGGCGACAAGGATTACGCCGTGGTCGGGATGATCCCCGGCGACGCTGAAGGCATCACCTATATCTACGGCCGTCAGAGCTGCGACACCCGCGCCCTGGAAGGCGGCGATATCGACCAGGGCAACGCCCAGTACGGCGGCCAGGAAGTGCTGGTCTACTTTGATGACGTTTTCATCCCCAACGAGCACGTATTTATGGATGGCGAATACGAATTCGCCCAGGAGCTGGTCACCCGCTTTACCGCCTACCACCGCGCAAGCTACGTGTGCAAAACCGGCTTGGGCGACGTCATGGTGGGCGCGGCTGCCTCCATCGTCGAATACAACGGCCTGGAAAAAGTCAGCCACATTCGTGACAAACTGGTGGAGATGACTCACCTCAACGAGACCATCTACTCCTCCGGTATTGCCAGCTCCCACGAAGCGAAAAAGATGCCCAGCGGCATCTACATGAACGACACCATGCTGGCGAATGTGTGCAAACACAACGTGACCCGCTTCCCCTACGAAATCTCCCGTCTGGCCCAGGATCTTGCTGGCGGCATCATGGTCACCATGCCCAGCGAACAGGATCTGGACAATGAAGAAGCCGGCGACATCATCCGCCGCTTCCTCAAAGGCCGTGACGACATCCCCACCGAAGATCGCATGCGTATCCTGCGACTCATCGAGAACATGACACTGGGCCGCAATGCGGTGGGTTATCTCACCGAGTCCATGCATGGGGCCGGCAGCCCGCAGGCCCAGCGCATTCAGATTTTGCGTGGCATGGAGGTGGAGAAGAAGAAGTGGCACGCCCGCAAACTGGCTGGCATCAAACAGGAAGCGTGATTCCTGCTTGCCTGCACGGGGCGTCCTGCTAGAATGGCGCGCGCCCCGTAAGCCGGGCATGCCGGGATAGCTCAGTCGGTAGAGCAACTGATTCGTAATCAGTAGGTCCGCGGTTCGATTCCGCGTTCCGGCACCATTAAGAACACAAAAAAAGCCGCGCCCTCCCGGGCGCGGCTTTTTTGTACCGCAAAACCATCAAGGCAGTCCGTAGGATCGTCGCTCGCGGCGCGATATCGATCCAGGGTAAAACCCGTTTCCCCCAGACAACACAATCATTTTCCGCCGAAGGCTTTCTGCCAACCGACAGTGAAGGTGTAATCCGTTTCCATCTGAATGCCGTGCAGGGATTCCTGTACCGGCGCCTTGTATTCCATTGCCAGGCGATGCCCTTTCAGTGCGCCATTCTTTCCCAGCAGGTTCAGGCCAACACCGATATCCAGACGCTGGCCTCCCTTGGCTTCCGGGTCTGCAGCGGGGTTCATCATCGGGGAAATGGTCAGATCTTCCGCTTCACCATGGATATCCGACCACCAGCTCTTGTAGGCCGCCACGGATACGGATGCCCAGGGCGCGAGCGGTTTGGCTGCCCAGGCGGTAAGGAACTTTCGAGACCCCAGTTTGTAGCCCTGATCGTTCTCATCCAGTGCGATTCTGGCGCTGGCCTGGGCGCCCCAGCTCCAGCTGGCGTATTGCTTGTTCAGGGTAATTCCCGGACGAGCCTCGTAACTGCCAGAGCCCAGCTGCATGGGATATGGCAGCTGCAATTCCTGCCCTGCCATGGGGATGTAGTCCTCTTCCTCGATAGACCCTGTCGGCAGGCCCAGCACCAGATTCAGGTGCAAACGGTAGCCACCTTGATCATAGAACTTGTACAACCCGCCCACGCTGACATCACCAATACCGGACGTTTCCGTATCGAACTCGTCTTCCATGGTGTTCATCATCATGGTCATACGGGTTTTGGTCGTCATTTCGTTGGTGCTGTAAGGCAACATGGCCAGCAGGGTCAGGTTGTCCGTGGGCGCATACATGGCGCCGACCATGTGCATTTCCATGGTCATATCGTAAGGCAGGGCTTTCATGTTCATTGGGCCCATGCCGGGGATCTCGTCGAACGCCTCATCGGTGCTCAGCGAGTCACTGCCAGACTTGGCTCCGCTCATGCCCATACCCATGTAGCGGTAGGACAACATCCATTCCCCCTTGGCATGGGTATGGTCGCCCATGACGGAAATGGGGGCATGGCTATCCGCACGGCCACCGTCGTAATGGCCCCAGGCCAGACCAGAAGACCCAAGAATGGCGGCTGCCAGCGTGTAGCGAGTGAAGGTCGTCGACATGCGTATTCCCCGTTGAGTGACAAACGGGCCACAGGGTAGCGCCCGGCGTCACAAAACCAATGTGGCAAATTGTCGCAGTCAGCCCTTCAGCTGGCGTCGATACTGGCCTGGCGCGCAGCCCTGCCACCGCTTGAAGGCATGATAGAAGTTGGCGGTATCCGCAAACCCCAACTGCTGGGCCAGCTCCGGCAGGTTGCATTCCGGAGCGGCCAGAGCCTGGCGGGCAAAGTCGAGCCGAACCTGATCCCGCAATTGCACAAAGCGGGCGCCCTCTTCCAGCAAGCGGCGCTGCAGGGTACGCGGGGTCATGGCCAATGCCGCCGCCACGGCCTCGATGTGCAGGTCTCCCCCGTTCAGCTGGGTACGCAACTGGGTCAGCACCTGGCCGGTGATCCCGCCCGCACGGCTGAGACCGGTCAGCCGTTGGTCCGCCGAGCGCCGCAAGCGCTCATGGTATTTGGGGTAGGCTCTCGGCAGAGGCTCGGCCAGTAGCATGGCAGAAAACTGAATCGCGTTACGCGGGGCAGCAAAGTGCAACGGGCACTGGAAGAACGCATGGTACCCCTGCCGCTGGGCCGCCACCGGCGTGGCATGCTGAAAGTGCACTTCGTCGAGCGGGAACTGCCCGGCCATCAAGGAACGGCCAATGGCCACCATGGTCGCCACTACCAGATCGTTGTGTTCGCGGGTAGCCGTGAATCGCAGCGTTGGCTCACGGCTGACCACCGACAGGCGCACCGACTTGCCTGCCAGCTCCATACCGAATTCGAGATAAGGCACGATCAGGTCCTTGTAGCGAAACAGCATGCCCAGTCCCTGCTCCAGTGTGGCCGCTGTGGCCATCAGGGTGCCCAGCAAATCCAGGTTGCCGTAGTGGTTATCTGCGCCCACATGCAGGCCAAACAGGGGATCCTCGCTTTCGGTAAAGGCGGTGAAGAGCAGTTCGTCCAGCTGTTGCAGACTGATGTAGCAATCACTGCGACCCACAATCTCCGCATCAATCCCGATGCGCTCAAACAGGGCCTGGATGTCCAGCTGGCTGCGCAAGGACACTTCCAGCAAACCCGGCAGAATGGAGGCCGGAAGCAATGTTGTTGTCATGGCCATACCTCGTTATCCCCTGACGCCGGGGAGCCTCTGAATAACGCCTTGCATGCTCAGCGTGACCTGGAGCGTGCAGCTGTTGCGTCTTGTCTCGACGGTAAGTGGTTCCCTTGCCTAGAGGCAAGGCGCAGCAGATGTGCGCTCCAGGCCGCGCCCTTCGGGTCTTCCAGGCTGGTCCCGCACTCGTTGCGGCACTTCCTTTGAAGGTGAAGAGCAGATGGATAGACATATCTCGATCCCAGTTAGGGGACCCCCTCAAAAAGACTGAGCACGTAAGGCGTTATTCAGAGGCTCCCTAACCCCGCCAACAAGGTCAACGCTGCTGTCACAATTGGCCTGTTATGCCGGTGGCAGCCCCGGTAAGCTAGTGGGCTTTGGAACCCCGGCCCACTACAGGGATGCATCATGCTGAAACGTTATCTTGTCGATGAAGTCACCGACACCGGCGCACCACGCAAACAAGCCTTCAAACTGTTTGCCGAGGCCAGTAACTGGCAGAACTGGTGCTCTGTGGTCCGCCACGCCCGCCTGCTCAACGGCGACTGGCGACGCGGCGCCTTCCTGTTGTTCGTGGTAGATCTGCCCGGCCTGCCGCCTGCTCCGGTGGTCGTGAAGGTGTACGAATACAAGGAAAACGAGCGCATCACCTGGGGCCTGGACACACCGGTGGGCCGCATCCTGCACCGGTTCACCTTCCTCGATGATGACAACGGAAACTGCCGGGTGCATCAGGAAGAATGGACCGAAGGCCTATTGACCCCACTGGTAGGCTGGCCTGCGGGCAAGGTCATTCACCGCTTCGACACACGCTTTGCCGCAGAATACGCGGCCATGTTCTGATTGGCTGACCGGATACTTCCATGACCCATCGGCTGTTCAAGGCCTACTGCAAGGCGGTGCTGGCGCACCCGATTTTCTGGCTGGTGCTACTGGCGCTGGCCTGCGGCTATGCCGCCACGCAGGCCCGGCACTTCGAGATCGACGCCTCCACGGATTCCCTGATCCTGGAAAACGACAAGGACCTGCAGTATTACCGCAAGGTCTCCAAACAGTATGGTGGCAGTGACTTTCTGGTGGTCACCTACTCCCCCACGCAGGCCCCCCTGTTCCAGCGCGAGACTCTCAGCCATTTGCAGGGTCTGCAGGAAGAGTTAAAAGCCGTCAGTCGGGTGAAATCGGTGTACAGCATGCTGGACGTGCCGCTGCTGTTCAGCCCGCAAGTCGAATTCAGCGACCTTGCCAACGGCTACCGTACGCTCACCGACAGCGATGTGGACCTGCAGCAGGCCAAAGCCGAATTTACCGACGTCAATCCGTTCTACGAAGACCTGCTGGTCAGTGACGATGGAGGCACTACCGCCCTGCTGGTGACCTTCGAGCGCGATGCAACCTACTACGAACGGTTGAACCGGCGTAACGACCTGCGCGAACAACAACGCAATGGCGAACTGGATGCCAATGGGGAAACCCAGCTGGAACAAGCCACCCAGGCGTTCAGCGAGTACAACAGCCGCATTCAGGAACGCACCGCCGGCGAGATTCGCCAGGTGCGCGACATCATGGATAACTACCGCGACCAGGCAGACCTGTTCCTCGGCGGTATGCCCATGATCACCACCGATATCGTCAGTTTTATCCGTGCCGATCTGAAGGTATTCGGTGCCGGGGTACTGGTCTTCCTGATCATTGCCCTGTTCATTATCTTCCGCCGTCCGCGCTGGGTCATCGTGCCCCTGGCCTGCTGTGCAATCACCGTACTGCTCGTGACCGGCCTGCTGGGGCTGATGGACTGGAAGGTGTCGGTGATCAGCAGCAACTACATCTCGCTGCTACTCATCATCACCATGTCCATCACCATCCACCTCACCGTGCGCTTTCGCGAACTGCATGAGGCAAACCCGGATGCCACCCAGGCATGGTTGATCAAGGAAACCGCAGCCCACATGTTGCGCCCCAGCATCTACATGATTCTGACCACCATGGTGGGCTTTTCCTCACTGGTGATCAGCGGCATTCGTCCGGTCATCGACTTCGGCTGGATGATGACCCTGGGGCTGGGGGTGGCGCTGGCCGTATGCTTCCTGGCTTTCCCCGCGCTGCTGGCTCCCCTGGCACCGGGCAAACCCAGCCAGGGCAAGGACATCAGCCGTCAGCTCACCCTCGCCTTCGCCCACTTCACCGAACGCCATCGTCCGGTTCTGCTGGTGGTCGCCGTGCTGGTCGCGGTGGGCTCTTTGTGGGGCGTCAGCAAGCTGACGGTAGAAAACCGGTTTATCGATTACTTCCAGGAAGAAACGGAAATCTACAAGGGGATGGTGCAGATCGACCGCAAACTTGGCGGCACCACCCCCATGGACATCATCATTGATGCCCCCAAAGTAGAAAAAAGCACCTTTGCTCGCCAACAGCCCGACCAGGGTTGGGACGGCGAAGCGCTGGAGGATTCCGCCAGCGATCCCTTCGCCGACGGCGGCGATCCGTTCGCTGGCAGTGATCCGTTTGCCAGTGGCAATTCTGCACAAGACACTGATGCCTTTGCAGACAATGCCCCTGTCGACGACCCCTTTGCCGCCGGTGGCGACGTCAGCGATCCGTTCGCACAACAAGACAGCGCCCAGGCGCAATCGCTGAAAGATGCCTACTGGTTTACCCCCGCGCGGCTGGCCCAGCTGGTCGAGATCCAGGAGTACCTCGAAAGCCTGCCGGAAACCGGCAAAGTGCTGTCGCTGGCCACCACCTATGAAGTGGCCGCCAAACTCAACGGTGGCCCACTGGAGTACGTCCAGCTCATGCTGCTGGCCAAGTTCATTCCCGCAGACCTGCATCAACAGCTGGTAAAACCCTACCTCTCGGACGACGGCAACCAGGTGCGCATCAGTGTCCGGGTGATCGACTCTGACAAGAACCTCAATCGCAACGCCCTGCTCGCCAAAATCCGTCACGATCTGCAGAACGACTTCGGCCTGCAACCGGAACAGGTGCATCTCACCGGGGCCATGGTGCTCTACAACAACATGCTGCAAAGCCTGTTCGACTCACAGATCAAGACCCTGGGCTACGTGTTCGCCGCCATCCTGATCATGCTGCTGATTCTGTTCCGAAGCCTGCCTGTGGCGTTGATCAGCATGGTTCCCAGCCTGGTGTCCGCTGCACTGGTGCTCGGCCTGATGGGCTGGATCGGGTTGCCACTGGATTTGATGACCATCACCATCACCGCCATCACCATCGGCATCGCCGTGGATGACACCATCCACTACATCCACCGCTTCCATGAAGAGCTGCCCAACGACAACGATTACGTGGCCACCATGAAGCGCTGTCACGGCTCCATTGGTAAAGCGATGTACTACACCTCGCTCACCATCATCGCCGGCTTCTCGATCCTGGCCCTGTCCAGCTTCAACCCAACGGTCTACTTCGGGCTGCTGACCGGACTGGCCATGCTGGTGGCGCTGCTGAGCAACCTGACCCTGTTGCCAGCCCTGCTGATTACCCTTAAACCCAAACTCCGGGCGGGCTGACACCAACACCAACGGCGGAGATTGCCTCACCTCAATCTCCGCCCACGTAGCTCCTTACCCTTTCCCCTTTCTTTACCCGCATACGCTTTGCACACCCTGCTTGTCGCAATTTCATGGCAAAATGCCATGATAAATGATCGGGCCGGGGGGCCTGACAATCACAAGGGAAGGGAACCGACACCATGCTTAACTCTGCATTTTCCAGGGCTTCACTCTGGCCTGCGCTACTGGCTTGCCTGCTTATCACGGGATGCACAGGCACACGCTACATTCCCCCTCAGGGACAACTCGCCGCACCCGCATCCCCTCCTGCCGCCCTGAAAGGGTTTGAGGGCAACGCCCAAGTGGAACTGGATGTCGCCGGGGGCTATGCCTCACCCAATGATCGGACTTATCCGACACAGCTGGCCAACGACGAAATTCAACGCTGGTTCGCTGGCAACGGTGACGACCTGACCGTTCACATTCGCAATGAGAATACCCGGGACAGCGGCTGGTTAAGCATGGTGCCCTACTTTCTGACGCTGGGGATTTTGCCCTCCTGGTTGAACACCGAGGGGGAAACAGTGATGGAAGTGAAGGCCGGGGATGAGGTGTTATTTGCGAATCGCGAAGACGTTGCGTACAAATCGGCCCTGTCCATGCTGCTTCCGACTGCCTACCTGGTCGGCAGCCCAGGCAAACAACAGTACGAAATCATGGCGCATGATCAGCTCAACCGGCATAAGCATGCTCTTCAGGCTTTCATCACATCCCAACAGGCCGGTTACGAAACCGCGGTATCCGACGGCACAGTAGAAGCCTATCGCCAGTATCTTCAGGCCAATCCCGACTCGTTCTTCCGAATGGAAACCTTGCGGCGGCTATCCGAACTCGCGCCGGAAAAACAGGCGCTCGCCTTTCACCGCGACAACATCGCGATCGATAATACCTATATCGTTTACCTCCCCGATGAATACGATATCTGGTTCCTTGGCCCTGCCAACATGAAAGTCTACGACGTTCTCCGACTGTCCAGCGCCGAAGACGATGTCCTGCTCGCCTCACGCATTCGTGCCGCAAATCAGCCCTACAAGGTTTTTAATGGCGATGAAATTGCCCTGCTCAAAGAAGGAGGCCTGTCTTCTGCACTAATCGCGGCCATGATCGACGCTAGCGCCAATACGGCACCAAGCAGCCCCGTCCCTGATGGTGTGGGCAGTACGGCAGTAGATAGCGCAACGACCGAAGCGTCAGCCGCCGTGGCCCAGCCCGGGGTCGCAGATATCGCTGGCCAGTGCGCCAAGCGCTATGCCGCTCTCAAGGCTTGTGACCAAGTGCCCTCCTTCGGGGCCAATGTCTGTCGCAGTCAGGTGAAAAAGAAGTATTCCCACATGGCCTGTGAATTGATCCAGTGAGCCTGATTCGGTGGCATCATCGGCTTCACTTGATAACTGTCCAAATGAACAGTATATTAATCGTCCGGGTAGCCCACAGGCCTTCATTACTGTGACCCCAGGAAAGCCTGCTGATTGATCTCCGCGCCCCAGGGACGGGGCCGGGCTCCCGGACTCATTCAAATAGCACAACGCCATCAACACGAGTTGTGCTATGGGCAGGAGCAGCGCTCGAGCCGCACACCACTAGAATCGCCAGCCGGCAGACACCCACTGTGCCGTTGCCTCCGGGCAACCCGCATCGCTGACTGGCAGATCACGTATCCCCACCAGACTCTCTTTTCAATCGCTGCCGGTCCCGAATTGCCTGCACTTTGTTTTCAAAGCTCTCCTCAGCACCTGCCTTCTCAACCGCAGGCTCGCCATCCCCGGAACCGTGCGGCTCCAGTGCATCCAGCAGAACACCGGGCAACAATAACACTCCAGCTGAAAAACTCAGCACCGAGCCCATCGCCACCACCAGCAGCAGGGCCTCATTGCCCATGTCAGGAATGAGCGAAAGGAAGAAAGGAATAATCATTAACAGCAACAGCGACACGTTCATTCTTGATTGGTAACGCCCTCCAAGAAGACGCCCCACCTTTCGCATTCGAAAATAGAATGAAACAGCAGCCAATAGACTCAGGGCTGACAGCGCCCAAAACAGATACGTCACAACACGTCCTTTTTCTTACTTGGGGATTGAGTGAATCCCTAGCCTTCTGGTTTCTCCAGTTCCTGCAACACATAGCCCACCTCTTCCATTTTCTCGGTGAGCAGCTGCTGCGCATCCTGAAGCCCCCGGTTGTAGAAATGGGGTCCAATCTCCGCCGCGAAGAAGTCCATCAGAAACTCCGCCTCAAAACCCCCAATCTCCTGGTTCAGCTCAGAGTCAAAATACGCCTTGATCTTGCTGACCATGCGATCTTTCTGATCCTGGCTGAAGGTAATCTCCGTCATAATCCATCCATCACGTGTAGAAACTCATGCTTGCATAGCGATCAACGTCAACCTGCGACAGCAACCCTACCCTCGTCCCAACAAGCCATTCCCCAGCAAATACCCAGCCCCAAACACCGCAGCGCCAAAGATCAGCGTATTGGAGAGAATCCCCTCAAAGGTGTATTGCGGCTGCCCGCTGAAGGCCACATGCAAACCGGCATGCACCACCAGAAACACCGACACCCAACACTGCCCCTGCGCCACTCGCTCAGGCAAGCGGCTGGTCAGCCAGCCCAATACCAGCGCGAATATCGGCACATGTAACGTCACAAACACGACTCGTCCCACATCGGGCGCCAGCCAACTGGTCAACGGCAACACCCGCCACTCACTATGGGTCATGGCATCCAACTCGTGGGTAAACAGCAGGCTCACACCGATAAGAAACAGGGCTCTAAGCCAGAGGGGCTGGGGGGTGGCTGACATCGCGGGGACCCTAGGGTTAAGTTCCCCCTGTTTTACTGTGGTTTCAGCGTAAAGGGAAATAAAAGTGCGTGGAGGCGTGTCTGTAATCTATAAGGAGTAAGTTACTGCTTTTCAGAGACCCCACGGGACAAGACCTGAACCCAATACCCATGAGCCAATAGCCCATCGTCTCAGTAAACAGAAAAGATTGGATCGCCATTTAAAGATCAATATAGGGTCAAAATTCAATCAATCCCAAAGCACCCAGATAAAGATAGACAGCTAAAGCCATGTGAAACACATAGGCTAAAAGTCCAAAAACATACTGAAAAATCTCCTTTCCCTCTTCAGAGAGACTCGGAGAAGCTAAAGCAGATTGAATCGGCGGGATGTCAAAGTTGATGTACGACCTTGTCATCAACTCAATGTAACCTACTGCCAAAGCGGAAACGAGAAACTTGAAAAAACTATCGGCCAAAAACGCAGAGGCAAATACTGCAACTGCATAGCCCCAATACCATATTTTCTTATAACTGAAAGCTTTATTAACAAGAGCATAACTCTGCTTAAACATTATTTCCTAAACCTCCGCCCTCCCCTTAATTCATCCAGCGAGGTGATTCGGAGTCAGGTCTTGCACCGTGCATCGAGACGCACTATGCAAGACCTGACCCTCGTGTTCCCTTTAGGTCATAAAACTCTCACTCTGGGAAGTGATCGCCTTCATGCAGGGGGTGCTACAAAGGTGCTAACTCAGCGTATTACCTGTTGCCTGAAGCTGATTATTGCCGGTTACTCGCCCTCAAGAAAAGCGAACTTCTAATGAAGTTCGCTTTATAAGGCATTTCATTTCTCAACATCTTTTAAGGGGATGGCCTTGCAGATGCTCCTTATTGGACTTTTTTTATTACGGGAATCTCCCAGGTCCCGTCGAGAATAGACGGCGCTCCTTCACTCGGCCAGTAAAGGCGAAGCATGGGAATGAAACGCCCCTTGGGAGCAGGAAGCCAGTTAGACTCTCTCTCGGACCCCGGATTATCGTGTTGTAGGTAGAGGTCTACTGATCCATCCGCATTCTTCTTCAGATCATTCCTGGCACTGAGCGTATAGCGGTCAAGTGGATTATCCACGAAGAAATAGTCGTCGTTATACATGGTCAGTGACCAGAACCCATTAACCGGAGGAAGCTGCCCTTTTTCAAAATGCATGACGTACTTCGATTCACCTGTATAGGGTTTACCTTCAAGGTCGAGTTCAGAGGTGGGGTAAACCGCATCCTGTGGGCGGTTAGCGCCCAACCCGATGGCGGTAATGACAGCTCGCTGAAGATAGTCCGTGCCGTACAAGCCCGTATTCGTAGTAAACGTCCAACCGTTAATATTTTTCCCGGATTCTTTAAAGTGCCCCATTATCTTAACGAGACTGTCCTTTGGGACATCCTTAAGCGCTGTCTGTACGTTAGGGTTGAGCTTGCCGAAGGCGAAAGGTTTTCCCGGCACAATCCCTAACTTGGCCATTTTTGCGATTATTGAAGCATCCCCTTCTGCGGGAGGGTTGTCTTTCATAAGGGAAGCCAGAAGGGTGAAATAGGCTGCGGTATCAAGAGCATTAACCTGCTCACGAACCGGCGTTTTCATGTCAACATTTGGGTCTACCTTGCCCGGCGGTGCAGTGAAAGGTTTACCGTAAGCACTCAGCGGAACAAGCGAAATTTCGTCTTGAATCTCGTGCACTGCTGCGTAATCCTCTGGCGTACCAGTGCAGTAAATTCGCCCGATAAACCAGACCATACTGGTCGGAGACTTATACTCAACCACCCCTTCCGGCAGAGCACCCTCCCACCCTGGCCCTGTGATGGCATAAACCTGGGCTCCAGTTCCTGTCGTGCGTGTGCCGGGGACCTCAAACACATCGGTCCATCCATCAAGCATCGGGAACAGGTAATAGCGATCCTGGACATCAGGAAGACTCAGGATCCATGGTTCTTCTTTCACATCTATCCAGGCTGTCGTATAAAGCGTGTCAGCGTTGGGGGCAGTTACATCCTTGTATTCAGCGGAAGGGTAAGAGCGTATTCTGACAAGGTGCCCCATTGGCCCGCGCGTGGCTTCCACCTTTGGAACGTTGGTCATCACCCGCCGTGTCATCTCCATGGTAACTAGCGGGTATCCGTAAATATAAGCTTCCTCAGCAATTCTCTTTGCATCCTCCACGGACACTCTTTCAGCCGCTTGGGCGCTGGTTGCTGAAACCAGCAAAGCCAAAAGCGCCATAAAGGCATACCTGCCGTGCCTGATCACACTATGTTCCATTTTCATTTATCTGCTTCCTGCGTAGGGAAATAATCGGCCACTTCCAGACATGTCGGCCGGGATGGTTACAAGAATATTTCACTGCGGATGTGAAATACCCAGGCTTAGCCTCCTCAATCACTACAGATGAAAGCCGCGCCCAGTGCGCATAGGAAAAGTCTGCATCTGCCTCGAACAGCTTTTCTTTTGCCCCCCTTGTCTGAATAACAATCTAACCCCACTTTTTGCCAAAGTGCTGTAGATCATGTCCTACAAAACCAGTCCCATTCTGTTTTAAGAGAAAATTCTGTAAAACTTGCAATCCAGTTCTCATTCCACCTTTGAAGCCAGAATCAGGAGGTGGCGCCATGACAGCCACAACTCATGAAAGCATGATCAAGCCACTTCATGGCAAAGGCGACTGTCACGCGCATGAAGGGCATACGGTGATCTGTTGCGGAACGTCGCCACCCGAGTCAGCGTGTTGCCTATTATGTAAAGTGCGTTGTTGTCGCTCTCTCACCATAAAAAAAGCCGCGCGGTGCGCGGCTTTTTCGTTGAGCTGTAGTACGTACTACGCGCTCTTTTCGGCGATCTTCTTTTTCCAGATGACCGGGCCGGTTTTGTGTACGGATTCGCCTTCAGAATCCACGGCTACGGTGACGGGCATGTCTTCCACTTCGAATTCGTAGATGGCTTCCATGCCCAGGTCTTCAAAGGCCGCCACACGGGATTTGCGGATGGCTTTGGAAACCAGGTAGGCAGCGCCGCCGACGGCCATGAGGTACACGGCCTTGTTGTCCTTGATGGCTTCGATGGCCGCATCACCACGCTCGGCTTTACCCACCATGCCGATCAGGCCGGTTTCTTCCAGCATGGTGCGAGTGAACTTGTCCATGCGGGTGGCAGTGGTGGGGCCTGCCGGGCCGACCACTTCTTCGCGCACCGGATCGACCGGCCCTACGTAGTAGATAAAGCGGTTGGTGAAGTCCACCGGCAGTTTTTCGCCTTTGGAAATCATGTCGACCATGCGCTTGTGGGCCGCGTCACGGCCGGTGAGCAGCTTGCCGGACAACAGCAGGGTATCGCCGGGCTGCCAGGTCTGCACTTCTTCCGGGGTGATGGTGTCAAGGTTAACGCGCTTGGCGCCTTCATCGTTGCCCCAGGCAATGTCGGGCCATTCTTCCAGGTCCGGGGCTTTCAGGTCAGCCGGGCCGGTGCCATCGAGAATAAAGTGGGCGTGGCGGGTGGCGGCACAGTTGGGGATCAGCGCGACCGGTTTGTTGGCGGCGTGGGTGGGGTAATCCACCACTTTTACGTCCAGCACGGTGGTTAGGCCGCCCAGGCCCTGGGCGCCAACACCGAGGGCGTTCACTTTTTCAAACAGTTCCAAACGCAGTTCTTCGGAACGGGTCTGGGGGCCACGGGCCTGCAGCTCGTGAATGTCGATGGGGTCCATCAGGGCTTCTTTGGCGATCAGCATGGCTTTTTCGGCAGTACCGCCGATGCCGATGCCCAGCATGCCCGGCGGACACCAGCCAGCACCCATTTTCGGAATCTGTTCCAGCACCCAGTCCACCACGGAATCGGACGGGTTGAGCATGGCGAACTTGGATTTGGCTTCAGAGCCACCGCCTTTCGCTGCCACGTCGATTTCCAGGGTATCGCCGGGCACGATGGAGTAGTTGATGACCGCAGGGGTGTTGTCCTTGGTGTTGGCGCGTTTGCCATCCGGGTCCGCCAGCACCGAGGCACGCAGGACATTGTCCGGGTGGTTGTAGGCGCGGCGTACCCCTTCGTTGATCATGTCATCGAGGCTCATGTCGCCTTCGAAAGTCACGTTCATGCCCACTTTGGCAAACACGGTGACGATGCCGGTGTCCTGACAGATGGGGCGACGGCCCATGGCAGCCATGCGGGAGTTGATCAGGATCTGCGCCATGGCGTCCTTGGCGGCCTTGCTCTCTTCCTTTTCGTAGGCTTCTTTCACCGCGCGGATGAAATCCACCGGATGATAGTAAGAGATGTACTGCAAGGCATCTGCGACGCTCTGGATCAGGTCATCCTGGCGAATCACCGTCATGGGGGAACTCCTGCTGGGACTGAATTTGGGGGCGGTAGTATAGCCCAGCCCCCACAGAAGGAGAAAACCCGCTTTTGCCCTGTTCGTTACAGGGAACAGTCACATTCGGTGGATTTGAGCAACCGGATGAGGTGCCGGTTGACCTCTTCGGGCTTTTCCAGATGCAGAAAATGCCCTGCCCCGGCAAGGGTTTGCAGCTCGACCCCGGCGGTGAAGTCACTTTCCACCAGGGTGTGCTCCAACAGCCTTGGGCTCATGCAACCATCGTTTTCCCCGATCAGGATCTGTGTCGGGGTGGCAATGTCACGGCCCAGCCAGGCCCGCGCCTTGCGGTGTTCTTTCTTCCAGACCTTGAACAGCGAGCGGTACCAGGCCAGTGCGGCAGGGATCACGCCGGGTTCGGCGAGAGTGTGTTTGGCGTTATCCAGATACATGGCCGGATCCCAATCCGGGGACCAGCGCTGCCAGAGGCTTTCCACCCCGGACAGATCCCCCCGTTTCAGCCAGCGTTCCGGGGCGATGGGCAGCTGAAAGAACTGCATGTAACCACTCAGCAATACCTGCTCGGGCACCTTGATCAGCGCCTGGGGAAGGCGGCGCAGCGGCGGAATTGCAAGGGCACTGAACGAGCAGAAGGTCTCCGGGGCCTGGGCACAGGCCAGGTAGCCCACCGCCGCGCCCCAGTCGTGACCGATCAAATGCACCCGGCCGCCCAGCTGGGCGGCAAAGACCATCAGATCGTCTACCGCGGCATACAGGGAATAATCCCCATTACCGGGCTGGCAACTGGGCGCATAGCCCCGCAATGCCGGCGCGATGGCGGTATAGCCAGCCTCGGCAATGGCATTGATCTGCACGGCCCAGTTTTCATAGGTGTCCGGAAAACCGTGCAACAGGATGACCGGCTCCCCTTCGCCGGCCATCAGGGCGGGAAAACGCAGGTCTCCATTGACCAGCTCTACCTGTTTCATCCGCGTACCTCAAAATGATTGGACAGTGGCGCATCACTCGCCTGCACATCCACTGCGGTCACCTGTGCCATGGCGGGGCCCTGGTGCAGGGCATCGAGCATATCGGCGACGGTATCCTCATCCCCTTGCAGCAAAGCTTCCACACGGCCATCGGCGAGATTACGAACCCAACCGACCAGGCCCCGTCGACCGGCTTCACGCTGGGTCCAGGCGCGGTAGCCTACTCCCTGGACGACGCCGGATACCAGTACGTGTTTATTCATTCGAGCTCTCCCGCTGATCATTGCCGACAGCCTTTTCGTCACGAAACAACGCATCCAGTGAGACATCCAGGGGCGCCATCATCTCCTGCCGGGCTGAATCCATGCGGCTTTTGAGCTGCTGCTCCCAGGGGGTAATCTGCTCCTGATGGCGCACCCGCAACTGGGTATGGGCCGGCCAGGGCAGCATGGACACCAGCTGCCCCAGGGTCAGATTACGCAAGTCCCGTGACAATACATAACCGCCCTCTTCAGTGCGGCGGATCAGACGGGCATCCAGCAACAAATTGCGGAATTCATCCCATTGCGAGATCCCGGATTGGCGCATCACCCTGCGCACTTCCCGACTACTCAGCAGTTTACCGTGCTGCTGACGCTCCCAGAACACATGCAACAGGCGCATCAGGGCATGCATACGGGGCACCTTGCTGCGATATTCATGAAATACCACCAGCGCCCGCACCAGTTCCGCCCCGCCGAGCACGATCATCCAGGAAATGTAGATCCACAACAGGAACACCGGCACCGCCGCAAACGCCCCGTACACCACCTGGTAGCTGGGTGCCTGCTTGATGAAGAAGGTAAAGCCCCCTTTAGCCAGCTCAAACAACAGTGCCGCGACTGCAGCCCCCAGCACCCCCTGCCGAAACGGGATACTGGTATTGGGCACCACGGTATACAGCAGGGTCAGCATGATGGTGGTGAACAGAAACGGCAGCAGCGTCAGCCAGAAGCGTGCACCACCAAGAAAGGTCAGGGTCTCGTTGAAGATCGCCTGCGATGTCAGGTAGGACGAGATGGCGAGCCCCGCCCCAAGACAGATGGGGCCCAACGACAGCACCGCCCAGTACATCAACAGACTGGTCAGCCCCTTGCGCCCGCCCCGCACCTTCCAGATGCGATTCAGGGTCTGCTCGATGGTGTGCAGCATCAGCACCGAGGTCACCACCAAAAATACAATCCCCAGCCCGGTGAGATTGGAGGCCTGCCGGGCAAACGACTGAAGATGATCCAGCATCATGTTGCCCGCGGAAGGAACAAAATAATTGAATGCCCACTGCTGGAATTGGGCGCCTTTGTCTTTCAGGGCCGGCACCGATGCCAATACCGCAAAGCTCACCGTCATCACCGGCACAATGGCAAACAGGGTGGTATAGGTCAGCGCGGCAGCACTCTGACGACAGCCGTCTTCATTGAACTGACGCATCAGCAAACCGGCAAAGGCGCGAATGGAATCGTATCGCGCCCGCACCGGGATCAGCTCATCATCCTTTTCCATCGGTTCCGGCATAGAAATGGCGTCCTTCTCCTTGCCACGGGTGGCCGGCAGCTTACAATGACCGGCGAATTCACTGAATATGCAAAGCCATGACGGATTACACGATTTATCATAACCCGCGCTGTTCCAAGTCTCGCCAGACCCTGGCCCTGCTGGAAGACAACGGCGTTGCGCCCACCATAGTAAAGTATCTGGACGACACCCCGGATGCGAGCACCCTGACAACACTGGTCGAACAATTGGGGCTGAACCGAGCCCACGATCTGGTACGCAACAAGGAAGCCGATTACAAAAGCGCGGGGCTGAGCAAAGACAGCAGCGATGACGATGTCATTGCCGCCATGGTTCAATACCCCAAGCTGATCGAGCGCCCTATCGTCGTAAAGGGCAACAAGGCGGTACTGGGACGGCCGCCGGAAAATGTGCTGGACCTGCTGAAATCATAACAACTAGGCCGATGGCATGACGGATTATGTACTGGTGCTTTACTACAGCCGCAACGGCAGCGTGGCCAATCTGGCCAGGCAAGTCGCTCGTGGTATCGAGGGAACAGGGCTGGAAGCGCGTCTGCGCACTGTACCCGCCATCAGCGCCGACCATGAAAGCACCGCCGCCCCGGTACCGGAGAGCGGCGCCCCCTATTGCACCCTGGACGACCTGAGCGGCTGTGCCGGGCTCGCGCTTGGCTCCCCTACCCGTTTTGGCAATATGGCCGCGCCGATGAAATATTTCATCGACCAGACCAGTGAACTGTGGATGAAAGGCGCGCTGATCGGCAAACCCGCTGGCGTATTCAGCGCCACCAGCAGTCTGCACGGTGGACAGGAAAGCACCCTGCTCTCGATGATGACGCCCCTGCTCCACCACGGCATGGTCATTACCGGGGTGCCCTACTCGGAAACCGCCCTGGTCGAGACCACCACGGGGGGCACCCCCTACGGCCCGACCCATGTTTCCGGAACCCACAGCGATCCGACCCTGACCGATCATGAAATTTCCGTGGCCAGAACCCTGGGCAAACGCCTGGGCGAACTGGCAAAACAATTGAAGGCCCGTTAATGATTCTGCTTCTTCTGCGCATCACCTATGCGCTGTTACTGCTGGTGGGAATCACCGGTTTGTTCAGCCTGGCGCCGCCGGACACCCATTTGGTCTCGACCCTGATCATCGCGGCGGTGCTTTATACCCCCTTGATCGTGATGCTGCCGGCAGTGATAGATGGCAACAAGCGTCAGGCCACCTGGCTGTGCTTTGTCCTGTTGTTCTATTTTTGTGGTTACGCGGTACAACTACTCGATCCGCCGCCGGTGCGCACCCTCGCCATCGCCAAGACCACCCTCACGGTGATGCTGTTTGTGCTGGCAGCCATGCAGATTCGCGTTGGCCAGCAAAAAGCCGCCCAACCGCAGGAACCGCATGCGGATTGACGACCGGCTGGAAATTGAAACGCCGGAAGGGGCGCTGCTGACCTTGTCATTAGCCGGGCCCGTCACCCGTGCCATGGCCTACGGCATTGATCTGCTATTGCGGTTGCTGATCTTTGCCATCGTCGCCTTGTTATTGAGCCTGGCAGGCAAAGCGGGTACCGGGCTGATGCTGATTACCCTGTTCCTGCTGGAATGGTTTTACCCGACCCTGTTTGAAGCCCTTCGTCATGGCCAGACACCCGGCAAGAAGTGGATGGGAATCGCCGTGGTGCACAGCAATGGCAGCCCGTTGAGCTTTAACGGCAGCCTGATACGCAACCTGCTGCGTACCGCCGATGCCTTTCCACTGTTTTACCTGCTCGGTTTTGTCAGCACGCTGATCAGCCCGCGCTTTCAGCGCCTTGGCGATATGGCGGCCAACACCCTGGTCATACATGTGGAAAACCCCGCCACGTCCAGCAAGAACGAACAAGGCCATAACGAAGCACCAGACTGGTCACTCAATCGGGACGACCAACTGGCTTTGCTGGCCTTTCAGGAACGCCATGAGCAGTTTTCCGAAGCACGCCAGCAGGAACTGGCGCAGCTTGCCTATCCGGAATTGAGCCCACCGCTGGCGTTGAAGAAACTGCAGGCCGTGACCCGCTTTCTGATGGAGGGAGCGCGGTGAAACAAATCCGCTTCGAACAACAATATCGGCCGGGCTGGGAATCACTGGAACAACAGCTCACCCAGCTGGAAGCGGTGCGCGTCAGCCGCCGCAAGGCGTTACCGCTGGATCACTTTGTGGGCGACTACCGCCAACTCTGCCATCAACTGGCCCTCGCTCGTGAACGCAGCTACAGCCTGGAGCTGCAACAGTATTTGAATAACCTGGTGCTGCGCGCCCACCGTCAGCTGTATCGTTACAACCCGCCGCTGGCAGAACGCATTGGCCAGTTCTTCGCCCATGGCTTCCCCCAGGCCGTTCGCCGGCAATGGCAGTGGCACCTGATCAGCGCGCTCAGCTTTGTCCTGTCTATTGCCCTGGCCTGGTGGCTGGTGCAGCAACAACCGGACATGGTCTACACCGTGCTGGACGAAAGCTCCCTGGCTGACATCGAGATGATGTACCAGCCGGAAGGCAGTGACGTAAACGTCCATGAAGGCCGCACCGGCGAAGACGATGTGGTGATGTTCGGCTTCTACATCAAGAACAATATCGGTATCGCCTTCCGCACCTTTGCCGGTGGCCTGCTGCTCGGTGTTGGCGCCATTGTGGTAATGCTGTTCAACGGCAGCTTTTTTGGCGCCATTGCCGCACACCTGATTAATGTCGGGGGCGACCAGCCTTTCTTCACCTTTGTGATTGCCCATGGCGCGCCGGAACTGACCGCCATTGTGCTGGCTGGCGGCGCCGGACTGAGGCTGGGGTGGGCCATCATTGCACCCGGCGCCTATACCCGGCTGGATGCCCTGCGACTGGCCGCCCGTGATGCCTTACCGACCATGTACGGGGTCTTTACCCTGCTACTGCTGGCCGCCTTTATTGAAGCATTCTGGTCACCACGGGAGTTCGAGCCGATGGTGAAGTACGCGGTTGGGGCCGCGTGCTGGGGGCTGCTGTATCTTTATCTGATTTTCGGGGGACGGGATGGATCTCGAAAACGCTAGCGCCCGGCTCGCACCACGCAGCCCCTGGCAGGCAGTGGATCTCGGCACCCGCCTGTTCCGTCGCTGGGCCTGGCCGGTGATACGCACCTGGCTGGCCTTCACCCTGATTCCCTACGGCCTGCTGCTATGGCTTGCCACGTCGCAGGAAGCCTGGTGGCCGTTGCTGCTGTTCTGGTGGCTAAAACCCCTGTGGGAACGGCCATTGCTAGCCTGGTACAGCCATGCCCTGTTTGCTGAAGAGCTTAGCCTTCGGCAACTGTTTCGCCGCTGGCCGCGCTATGCCCTGCCGGGCCTGTTTGCCCAGCTCACCTGGCGCCGCTTCAGCCCGTCACGCAGTTTCAATACCCCGGTGTGGCAATTGGAAGGAGCCCGCGGCCAGCAACTGAACCAACGCTTGCAGGTACTGCACCGCGCGCCCTCCAACCGTTCCTGGTTGATGACGGTGGTCATGATTCACCTGGAACAGTTCATGTCGTTTGCACTCATGGCGCTGGTGTACATGCTGGTGCCCTGGCAGTTGAATCTGGAGCTGAGCGACTGGTTCTTCGAGGAAAGTAATCTGCAAAGCCTGATGGCTTCGGTCTGTTTGTATCTGGCCATGTGCATCACCGAGCCATTGTATGTGGCCTGCGGCTTTTCGCTTTACCTGAACAAACGCACCTGGCTTGAAGGCTGGGACCTGCAGCTGGGCCTGACCCGCATCGGCAAGGCGCGGGCCGGCACCAGCGCCGCCTTCGCCCTGCTGGTCGGCGCCCTGCTGTTGCCGACGCCACCGGCACAGGCACAGGCACAGGCAACACTGCCCGCTGACACCAAGGATGAGCAGCAGCAGGTCATCGAACTGCTCGCCGGCGAAGATTACATGCCCTTCGACACCTTCACTTACCGGGAATGGAAGCATCAGGACGAAGACAGCGAAGACAGCAGCGTCTGGGAAACTCTCTGGAAAAAGCTGTTCGAATGGCTGACCAACAGCGAATCACGGGCCAGCACCGACAAGCCGTTCAGTATTCCGTCCGGCTTGTTATGGGGCATCGTGTGGGCAGTCTTTGCAGGCGTCGTGGTCTGGCTGCTATTGAAGGTGGTCAATCAGATGGGCTTCCGGCTTCCGGGTCGCCAGCCGCAGAACGCGATCCCCACGCATGTGGCGGGGCTGGATATCCGTCGCCAGAGCCTGCCTGACGATATCGCCAGTGCGGTGAATGCTTGCCTGCAAGCAGATGATATTCGCGGCGCACTCTCGCTGCTGCTTCGCGCCAGCCTCGCCACCATGCTGCAGCGCTACCCGGTCCCCCTGGCGGCGGGCAGTACCGAACAGCACTGCCTGCGGACCCTGCGCCAGCATCACGGCAGCACTCCGGCACTTCAGTTTCTTGGCGACCTGATCAATGCCTGGGTGCGCACTGCCTGGGCCCACCGTCCGGTGCAGGCCGCCGAGGTCAAGGCATTGCTGAGCCGTTGGCAATCGCTGGGTCAAGCGGAGACCGCGCATGGGTAAGTGGCTACCGGTCGTCATTGCGAGCGTCATCGCCGCCATGGTGGGCGGGTATTACGCCCTCACCGAACCGGTGACCGCGGTGCACCGCATGCCACTGGACAGCACGGTTCTGCGCAACCCCTATCATGCCGCACAAGCCTGGCTACAGCAGCGCCAGCAGCCCAGCGAACGCATCCTCAGCGCCGCCGCCCTTTTTCCCCTGCCCGACAACACCCGGGTGCTGGTGTTTGACAAGCGCCGCGGCCTGATGACCGACAGCCAGGTCAGCCAGTTACTGGAGTGGGTCGAAACCGGCGGTGAGCTGATCGTCGCAGCGCGCCCCCTGCCGGAAAACCGCGATGAGGCCAGCGCCAGCGAGCAGCAATGGCAAGACAATGATCCTCTGTTGTACCCATTGGGCATCACCGTCTGGCGCCTCGAAGACGAGGATGAATTTCAGGAACTGGAAGAAGACCCCCTGATTGCCGTTTTGGCCACCATGCCGCTGTTTGCCGGCGATCCACTACGCTACTGCATGGACAGCGATAACGACGACCTGCGTGAAAGCTGTGTCTCTCTGTTTTGTGATGCCCCGGAACAACCCGAACCCCTGCTATTGCACGGTGAAGGCAGTGAACGCGACCGCTACATCCAACTCTATAGCGACCATGTTCTCTGGCATGACAGCTGGGATGAGGAAGACGATATCGCCCCGCACCGCCAGTGGCCCACGGAAGTGACCGGCTGGGCGGATAACGAGCATGGCAGCCAGTTGATTCAGCTTTCCCTTGGCGACGGCCAGATCACGGTGCTTTCCGATTTGAGCCTGTGGGACAACGATCACTTGCTCTATTTCGACCACGCCTGGTTGCTTGGCTGGCTCACCGGGGATAGCCCGGTCTGGTTTGTGCGTTCAGTAGAAATGCCACCCCTGGTGCAGTGGCTGTGGCGCCGCGCCCCCGAGCTGATCAGTGCCCTGGCAATCCTGTTGGGACTGTGGCTGTGGTACCGGATTCCCCGTCAAGGCCCCCTGCATCCCGCCAACGACGGTGACCATCACGATTATCTGCAGCACCTGCATGCCAGCGGCTACTTCCAGTGGCGCACCCGACAACACGCCGCGTTGCTGCGAGACCTGCGCAAGCAGGCCGGCAGCGTGCTCAACCGCTTGCATCCAGACCCGGACACCGCTTTTGCGCTGGCCGGCCGGCGGCTGGACACCCGAGCAGAACAGATACGCCTCGCCTTGTATGGCGAGCCGGAAAGCCGCGAACACCTGCTGCAAACCGTACAGCTACTCCAGACAATAAGGAGCTTGTCATGACATCCCCTTCCACGCTTGCCGATGCCACCCAGCTTGCGCAAGGCATTGAACAGCGCCTCAATCAGGTGCTGATTGGCCAGCAGCAAGTGGTCCGCGAAGTGCTGATTGCCCTGATCGGCGGTGGCCATGTCCTGATCGAGGGCGTGCCGGGGCTCGGCAAAACCCTGCTGGTACGCAGCCTGGCCAAGGTGCTGGAACTGGACTTCAACCGCATTCAGTTCACCCCGGACCGGATGCCCACCGATGTCACCGGCCATGCCATGTATGACCAGAAGACCGAGCAATTTCGCATCCGTCGCGGCCCGGCCTTTACCCAGTTATTGCTGGCCGACGAGATCAACCGCGCCCCGGCCAAGACCCAGGCGGCATTGCTGGAGGTGATGCAGGAGCGGCAGATCACTATTGAAGGCAAGGCCTTCAGCCTGCAGGAACCCTATATGGTACTGGCCACTCAGAACCCGCTGGACCAGGAAGGGACCTACCCACTGCCAGAAGCGGAACTGGACCGGTTTCTGTTTAAGGTCATGATTGATTACCCTGCCCACCACGACGAGACTCGCCTGGTGAACATGGTGCTCGACGGCACCATTCGCGCCAGCCTCGATGTGGACTCCCTGTCCCCGGTCACCGATGGCCCCGGCCTTCTGGCCATGCGCCAGCTCAGTGACGGCATCCTGATTGATGAGCAGGTTCTCGATTACGCGCTGCGGATTGTCCGCACCACCCGCGATTTTGCCGGTCTGAGCCACGGCGCCAGCCCCCGGGCCAGTATCGCGGTGGCCCGGGCCGCCCGGGTGCACGCCCTGTTTGAAGGCCGAGACTTTGTGACCCCGGACGACATCCAGCAAGTCGCCCGCCCGGTACTGCGTCACCGCATTCAACTCAGTGCCGATGCCGAAATCGAAGGCCAGACCCCCGAATCCGTACTGTCGCGCCTGCTCGACCAGGTGGAAGCGCCACGCCAATGAAACCCGATCGTCGGCTGCTGGCCATGATCGCCATTTGGGCGGCTCTGGCCTTGCCACTGCTGTTGTTCGACGCACAAACGCTGCGGGCACTGTGGTGGGCGTTGGGTGCCGTGGTGCTGATTGTGGCAGGACTGGATGGCTGGCGACTGCGGCGCATGCCCGCCCCCCTGGCCGAGCGCCGTCTGCCCAGCGCGCTGTCGGTGCAACAACCTCACACCGTCCGGGTTCGCCTGACAAGCGCCTCCCTGCGACACGGCACCCTGCTGGCGGATCATCACCCCGGCGACGACCCGGACACCGGCCTGCCCTGCCTGATCTCGCCGGTCGAGGAAGAAATTACCGAGCTGAGCTACTGCTACCGACCCGCTCGACGCGGCCCCGCGGAATTCGGGGATCTGGAATTCTGGGTGCCCAGCGCCCTTGGCCTGTGGCGAGGCCGCAAGGTGTCTCCGGCGGCTTGCACCGTGCCGGTTTACCCGGACTTCTCGCGCCTTGGCCAGGGCACGCTGGATGCCAGCCATGCCTTTCTGCTCACCGGCACCCGGCTCAAGCCCCGCCGCGGGGAAGGCATGGAGTTTCACCAGCTGCGCGAGTATCACCCCGGCGACAGCCTGCGCCAGATCGACTGGAAAGCGACCGCCCGGCGCCGCAGCCTGATCAGCCGCGAATATCAGGACGAACAGAATCAGCAGGTATTGTTGATGCTCGACGGTGGCCGACGCCTGGCCATGCCGGTGGGTGAATTGACCGGCTTCGACCATGCCCTTAACGCCGCCCTGCTGCTTGCCTTCAGCGCCCTCAAGCAAAAGGACAAGGCCGGCGCCATGCTGTTCTCCGGCGACCAGCCGCGCTGGCTACCACCAGTTCAGGGTCAGCAAGGGATCAACCATTTGCTCAATGGGCTGTATGACCTGCACCCCAGTCACCATGCCAGTGATTTCAGTCTGGCGGCCCGCCAACTGGTGCGACACACCCGGCGCAGGGCCCTGGTGGTACTGATTACCCGCCTGCAACAGGAAGACCGCGATGACCTGATGACCGCCGTCAGCCTGTTACGACGGCATCATCTGGTACTCGTCGCCGACATGCTGTTGCCGGAACAGCAAGCTCTGTCGCGTCGCCGCCCCGGCGACTTTGACGAAGCCCTGCAGGTGTGCGCGGATGCCCAGGAGCAGCAGGCCCGCCAGCAGCTGCACACCCGCCTGCGTCACGCCGGGGCGCTGGTGACGGCAACAACCCCACAGCAGATGCCAACCCAGCTCAACCAGCTGTATCTGATGCTCAAACGCAGCGGCCGGTTGTAAACCCGCCCCTGGCGTCCTGCCGAGAACCACATCAAGCCACCGCCTCAACACAGGGGCCACCCCTATGTTAAGGTGATGGCACAAGGGAACCACTGACTGCAATTGTTATTGTGCTCTGCGGTGTGATTACCGGTTTCTGCCATGGCCGGCCGCACCCTTGCATTGTGTCACTATCCTGAAGGACGCAGCGTTCGATTGAGATAGAAGGGTTCCCGATTGCCAACTGCACAAGGAGCTTCCTATGTCTGATTCTGCCGAGCAGGAGAGCACACCCACCTCGGGCATCCAGACCAAGATCAATCCCCCTGTCTTCTACGGCTCACTGATCATCATCATGGGTCTGGTACTTTTCTCTGTTATTGCCCCTGAAACCGCAGGCAATTTTTTCAACAACCTGAAACTCGCCGTGCTTGAAGAGGCCAGCTGGTTTTACGTTCTTACCGTGGCCATCATTATTTCTCTGGTCGCGTTCCTGGGCATCAGCCGCTACGGTGAAATCAAGCTCGGGCCTGATCATTCAGAGCCGGACTACAGCTACAGTTCCTGGTTTGCCATGCTGTTCTCCGCAGGCATGGGCATCGGCCTGATGTTCTTTGGTGTCGCCGAGCCCATCATGCATTTCACCAGCCCGCCCATGGCTGAGCCCAACAGCATTGCCGCCGCGAAAGAGGCCATGCGGGTCACGTTCTTCCATTGGGGTCTGCATGCCTGGTCGATCTACGCCATCGTCGGCTTGATTCTCGCCTACTTCAGTTTCCGCCGCGGGCTGCCCCTCACATTGCGGTCTGCGCTCTACCCCATTATTGGCAAAAAGATCTATGGGCCCATTGGGCATGCGGTGGACATCTTCGCCGTCGTGGGCACCGTACTGGGCGTCGCCACCTCACTGGGCTTTGGCGTTCAGCAGGTCAACGCCGGGCTGAATTATCTGTTTGATCTGCCGGTCAGCGACACCGTGCAGGTATTCCTGATCATCGGCATCACCGGCCTGGCCACGATTTCCGTGGTCACCGGGCTGGACGCAGGGATTCGGCGCCTGTCTGAACTCAATCTGGGCCTCGCCTTTCTGCTACTGGCCTTCGTGCTGATCCTCGGCCCTACCGTCTTCCTGATGAAAACCTACATGCAGAACGTGGGCGCCTACCTGTCTGAACTGGTCAGCATGACGTTCAACCTGTATGCCTACCAACCCAAGGAAGACGGCGGCCCGCAGGCATGGGTCGGCGGCTGGACCATTTTCTACTGGGGCTGGTGGATCGCCTGGTCGCCCTTTGTGGGTCTGTTTATTGCCCGTATTTCCCGTGGCCGCACCATTCGTGAATTCGCCATGGGCGTCATGTTCGTGCCTGCCGGGTTCACCCTGTTCTGGATGACCGTGTTCGGCGACTCCGCCATCAACATGATCATGAGCAATACCTTTGCCGAGCTGGGCGCCCTGGTGAACGAGAACATGTCGGTGGCGTTGTTCCACTTCCTGGAACAATTCCCCTTCTCTGGGTTTATTTCAGGCGTCGCCACGCTGATGGTGATCGTGTTCTTCGTCACCTCCTCCGACTCCGGCTCCATGGTGGTGGATATGCTGGCGTCCGGTGGCCATGACGACACCCCGGTATGGCAACGCGTGTTCTGGGCGAGCTCTGAAGGCATTGTCGCCATTGCCCTGATGCTCGCCGGCGGACTCGGCGCGCTGCAGTCGGCAACTATTGCCGCTGCCCTGCCATTCTCCCTGGTGCTGCTGATTGCCGCCTATGGCTTGCTGCGCTCGCTGAAGGTGGAAAACATCCGTCTGCGCAGTCTGCAGGCGTCAGTCGCGCCCCCTCCCGAGTTGAACGTGGGCCATCAACGCCCGGCTGGCGGATGGAAGAGCCGACTCAAGAACATGGTCAACTTCCCGATCCGGGCCAGGGTATTGGAGTTTCTGGAAACTACCGTAAAGCCGGCACTGGAAACTGTGGCGGCTGAACTGGAAACCTACGGTTTGAAAGTGGATATTCGCCATGAAGACGACCGCGCCTATCTGGAAATCAGCCACAGCGGCGAGATAGATTTCATATACGGTGTCCGGGTACGCGGCTATACCCGCCCGTCACTGACCATCCGTCAGCTGGACCATTCCAGGAAACATGCGGACAAGGACACCTACTACCGCGCGGAAGTGTTCCTGGAAGAAGGGGGTCAGGATTACGACCTGATGGGCTACACCAAGGAGCAGGTGATCGCCGACGTTCTGGACCAGTACGAGAAACACATGCACTTCCTGCATATGCTGCGTTAAGAGCGCAAAGCTGGATCCATGATCCTCACAGAGAAGGCCGCGCCATAGGGCGCGGCCTTTTGTATTGGCGCCTGCGACATTGTATTTCCTTGCCGGCCAACGCAGTGCGATTTCAGAAGTTAAAGGTCAGGCCCGCACTGTAACGACGCCCATCAAGGATGCGTCCATAGTCATCGGTGTTGATATCCTTGTCGAACACGTTCTCCACACTACCGTAAACATCCAGTTGCTCGGTCAGTGCATACACCAACCCGGAATCCACCAGGGTATAGCCCGGATATTTCTCGGACAAACCACTGCGCGCAGCAATCTGTGATGCGCTACCCTTGTAACGAGCCTTCGCCCAGACTCGGGTAGCGTCGTTGGCTCGCCAGTTCAGTGCAATATTCGCACGGTGTCTGGGTTGGTCGTTCAATGGCAGCCCCTTGTCATCGCCGGTTAGCTGCTCACTGTCGGTGAGAGTGTAGTTGGTATCAACACGAAGACGTGAACCCACCGGGAATGACAGCGTCACCTCTGCCCCCTGGATACGAGCTTCATCCACGTTGGTATAGCGATACAGTTTTTCGTAGTCATATCCCTGATACACACAGGAAGCATCCGGTCCGGAGATCCGATCACAGATCAACGGTTTTTCAATCTTGTCCTGGTAGTCGGTCTGATAAACCGTCAACCCCGCCTGGACACCATTGTCAGATTCCCACATGGCACCGATTTCGTAAGTGACACTCTTTTCCGGCTTGAGGTTATCGTTACCGATATCGCCACCATCCACAGAACGACCACCACCGCCTTCAACCCAGTTGGAATCACCCTGCTTCAGATCCGGTGTGCGGTAGCCCGCACTGGCCCCACCTTTCAAGGTAACCGTTGAGCTCAAGTTGTAGACCGCGTACAAACGGGGCACAGCTTCGCTACCGTAGTGTTCATCATCCACCCAACGCAGGCCGGCAGTAAGTGCCAGCGGATCGGTGATAAACCACTGATCCTCCGCAAACAACGCCATATCCCACCGCTCCAGATCCGGCTCACCAATGGCTCGGGTGGGGTTCTCGGTTTGCTGCTCGCGATACTGGGCTCCGGCGGTGATCACGTGATTCCCCAGCGGCAAGGTGCTCTGGGTGTTGGCAGTCGTGCGGGCATAGCGTGCATCCTGTGTCTGGTTCTCCAGCTCTTCGTGCTGCACATAGCTATTGGTACTGACCTTTCCTCCCCACAACAGATCGTGGGTCAGAGCCTGATAGCGGCGAACGGTGTACAGCTCGCTATCACTACCGGTTTTATCCGCGGAGCCTTCTGTGAGCTGAGTGCCATAACCCGCTTCCAGAGCCAGAGTCTGGTCTTCGCTGGGCGTCCAGGACAATTTGGCAGAATGGCTGTCACGGTCGAGTGCGTGATAACCACCCTCAAGATGATCCTCGTCCCGTTGGTAACGAGTGCCTGTCACCGTCAACCCAAGGCGATCCTCGAGCAAGGGGCCACTCAGGTAAAAGCGTTGTTGTTGATAGTCCCCGGAGTCATGATTTTCCTGTTCGGTTCTTTCCAAGGTCAAAGAGCCTCCCCACTGATCGGGGGTCCCTTTGGTAATGACGTTAATCACCCCCCCCAGCGCATCAGAACCGTATAGCGACGACATCGGGCCGCGGATCACTTCAATGCGTTCAATGGCTGAAATCGGGGGCAGCCAGCCATACTCGGCGCCAGTACCGAAACCATTGTAATAAGACTGGCCGGACCCTTGGGGACGACCATCCACAAGGATAAGGGTGTATTTGCTGTCCATTCCCCGAATGGAGATCGTCTCGGTTCCCCCTTTGCTTGAGGGTCCATCGTCCACATAAACCCCCGGGACATCCTGCAGCGCTTCGGTTATATCCCGGTAGGACTTCCCTTCCAGCTCTTCACGGCCGATGACGGAAATACTGGCCGGAGCATTCGCCACATCCACCGCCTTGCCTGAAGCCGATGCCGACGTTACGGTGACTTTTTCCAACTGATTGGGTGCCGCCGCAGGATCGGCCACTTTCAGACGGTAGCTACCATTGGGTTGCCGAACCGCTTCCAGCCCCGTGCCGGTGAGTAGTTGATCCAGCCCTTGGCGTGTGCTGAAGGCTCCATCGAGACCTCGGGTGATCTTGCCCTCTGTCAGACGGCCATCGATCACCAGGGTCAAGCCCGCTTCACTGGCAAAATGACTCAACGCGCCATCCAGGCGCCCGCCCTCGATCTGGTACTGACGGGGAGCGTCGGCCATGGCCGGGAACGATGTCAGTGTCGCAGCGCAGAATGCCAGTGCAAGCCAGGCACGCGACCGTCGACGGCAAGCGGCGTTGTCGTTATTCATCTTTTCTATCCTTGATCAGGTCGATTTGAAGCCAGAAAGTGGCTCGCTATACCTGTAATCCCGAATGAGATGAAAAAAGTGCTACACCGCCACGAGGTTTTTTTCTGCGTGGCTCACATGCACCAACCAGGGGGTACGGTAATGCACCTCGACCGGCAAAGCCTGCGCCAGCGACTGCAGGGCAAAATCCGTGTCGTTGACGGGATAGGCGCCGGAGACAATCAGGTCTTTAACCGCATCATCACAGTACAGAAACCCCCTGCGGTAACGCCCAAGCTCAGCCAGAAAATCGCCCATGGACATCCGATCCGCCAACAGCACCCCGCGGGTCCACGCCAGCACAGCAGCAGTATCGAGGGGCCGGCGTTGCAAGCCACCGGGAGATAACAGGACCTCCTCGCCCTCATGGACGATCAAGGGTGCCCCTGCATGCCCGGACAGCAATGCCACCTCTCCGGCCAGAAGAGATACGCGCAGCTGGCCACCGTAATCGCGCAGTACGCTATGACTCTTCCCTGCCTGCCATTGCAGTCCCGCCATCTCTACAAACAGGGCGGACTGTGACGCCGAACGGGTATCCAGAGCAATTTCGCTGCCCGGGAAAACCTCGATCTTCCCCTGATAGAGGTTCACCGCACTCTCGGTGTTGACCCTGAGCTCGCCACCACCGGGCAGGGACAATTCGCGTTGCTCACCGGGGCCACAATGGCAATCTGCGATCGTACGCTGCACCCAGCCTGTACGGGCGACCATCCCCCCCGCTCCTGCAAGCCCCAATAACGCCAGAACCTGCCGACGGTTGATGGATGAGGGGCGCTTCAGGGATTCACGGCCCAGTTCAGGGGAAACCAACTCCAGCCGCCCGGCCAGACGTTCCACTTCGTGCCAGGCATGTTGATTTCCGGAGTGAGATGCCAGCCAGGCAGCCCATTCCTTCAGGTCTTGATCCGACATGTCTCCAGACCAGTGACTGACCTGCCATTCCAGCGCAGTTTCCAGCCGTTGGAGTTCGAGCCCATGGCGATTGGCGTGCTCTGCAAGCATCGACGAAGCAGACATGGTTATTCGTCCATTGCCAGCAAACAGACCTGGGTCGCCCGCAGCATATACTTGCGGACTGAGCCATAAGAAATTTCCAGACGGTCCGCTATCTCGTGGTAGGTCAGGCCCTCAAAGCGGGAGAGTAAAAACGTCTGGGACACCTTGGCAGGTAATTGATCCAGCATCCGGTCGATCCGAATCAGCACTTCAAGCACCTGATGCTGCTGCTCCGCAGAGGGAAATTCGGCTTGCGGTTGAGACGCCAGCGCCTCCAGATAGGCGAACTCAAGCCGGCGACGTCGCTGCAGGTCAAGAACAAGGCCCTTGGCAATCTGGGCCAGAAAAGCGCGCCCCTCTCCGATCGGCGGGTACCGCCCCGAGTCCATCAATCGGACATAGGTATCCTGCACCAGATCCGCAGCATCGGTGTTATTCCCCCCAAGACGGCGACGCAACCAACCGAACAGCCAGACGGCGTGGTCGCGGTACAGGTTAGCCGCCTCGTTACCAAGGGCATTGCCCGGTGTTGAGTAAGCCATGAATGCAGTGAACTCTGGATACGGCAAATCGTCGAAAGTCGCTATCGCGAATCATTCTCGATTGGGAAATATAGCGAATAAGTGTCATTCTCACAACACTACGTCGTAACGACAGAACGGCTGATCGCCGACAGTACCCCGGGCTTCTGCTTTAGAGAGGGAAATGAAAGATCTGCTGAAAACTACCAGACAGGGAAGATGGATCGCCGGAGTAATGCTTACCCAGCGCATTGCACCAACGCTCTACACGCTCAGGCAAGCCCAGCGCCAGCAGAGCCTCGGCACGCTCGTACACCCTGATGGCAAACCCGCGCTCATCTCCGCCATCCCCCTTCAGGTTATCCAGTGACACCCGAAAATCGTGGCCGCAGGCGGCGCAGAATAGCGCTTCATAGGCCTGGGGGAGCACTTCCACACTGGCGAACTGTGCCTGTTGCTCGGCATTACGGCCATCCGGCGCATACCAGTAACCATAATCTTCGAGCTGGCGACGGGCGTCCCCGGCGACACACCAGTGGGCAATCTCGTGCAAGGCACTGCGAAAGTAATCCTGTGTATAGCAGATTCGGTGCGGGCTGCCGGGCAGGTACACCGGCTCCAGTGCGCCCCCTACCAGCACCGTGGCGTAGTCGTGGAAAAAAGTCGCGCGAAAAAGGGCCTCAAGGTCAGCACTACGGTGCACCTTTGTTGTGCTTTGCGGTATGGTAGCCGCCTTGCTCCGACCCTGTGTCTCACTCATACGATTTGTCACGCCTATGTCTTCCCGCCGTCAGGAATTTGCCGCCCAGCTCACGCTCGCCCTGCCAATTCTCGGCGGCCAGCTGGCACAGACCGCTAACGGCTTTGTTGACACCATGATGGCAGGCCGCGTCAGCGCCAATGACCTTGCCGCCGTTGCCGTGGGCGCCAGTATCTGGGTGCCCCTGTTCCTGTTCATGACCGGCGTGCTGATGAGCGCCACCCCGATTCTGTCACGGCATCTGGGCGGCGAAGCTTACCACCGTATCAACCCGCTGGCCCAGCAGGGCCTCTGGCTTGCCCTTGGCCTGGGTGTGCTATGCGCGCTGATCCTGCGCAGCGTGGCGCCGGTCATGGTCTGGATGGACGTGGATCCTGCCATCCGCCCCATGGTCAGCGGCTATCTGGATGCATTGAGCTGGGGCATGCCGGGGGCGGCGATCATGCTGGCCTTGCGTAGCTACACCGAAGCCATGAATCACACCCGTCCGGTGTTAGTGTTCAGCGTGATCGGCTTGCTGATCAACATCCCCAGCAACTACGTCCTGATCTACGGCAAGCTGGGATTCCCGGCCATGGGCGGCGTCGGCTGCGGTTGGGCCACTTCGCTGGTGATGTGGTGCATGGCGTTGATGATGTTGGTCTACACTCATCGCCACCCGGTTTACCGGAGTGCGCCGCTGAACCTGCGCCGGCGCCACTTTGAAATGCCGAGTCTGGGCTACATGCTGCGTCTGGGCCTGCCTGTGGGCCTGTCGATTTTCTTTGAGGTCAGCATCTTTGCCGTGATTGCGCTGTTGATCGGCAGCCTGGGGGCGCAAACCGTCGCCAGCCATCAGATTGCGCTGAATTTCACCTCCCTGATCTTCATGGTGCCGCTCAGCTTTGCGCTGGCGGCCACAGTACGCGTGGGCCACGCCCGGGGCCGTGCAGATACAGCGAGCCTTAGCAATGCCGTGCAGATCGCGTTAATGATCAGCGTCATTGTCGGTGTCGTTGCCGCGCTCGCTCTGGTGGTTGCTCGCCACTGGATCCCGCATATCTATACCAGTAACCCGGAGGTGATTGCACTCGCCTCCTACCTGCTCTTGTTTGCCGCCTTGTATCAGATTTCCGATGCCTTGCAGGTGTGTGCCAACGGCTGCCTGCGCGGATTTGAAGACACCGGCAAGCCCATGCTGATGACCCTGTTTGCGTACTGGGGCGTTGGCTTGCCGCTGGGCTACAGCCTGGGGCTGACCGACTGGCTGGTACCGGCCATGGGGCCAGCCGGTTTCTGGATCGGACTGGTGGCCGGACTCACCGTGGCGGCGGTTCTTCTTGGCTTGCGCCTGCGCTGGCGGATGAAACAACCCCTTGTTCACGCTACAGCTGACGCCAAGTCCGCCCAGGCAGCCTGATCAGACTGACATTCTTTACACTTGCCTCAAGCAAATGTGCATTTTGATTGCACGTTTTCGCGGATAATAACGATTCTCATTTTTCGTTGACTTGCCGCAGTATCGCTTTATGACTCCACGCTCGATAACGTCCCGGACACTCGCCGCGGCGCTGGGAGGCTATGCCCTGAGCGCATTGTGCGCCATGGCCCTGGCCGTGATTTTGCCCATGCCCCGTAACGAAGCCGTCATTACCGGCATTCTGGTGGCATTCCTGCTATGCGCCTGTGCTGCCATCTGGGCTTTTTCTGTTCGCAGCGCCTGGCGGGCCTGGGGTGGCATTGCACTAGTGAGCCTGGTGTTTGGCGCCCTGTATCTGATCGGGAGCCCATCATGAACGGATCCTTCCGCCAATCCATGGCCTGGCTACACACCTGGGTCGGACTGTTGCTGGGCTGGCTGCTGGTCGCGATTTTTATTACCGGTACCAGTGCCTACTTCCGTGAAGAAATTACCCTGTGGATGGAGCCGGAAACCCATGACTCCACCCTGACCCCCAACACACTGGACATGGCAGTGGCGGTGCTCAACGACAAGGCCAGCGACGCCCGTTCCTGGGATATCAGCCTGCCCTCCGCCCGGCACACCGTCGCCGAGCTACGCTGGCAACCGCTGCAGCAGCGCCAACAACAAGGGGGCGGCCGTCATCGCGGTGAAAGCGTATCCATGGATGCCGACAGCGGGCAGGTGGTCGAACCGCGTGACACCGCCGGTGGCAACTTCCTCTATCGCTTCCATTACCAGCTGCACGGGGTACCCCGGGAAGTCGGCCGCTGGGTCGTGTGTCTGGCGACCATGTTCATGCTGATTGCGATCATCAGCGGGGTGATTACCCACAAGAAGATCTTCAAGGATTTCTTTACCTTCCGGCCCGGCAAGGGACAACGATCGTGGCTGGATGCCCACAATGCCACGGCCGTACTGGCCTTGCCCTTCCATTTCATGATCACTTATTCGGGCCTGCTACTGTTCATGACCATGCTGATGCCCTGGGGAATTGATGCCGCCTATCCGGAAAACCGGCGTGACTTTTTCTCCGAGGTCTTTTCCCGTGGTGGAGAAGAGGCCCAGCGCCCCGGCAACCCCGCCGAGATGGTCGACATCAAACCCCTGATTGCACAAACCGAAGCCCATTTCGGTAAACCGGTGACACGCATCGGCGTCACCAATCCGAACCGCGATAATGCCGTCATCAGCTTGCGTGTAGACCGGGACCCTGCCATTACCGCGCGTCAACGTGGGGGCGATCCGGTGCAGGTATATAACGGCGTAAACGGGGAACTGCAGCAGACCCTGCTACCCTCTGAAGATCCCGTTGCCCCCAGTTGGCGAATCTATAATGTCTTCACCAGCCTGCACATGGCTCGCTTCGCGGACCCGCTGACACGCTGGCTGTTTTTCCTGTTCGGCATTGCCGGCTCCGCCATGGCCATCACAGGCATGTTGCTGTGGGTCAACAAGCGCACACAGCAACTAAAACGCGACCAGGTTCCGGGCTCTTCCCTGAAGCTGGTGAACGGTCTCAATATGGCGGCCATCTCTGGCTTGATGATCGCGATTGCCGCCTATTTCATTGGCAACCGTTTGCTCCCTGTGACGCTGGAAAACCGGGGCGATCAGGAAATACAGGTGTTCTTTCTGGTATGGCTTGCCGCACTGATCCATGCCCTGCTACGCCCCAACCGGAGCGGTTGGCAGGAACAGGTCGCCCTCGGCACCGTATTGTGGCTGGCCGTGCCGGTGATCAATGTGTTGACGACGAATTCCCATCTATTCACTGCCGTGGCGTGGCAGCACCCTGCCCTGGCCAGTGTCGATCTGGTGTGTCTGGCCTTTGCTGGCGCGGGTGGCTACACCTTTTGGCGACTGATACGTAAGCCAGCCCCCGCCAAGCGTGCACCGCGAAAAAAACCGGCTAAACGTACCACGCCTTCCACAACCGCGCCTGCGGGAGAAAACGCATGATCCTGCTATTTGCTGTCTGCCTGGCGTTCAGCGGTATGACCCTGTTGGCATTGGCAATGAAGCGTCATCAGCCGCAGATTCTGGATCGCAAACTGCCAGAGCCGCGAGCCCGGCTGGCCCGTTGGAGCGGCTGGGCCTGTCTGGCGGTGTCGCTGGTCTGCGTACTGCAGGTGTGGCCAACCGGTCTGGCGCTGTTCATGGCCATCGGTCTGTTTGCCTTTGCCGGTTTGCCTCTGGTGTTTTTGTTGCCCTATCAGCAGCGGTTAGCCTGGCGTCTTGCCATGGCGCTACCGATCGCCAGTGGCGCACTGGCTCTCGTCAGCGCCTGAGTTTCTTGCTCCGTTGACGCGATGGTCCCACAGACCATCGCGTCGCCCACCTCCTGCGGGTGCCATCTGTCCGGCATTCGCGCCACCGCTCATGACGCTTGCGCGACAACTTGCATGCCTGCGTCTGACAGGCTAACGTGAACCAACGGTCGCCATGGCATGTGATCGTGCCAGCACCCTGCCGGGTGTAACAACATTGGCGACCCTCTAGGACACGTACCGGGAGGTGCCCATGACTTCGGCTCACCGGCAACACCCTGGCGGGAACAGCAACGTTGTTCCTTTCTCTCCACGTCGCAAAGCGGCCCAGCCCCCTATACTTCGCCTGTCACCGGAATACGATGGCATTGAGTTGCTGTACGCCAATGACAGCCATCCTGACACCCTGTTCTCGCTGAAGATTCTGGCCTGGGCCCGATTGGCCAATGGCGATACGGTTGCCATGGTCCCCTGGCTGAAAAGCCCCGTTACCGCAATGGCATTGGCCGACCCGTTAAACGGTCGCTGGGAAGGATACCGCCTGCCAGGCAGTGACTACCTGTTCGTGGATGCCCCGGAACATAAAGTGCAAGAGCTGGATGCCGCCGTTCGCTTCTTTGGCAAACCCCAACCCGGGCAGCACTCTGTTCAGGAAATCCCGGACACCATCGGCACCCACGCCGTATTCTCAGCCGATGAGTTCCACACCATCAGCCTGATGGAAGTGGTCAGCTGGCGCCTGCACGCGGATGGCACCCTGTCGGCCATGGTTGCGGAAGAAAACGACCCGGTACAGACCCCGGTGCTCCCCGGCGCCCAATGTCTCACCTCTGCCCAGGAGAAAGACCACTTCCGCTACTTCTTCCAGCACGGTATCGCCAACAAACTCAAAGAACGGGACCCGGAAGCGCTGGCTGCGGTGGCGATGTTGGCGACAGAGCGGTAAGGGTAGTGAACAGTTAACAGTGAATAGTGAACTGTTGCGCGAGCAACGTTTGCTTGATTTGTAAGCAACGAGGCCGCGCCCAATTCTTGGGCGCGGCCTCGTACGTTAAAAAGCCTGAATGCGCTAACCGCGCATCGCTGTTAACTGTTCACTGCTTCTTCCTGATCCAATACCAATACACCTCCCCCTCAACCTGCTGTTTCTCCAGGGTGTGACCGAGGAATTGGCAGAACTTGGGGATATCTCGCTCGGTGGAGGGGTCTGTGGCGCGGACTTCCAGGAGTTCGCCCGGGGCCATGTCGCGAACCTTGTTGTGGAGCATCATGACCGGTTCCGGACACAGCAGACCAGTGGCATCAAGGTGGTGTTGGGCGTCCATGGAACGGGGCTCCGGTTGCGAAAACAGGCCGCCATTATACTGGCTGGCCATGATTTCGCAGCCCCCCCACAATCTCGCCGCCTCAACCCCCGTCGCAATTGGATAACGGCGTCTGTCCCTGTAGCACCTCATCGATGAACACATTGACCCCGCTGTTTCCCCGGTAGGCCAGATTGATGTGCCGCACGACTCCGCTGCTGCCTTGCGTATCCACCGGTTGCCACTGAACGTTTACCCCCTTGCTGCAATACAGGTTTTTAAGATCACGCGCCTGGGAAAACGCGACCAAACCATCCTGCTCCTCATGGTACTGGTACACAGGCACCGACTGCGTGCCCTTGCCCAGCTCATTCTCGGCAATGCGTTGCAAGCGCGGCCCGGTTAACGGGTTGACGTCGGTCACATCGGCCAGGGAAACGCCCTGAAAATCCTGCAGTAATTCCAATACACACATGTCGCTGACCATCTCCGTAACGGCCTGTTGCCCCTGGGCATTCAGGTACGGAGTCAAAGACAGTTCCGGGTACAGGTTGTCTTGGCCCAGTAACGCATACAGCAACACCCCGAAACCCGCCTGCCCATTCAACGGCAGCGCCACCTGGGCCAGGTTTGCGGGTACGCCTCCGGCGGCCAGGCCTAGCAAGTCCAATTCGGGGGCATAGGCAGAATGCATTTCACCCGCCCACAGCGTCGCCCCACCACCTTGGGAATACCCCCGCAACATCACCGCCGAAGACGAAGACAATCCACTTTCCGGCAGTCGCTGAGCGGCACGGACCACATCCAGCAAGGCCGCCCCCATGGACTTCCCGATAATGTAAGTCGTCTCTGGTTCCGGGTGATAGCCAACATAGTCCGTCACCGCGACGGCATAGCCTCGCTCGAGCATGTCGTTGATGGCCGGCTGCTCATAGAAGGCACCTTTGTCGATCATCCGCGAGGGCGCACAGCGGAAAGCCGGCCCTGCCGTACCCGGCGCCATCCCTATCACTGGCAAGGTCGCCGGGTCATAGCCTTTTGGAACCAGTACCGTGCCAGTTACCACATTCGGGTTTCCCAACCCGTCGGAGGACAAGTACATCACCTGCCAGGCATGGGCCAGTTCACGGGCACGGGGTGGCCCTGCCTTCGCTTCGCGCCAGGACACGATATCCCCTGGCAAGCCGGCAGGAAGAGGCGATGGGGGTTGATAAAAGCTGTCATCGGCATGGCTTGCCGACGCCAACGACAACAACCCGAATGATATCGTCGCCACCAACCCCGTCATGATGTCCGGGAGTCTGATGAGATTACGGTTTGTTCGTTTCATCCTGTCGCCCTTTTGTTATAGCGGTGCCAGCTGCAGGGACAAGCTGCTGCCCGCCCCCGCCAGATACCGATTGACCAGCCCTGTCATGACCCCGCAATTTTCAAACGCTGGCACAGAGTACTCACCCGTCACCTGCCCCCCGGTCGTAACATCAAAATGCTGCCCGGGAGGCGTCACTGCTGATAGCGACATTGCCTGTGAGCTGACACATTGCTCACCGTTGTAAATGGCGATCGGCACACCGAACAATTTAAGGCGAATATCGGCAAGCCGGATCCGTGCCTGGAGAGACAGTACCAACTCGCCATCAATCAACTCTCCCGATACAGAAGAAACAGGCTCAAGCGTTGCCTGCGCATCCAGAGAGAACGTTTTGAACAGACCCGGGATATCCAGTGACAGCGCAGACGTCTCGAGCCCCATGCTCCCCGAAACACTACTACCCGAAGTTTCCACGGTCAGCTCTCCCACTAAGGGCCAATTCGCCTTTCCTTTCAGAACAGCATCACCCGTTACCCCGAACGTAGCAGAACCTGCGTCATCGCCAGACACCGTGATGGTGTGTAGCAGAGCCTCCTCACCCGTGACCGGCACACAATCACTCTGAAAATCACCGAGTCCTGTCGGATTATCATTATCGTCACGGGGAGTGAGGTTCAGCACCAGGTTCCCTACCCGTATTTCTACCGCCCCCTGATTGTCGGACGTGAACGTCAGGGACGGTGTCACACCTGAAGCGACAATAGAGAAGGCGCCCTGCTCATCAGGCATTGGCTGTGCAGCGATCTCCATTGGAATCACAAGGGGTAACGACAGTCCGTTACCAGTGACAGAGGCATGGGCATCCACTTGTCCGGACAACGTATCGCTGCCAACAAAATCCAGACCATTCCAGGATTCGGCAGAAACAGTCGCGGTACCATTGATCTGAAAGCTTCCTGAGGGTTGCCCAACCGCAAGGCTGCCCGGCATCTCAGAGGTGATGTCGACACTGAGGGGCTGCTCTTCAATGAGGGGAAAAACACAGGTGTAATCCAGCGTGGCGGAGACCGGGGCCGCCGCCGACGATGCCGACAACAGCATCAGCAACGCCGTCGTCGCCACCGGCCCAACATGTTCAAGAGACATAAGCTTTGTCCATCACTAATGGTTGCCCAAAACCGGCATCAACCGCCCGGCTTTGGGCAACCATTAAGATCAGATAGAAGCTGTGCCCGGATTGGCACAGCAAGACCGAAACAACTGTAGTGCTGAGCGGCGCCCTGCCGAAGCAGAGCACCGCCAGAACATTACAGTTGCGGATCCAGGGACAGCTCGATGGTGTTACCGCTACCCGCCATGAAGACGTTCAGCAGGTCAGTCAGACCACCACAGTTTTCCAGGCCCGGCAGATCGTAGGTCCCGATCAGGTTGCCACCCGCGCCCAGCGGATCGAAGGATTCCCCTTCCGGGCTGGCCAGCTGGATGGATACGGGCTCGGAGGTACGACACTCATCGCCACCGCCGACAGGCAGAGCCCAGCCAAAGATTTTCATCTTCACTTTTGGCAGTTTGATGTACATCTGGGTCTCCGCAGTCAGAACATTACCAGCCCCAATGTTACCTGTGGTTTCACCCACCGGTTCGAACTCGATATCCGCATCGGCCGTTACCAGTTTCCACCCGTAGAGGATACGGAAGCTGCCACTTGAAGGATCGAGAGCCAGATCCGCAGTAAAATCACCGCTGGCCAGATCCAGAAGCGCATCGATGGTGCCGCTCAGGCTCACATCGCCGTAGGCTTTCTTGATGTGGGTACTGCCAGACAGCCCATAGGTCATCTCTACACCTTGCTGGGAATTGGAGATACCGGTGCCTGTCATCGCGATGTCCAGATTCGGACTAGCCGTGTCATTGGACTGGATGTTCAGCGTCGCGCTTCTGGCGCCTTCGCCCGCAGGCGTGAACGTCAGAGATACGGTACAAGTTGCATCCGGGGCCACATTCACACAGTTATTGCTCTGAATGAACTCACTGCTATCAGCACCGCCAACAGAGACGTTGGTGATGGTCAGGGCAGCAGTGCCTTCGTTGCCGATGGTGACAGAGCTGTCTTTGCTGGTACCCACCGTTACTGAGCCAAAAGAAACCGATTCAGGGTCAACCGTCATCGCCGGTTCAGGTGCAAGAACGCTCTGACCACTCATGGCAACTTCCACGCTTGGGGAATCCGGATCATCAGATTCGATTACCAGGTTGGCGCTGCGAGCCCCTTCGCCGGTAGGCATGAAGGTGACATCCACCGTGCAGCTTTCGCCCTGTGCCAGAGTGGTACAGTCGTTGGTCTGCATAAAGGCACTGGCGTCAGTACCAGCAATGGAAACACCATTGATACCCAGTGGCTGGCCACCCGTATTGGAAATGGTCACCGTCTGCATTTCAGTCAGGCCACCCTGCACCTGGCCGAAGTCCAGCTCGTCCATATCTACATCGATGTTCTGCTCAACCGCCACAGTCTCGACTTCAAACGAGTGCAGCAGATTGGTCACGCCGTTGTCATTCATACGGGCCTGATCCATTACACAATCCACCAGGAACACTTCCGGGTTGTTTGGATCATGCCAGGCGGAACCGAAGTCAACATAGGTGCCATCCGCCTTGCGCGCGATCATGGCAAGAGACATATTTTCTTCCACGAAGATATCTACCATGCCGACATTGCTTTCGGTAAAGGTGAGTGACGGAGTATCCCCAGTCGCCACAAGATCAAACGGGCCCGAAACGCCCGCAATATCCGTAACAGGAATGCCCAGCGGAATGGTCAGAGGCAAGTTCAGGGAATTACCACTCACCGTAGAATCCGCCTGTGCAGACCCCTCGATGGTGGTAGCTCCCACCAGGCTAAGCCCTTGCCAGGTATTGCCTTCAGCGGTCGCGGTAATGCTCAGGGTGAACGCACCCGTGGCCTCACCTACACCAATACTTTCAGGCATGTCAGTCTGGATGTTGGCGGTCAGCGGCTGCTGCCCGATCAACGGGTAAGTACACTGGAAGTACATGTCTGCTTCGACAGGTACCGCCTGTGCTGCGCCACTGGCGGCGAGCATGGCAGCCGCTGCCAGTGACCGCATCTGGAACGGTCCGATATTCAGCGTTCGGGGGGTCATGACTCACTCCTCGTATTGATTATTCTCAATTTTCATTTGTTGTTATCGCAGAGCCATGGCGACTGCTTCCCTGCCAGCCTGCGACAATGCACCCGCAACTCCATGGGCAGGAATAACAGGCAGACGTTTCCCTTCCCACAGGTACATTGCAGTCATTATTCGCAAGCCCCGATCAGGTGCATTGTTAGGAGTGACGCAGAGTTTGTTAAAAAAGACAGCTGTGATGCTTTACGCATTCAGCAAGAGAAGCGCATGCAAAAACGTATATTCAGCTGATAATAAAAAGACGTTTTTGCTATCAGAAACACCGCAACGGCAAGAGAATAACCCGCTCAATGGCGATTTCTGGGCATAGTCGCGAGACAACCTTAACCATCACGACTGAGTCTGAATAAAACCTCGTCGTATATCTCCCGGTGTTGCACCGGTCCAGCCACGATAGGCTTTGGTAAAACTCGCTTGATCGCTATAACCAAGCACTTCGGCGATCTTGTTCAGTGGCATGTTGGTATCTTTGAGATAGCGCGTTGCAAAGGTTTTGCGCACCTGGTTTCGGATATCATGAAACGATACACCGGCCATTTTCAGGTGATGACGTAGTGATCTCGCACTCATACCCAACCGCTCACCCACACGCTCCAGAGTGCCTTCACGTCCGGGATATCGCAGCACTTCTTCACGGACACGGGCCACCAACTCCATATGTTCATCGCCTTTGACATCATCCCGGGAACGGGCACTAGCCAGATAGAATGCCAGCTCATCATTGCCATCCCTTGCCGGGCGACCTGAAAGCGGCACCACCACCTGATTCCCCGATGACGAAAACGACAAATTTGCGTGGGGGGCCAGGCGGTGCCACATTTCATGTTCATGATCGACGGAAAAATCAAACTCGAAGTGAAACCTGCGACAAATCAAAGAGGTAAGCGAATATATGCTACCCATGTAGATATTCACGAAGAAAGGGCGCAGCTCCTTGAGATCCCACACATCCTGCAACGCGATGCGAATTTCATCGCCGCTGCATGACACCCTCATATCCAGTATCGGCAATGACACCCGCAGGTATTGCACAACCATGTTGGCAAGGTCGCGGAAGTCTTTCTGCTTGAGCAAAGCAAAACCCAATAAGCCATGACCCTGAAGATCCAGCGTTCTGCCAAACTCAAACGCGGCCATATCATCATCAAGAAAACGACGAGCTGAGGCCATCATGCGGGTAACCTGATTGATGGATAACAACAGTGTCCCTGAGTTCTTAAGCACCTCGTCCAGTTCAGTGCCTTCCAGCAAAGCCTCTTTACTGATCCCTCTGGCTTCCATGAACTCGATAAACCGTTGCGCATACAGGCCTGATACCAGCGGCACCTCATAGGCCATGCTGTTTATCCTGAACATGCTCAGTCCCTCTTCCCTGTGATTCTTCTTGTTAGGTGTTATGTGCAGATTCCGTTCTGCACGTCAGGCGATCATCATCCACGCATCCACACCGTTAAACCGGGAAACGTTTCTCACTCTCTAAAAATGGATAATCCGGAATAAAAATTCATTTTTTATAATGATTATTTGCTGTTAATAAAACCGCCACCAATAATAATTATGTATTAGTTTTTACAACGATCCCTCGCACGCACTTTCATCATAGGCACCCTTTTTACTGAACCACCACCGCCTGACCGGTAATGACAAAAACCAGCTCAACGCCTGTCCCCTTTTACCAAAAGCGAATTTATTTTCGTGACCAGATTCATATTTTATTTTCATCTTGCTTTCCCCTAACCCGTAATTGCCGCAGCCTCGCTGTCCAATAACAACAACCGGGAGAAACTGGATGCCTCCCCTACGGTCAATACTGGGTCTCAGCGCCATCTTTATAACCGCCTTTCTTTTTTTCATGATCATGCTCATGCCGGCGTCTGTGGTGACTGGCGCGTTGCCCGAAGCCATTGACAATGAAGAGGGGTTACCAAGGCCCCAGCTCTCGGGCTTGTGGTGGCGTGGCCAGGGCGATATGGAATGGCAGGGAAAAGCGCTTCAGATTCGCTGGGAAATGGACTGGCACTGGCTGACACCGGGCGTACAGGTTGCCTTGCACACCGGGCCGATCCATGCGGAGGGCTGGATCGGTGCTGACTGGGGCGACTGGACTTTACAGCACTGGCGAGCACAGCTGCCGATGGATCTCATCAATGACTTTCTGCCGCAGGGAGAGGCTGACGGTAATCTGGACCTGGCCCTCGCTTCCCTCAGTATTCGGGAGAACACCATCGCAGAAGCCACCGGGACGCTACGTTACCAGGGTGGACAGGTTTCCCTAGGCCCAGGCATGGAGATGCCCCTGCCGCCTCTGGATGGGGTGCTCGCCATGACTCCACTGGGCCCATCACTCTCAATCACCGGACCCGAAAGCCGCCCACTGGCCCATGCACAGGTGGAGGGGAAAACCTTAACCCTGCAAGTGTTTCGGGCACTTCCCCTGTTGCTTGGCATGGGAGAAGAAGGCAACACCGAGGATGTAATTTTCAGCACTCAACACGAGTTATCGTTACCGGATGCCAACGCCGGCTAGGATGCCGGCGGTTTCCAGATCAGGATAACGGGAATAATCGCCGCCGACAGCAATCCCGCCAACAGGAAATGCAGTGCATACCCCATCCAGGCAGCGCTAAAACCACTGACCAATGTAAAAAGGCCTGCTGCAAACAGCCTCACAGAGGCTTGCATCGTGTAGTCGCTACCCTCATGGCTACTGCGACAGTAATCCATCATCACGACAAACAGGGCCACCGTGGACAGACCATCTGCAAACTGCTCAAACAGGGCCACCAACCACACCTGTGTCGCCGGTACTGGGTTGCCGGTACTGGCCAGCCAGGCCCAGGCCACAAAGGACAATGCCTGTAAAAGGGCAAAGGCCACCAACACCCTGCGGCGATGAACACGCACCATAATCAACCCGGCAAGTGCCGCCCCCGCCAGCCCCATTAATGACGCAAACAGGTCCAGTGTGCCAATCGCCGACAAGCTCCAGCCGCTGTCGACAAGATAGGGGTTGATCATACGGGTACCAAAACTGTCACCGACTTTATAAAACAGCAGGATCAGCAACCACGACAAGACCCCTGGTCGCAGCCAGAAACGGGTCAATTCACGCCACCACCAACTCAGACTCACCGGCTCCCGTTGCTGCTGGTGAACAGGCTCTGCTGGCTCTTTGAAGCGAGTGACCTGGACCAACACCAACATCATGGCCGCGATCACCAGCGCCACAGTGGAATGCCAGCCCCACAGGTCAACCAGAATGAGCAAGGCGCTGCTTCCGGCCATCATGCCAATCTTGTAACCATTTACCTGAATGCTGTTCCCCAGGCCCCGCCATTCCGGCGTCAGCAAGCGGGTGGCAAGACCATCCGTGGCAATGTCCTGGGTCGCGCTGAAAAAGTTGAGCAGGAAAAGCAGCCCGAGCAACACCACAAAGCCCGGCCCCAGCAACCATTCTCGCGGGAACATGGCCACTACGCCCAATACGGCAATCACAGCCAGCAGGCAGACTTGCACCCATCGCTTGCGATGATTGGGTCGCCCGCTTCCCCAACGGTCTACCCAGGGGGCCCAAATGAATTTCAATGCCCAGGGAATCGCAGGCAAGGCGAGAAAGCCTATCCACTGGGTCGACAATCCCGCCTCCCTGGCGAGTGCCGGCATGGCTTTGCCCAGCATGCTGACGGGCAAAGCCTGGGCGAAGTACAACGCCGCCAATGTCAGAAAGAACCCCTTCGCCGGGCGCGTCACAGTCATCGTCAGTAATCCCGGTGGAAGGCGGCCCACACCGTAATCTCTTCCCTGTCGTAATACAGATGTGCAGCCTTGATCTCCACCTGCCCCCGCTCCGGGTGTTTTTCCATCGACGCTGACAATTTTTCCAGCAGCTGCCAGACTTCCTGAAAACGGCGTTTCATCGGCAATTTCAGATTGAACAAAGCGGCGCGACTCCAGCCTTGTACCAGCCATTTTTCCATCTGTTGGAGGGTACGGGCGGGTTTGTCCACCACATCGCAGACCACCAGATCCACCGGGGAGCGCGGGCGCCAGGTAAAGGCATCCCCATAGATGTGTTCCACCGGATACTCATCCAGTAATTGGGCATTGAGCTTGCCGTGATCGACTGCCTGCACCTTTATCCCCCGCCGTGCCAGCTGCCAGCTCCAGCCCCCCGGGGCCGCCCCCAGGTCCACCGCCGTCCGGGCGGTCAGTGCCTCGGTGGAACCAAAGAACCGCAACAGGGCCTCTTCCACCTTCAACGCAGACCGGCTTGGGGCTTCCGACGGCAACTTCAGACGTCGCACGCCCCCCTCCGCCAGCGGAATCGCGGCCGGACTGGTTGAAACCCAGCCGTTATGTGAATCACTGAAGAACAGGTGCACCCGCTGCCTTGCGTTCTGGCGCAACAGACCCGCCTTGCGCAAGCGCGGCTCCAGGGCCTTGCGGAACCCCTTGAGAAAACGCTGGAGCTCGCGGCCCTCATTGGTGTCCGGATGGTCGAGATAAACCTCGCAAAACGGGGCAGCATCCTCCAGCAAGGGCCACAACGCGCTGATTCGATCATCACCAATATCGGCAAACTGCCCTATTGCCAGACTCAGGCTGCGGGCAAAGATCAAGCCACTCTCCATCACGGCAGCCATACTGCCCTGCTGGCTGTGCCACAGCACATAGCCGCTATGGGCGGTCGCGCGCGGGTAGCCCGCCACCATGTTGTCGGCGGCATGGAAATTGAGTTCGGCGGCAAGATCCGCCTCAAAGCCCGGGCGGCATAGCCCCAACAGGGTTTCGTCACCGGAATTCAGGAAGTCGCTGTGCATGTCTGCCTCGCGCTGGTTACAATGAGGCACATTGTCCTTATCACAACGGCTGGATCAATAATGAAAACAACACTCCCGCTGACCGCGGCGCTGACCGGCGCCCTGATTGCCCCCCTGCACGCCGAAGAAGAGCTGGCACCGCCGGACGTGGATTTCTACGCCGAAGCCCAGATGATCCGGGCAGACATGGATCCCTATGGCTTTGACACCGCGGATGGGCTGAACATCAATATTGGCATGTGGCTGAACAGTGTAGAGCTGGGCAAAAATAGTCGCTTTGGTCTGGAAGCTGGCTTTATCAGCCAAAGCGAGGTGCGGGAGGACAGCATGTTCACCCGATCCCCTACTACCTCAGAGCAAGGGGCCGGGGCCAGCAGTGTCAGGGTCGAAGAAGAAACCTCGCTGAAACTGAACGGCTTCACTCTGGCGGCCGTGTGGCAAAGCCCTTACTGGCTCTACGTGAAAGGAGGGGGCTACCTTTACGATTTCAAGCTGGAAGATGATCAACGCCGAGTGTTGCTGGATGGCGGCGGCGCGACAGTAAGCATCGTTGATGACGCCCCGCAAAGCGACAACCAAAGCGGTATCGCCCCCTTCATTACCGCAGGGGTCGCGGTACCTCTGCTCGACAAACTTGCTCTTACCGCCGAATACCAGTACACCAGCCTGGAATCCGAAACTTACGGCACCCTCGGTATCGGGCTTCGATTCACAAACTGAGTATCCAGTGACAGCGCCGCTGAAGCTTTGCCTGCAGAGCTTCAGCGCCGTGTCATAGCCCTACCCGCCTCTATTTCACAAACACCACCGTCTTGTTGCCGTCCACGATGACCCGGTCTTCAAGGTGCCAACGCACCGCCCGCAGCATCACCTGACGCTCCACGTCCTGACCCAGCGACTTGAGCTCTGCCGCAGAATGGCGGTGGCTGACCCGCTGCACGTTCTGCTCGATAATCGGTCCCTGATCCAGATCTGCGGTCACGTAGTGACTGGTTGCGCCGATCAGCTTCACCCCCTTGTCGTGGGCTTGCTGATAAGGATTCGCGCCGACAAAGGCCGGCAGGAAGGAATGGTGGATATTAATCACCCGATGGGGGTAATTGGACACGAAATCCGGGCTGAGAATCTGCATGTAGCGAGCCAGGACCACCACGTCCACCCTGCCCTCCAGCAACCGCAGTGCTTCGGCTTCCGCTTCCGCCTTGTTGTCTGCCGTCACCGGAATATGGTGATACTCGATACCGAACCGCTCGACCTCATCACGCAGGTCATCATGATTGCTGATCACCATCGGAATGGTGGCGGGCAGATCTCCCCGGGAGGTCCGCCACAGCAGATCCATAAGCACATGATCATGACGGGATACCAGCACCGCCATGCGCTTCTTCTCGCTGGCATAGCTGATCTGCCACTGCATACCGTACGGTTCCGCCACGCGCGTGGCGAAGTTGTTTCGCAGAGCATCGCGGGAACAGTCCAGATCCGGGGTCTGGAATTCCAGTCGCAGGAAAAATGTGCCGCCATGGGCATCACTGGAGTGCTGATCGAAATCGGTGATGTTGGCACCGTGATTGAACAGGAAAGTGCTTACCGCGCTGATGATGCCCGGTTTGTCCGGGCAGGTCACCAGCAGGCGCGCCGTGGTGGCGTCGTTGTCGATCATTTCGGGTCCTGGTTAGGCTACTGCGTCACGCCGAAGTGCTCTTTACGGAAACTGGACGGCGTTTTACCTGTCCACTTCTTGAAGGCACGATGGAAGGAGCTGGCTTCGCTGAAGCCCATCAGCAAGGCAATTTCGTCGATGCTGAGTTCCGGCTTTGACAGGTAGTACACGGAAGCATCCTTGCGGATCGAGTCCTTGATTTCCTGGTAGCTGGTATTGGCTTCCTTGAGGCGACGACGCAGAGTCTGTGGCGTCATGTTCAGCTTGCCGCAGATCTCGGTGAAATCCGGGAAGCTGTTACCGTATTCGTTGGAAATGATGGCACGAATCTGGGCGGGTAGCCCCACATTGTGGATGTTACCGTCAAACAGTTGTGCCAGGGAGTCCTTGAGAAACTTGGACAGCGACAGCTCGTTCTGTACCAGCGGCAATTCCAGAAACTCGGCCTTGAAACTCACGGCGTTCTCATCGGCGCCGTAGACGATGGGGCAATCGAAGAGGAAACGGTGCTCCTCATCATTTTTACTGTCCGAGTAGTCCAGTTTCACTTCCTGTGGCTCGATCGCCTTGCCCACCAACCAGCTCATGAAACGCAGCCAGATGAACAGGGAGGCCTCAATGATCACCTCACGGAAATCCAGTCGAGGATCCGTACGGACGACCAGCCTGGCCGTATCTTCACCTGTTTCCAGACTCAAAAATGAACTCAATTCGAACAGGTCATAAAAGCGCAGCCCCCGCTCAACCGCCGCCCCGAGATTCGGACAATTAATCACGGCATGGGCCATCATGGAAAAAGTGCCAGGCTTTGACTTGCGGCCCTGACCAAAACCCAGGAACTCATCCTGTGTCTGCTCCATGATCAAGAGCATCATCTTGATGAATGTATCACGCTCGATAGTGGCATCCGGGTCTTCAAGCAACTGGCGGTGTATACCGCACTTGTCGAGAAGCTCCGGAATACTGGCCCCGGAACGTGCTGCCCCCTGAAGCAGTTTGACCACTCGATTGATATTGATCGTTCTGCGATGGTACATCGACCAGCTATCCTCTTACCGTCTGATCCACCCGTTCAGCATTATTGTCAGCCGGGCTGCTGTGGCCCGTTGGGGCCGTGGAACGCCAATAATAAAGAAACTGCAGCTAATTGACACGGTTTTACCCCCGTAAGGGCTTAACGGACCAATTATATCAATTTCCAGCAGTCAGAATTGCCGCCTGTCGCACCTTGTCACACTCTTGCGTGTCAAAGAAGCGCCTTGCCCTTGTTTCCCGTGCGGGCTTGGGCTACAAATCAGGTATGCAAATTCTGGTTGTTGAAGACAATAAAGCCGTCAGTCTTATCATCTGCCGTATCATCGAGGAAATGGGCCATGACTATGTCCTGGCCGCCGACGGTGAGGCTGCCCTGCGTCTCTTTCAGCAGCGCGAGGTAGACATGCTTGTGGCGGATGTGGAGCTGCCGATTCTGGATGGATTTACCGTGGCAAGAGAGGTCCGCAACCAGGCACCTACCCTGCCGATACTGTTTATTTCCGGTAACAGCAGCGAAGCGTATCGACAGCAATGTCTCGACGCCGGTGGAGATATATTGCTCCCCAAGCCCCTAAAACCCAGCGAACTTCGTCGCTGGCTCCAAAGCATGATGCCGGATTCACCTCACGCCAGCCACGCAATCGCATAAGCTCGCTGACGGCCTGCCTGCGCAAAGCCAATCGACAACCTGGCAACAACGGAGTGCTCTAGCCCCTGCACTGCACTCCCCCATAAAAAAACCCGGCCGAAGCCGGGTTTTTTTATGACTGGAGAGAGCTTACTCGAAGATCTCGCCCTTCTCGGCTTTCTCGACCAGCAATGCCGGCGGATTGAAGCGGTCACCGTACTTGGCGGCCAGTTCCTGGGCGCGGGTAACGAAGCCCTTCAGACCACCCTCGTACTGGTTGATGTACTGGATCACACCACCGGTCCAGCCCGGGAAGCCGATACCGAAGATGGAACCGATGTTGGCATCGGCGACAGACTCGATAACGCCTTCTTCGAAGCACTTCACTGCTTCCATGGCTTCGATGAACAGCATACGCTCTTTCATGTCCTCCATCGGAATCTCGGTGGAGTCACCGAAGGCATCCTTCAGACCCGGCCACAGTTTGGCCTTGCCACCTTCCGGATAGTCGTAGAAGCCCTTGCCCTGCAGCTTGCCAGGACGATCCAGCTCTTCAACCATCTTCTTCATGACGTCACCAGCCGGGTGATGCGGCGGCGGCGGAGTGCCATCACGCTTGGCATCGTCTTCCGCTGCCTTGGAAATCTTCAGGGCGGTGCCCATGTTGATTTCGTCGATCAGCTTCAGGGTACCTACCGGGTAGCCAGCCTGCTGGGCTGCCTGCTCTACGGACGCGGCAGAAACGCCTTCGCCCAGCATGGCGATACCTTCGTTGGCGAAAGTGCCGATGACACGGGTGGTGAAGAAGCCGCGCGCATCGTTGACCACGATCGGGGTCTTGCGGATCTGCAGACAGTAATCGTAGGTCTTGGCCAGCACTTCCGGAGAGGTGTCCTTACCGCAGATGATTTCCACCAGCGGCATCTTGTCTACCGGGCTGAAGAAGTGGATACCGATGAAGTTATCCTGTTTCTTCACGCCTTTGGCCAGACCCGTGATCGGCAGGGAGGACGTGTTGGAACCCAGTACCGCGTCGGGCAGTACCACGTCTTCGATTTCCTGGAATACCTTGTGCTTCAGCTCGGTGCTTTCGAACACGGCTTCGATAACAAAGTCCACGCCTTCCAGATCCTTGGCATCGGCAGTCGCGGTGATCAGGGACAGCACCTGCTCTTTCTTCTCTTCGGTCATCTTGCCGCGAGAGATGGCCTTGTCCAGCAGCTTGCGGGAGTAGTCCTTGCCCTTCTCGGCATTCTCGACGGAGATGTCTTTCAGTACCACTTCGGAACCGGTCATGGCGGTCACGTAGGCAATACCGGCACCCATCATGCCCGCACCCAGTACACCGACTTTCTTGGCGGTGAACTTCGGCACATCTTTCGGACGGCTGGCGCCACCGTTGATGGCCTGCAGGTTGAAGAAGAAGGCGTTGATCATGTTCTTGGCAACCTGACCGGTCACCAGATCAATGAAGTAGCGCTCTTCAATCTTGAAGGCGTTGTCCACGTCTACCTGGGCAGACTCGACAGCCGCCGCCATGATGTTCTTCGGTGCCGGGTAGTTGGCGCCTTTCAGCTGCTTGCGCAGGTTAGCCGGGAAGGCCGGCAGGTTGGCAGCAAACTTCGGGGTGGACGGGGTACCGCCAGGGATCTTGTAGCCTTTTTCGTCCCAGGGCTGCTGGCACTTCGGGTTGGCCAGGATGAATTCCTTGGCCTTGGCAATCATCTCTTCTTCAGAGTCGACCACTTCATCGATGATGCCAACCTTGAGGGCCTTGTCGACCTTCATACGCTGACCCTGCATCAGCACGTTCATCAGCGCGTTCTGGATACCCAGCATACGCACGGTACGCACGATACCGCCGGCGCCCGGCAGCAGGCCCAGAGACACTTCCGGCAGACCAAACTGGGCTTTCGGGTTGTTCAGGGCAACACGGCGATGACAGGACAGGGCAATTTCCAGACCACCACCCAGCGCGGTACCGTTGAGGGCACACACCACCGGAATACCCAGGGTCTCCAGCTTGCGCAGATCGCCTTTGAGCAACTTGCCGCCATCCGCCATTTCCTGGGCATTTTCCGGCTTGACCTTGATCAGGTCACGCAGGTCGCCACCGGCGAAGAAGGTTTTCTTGGCAGAGGTGATGATAACGCCGGCAATGTCGGCTTTTTCTTTTTCCAGACGCTCCACCGTGTCGTGCATGGACTTGGTGTAGCGGTCATTCATGGTATTCGCAGACTGCTGCGGATCGTCCAGGGTCAGGGTAACAATGTTATCCGCGCCCTTTTCCCAGCGAATAGTCGATTCAGTCATTTCAATATCTCCAATTCCGGTGGCCGCTTACAGGCGCTCAACAATGGTGGCGATACCCATACCTGCACCCACACACAGGGTACAGAGGCCGAATTTCTGGTCGCGACGCTCAAGCTCGTCCAGCACAGTGCCGACGATCATGGCACCGGTGGCGCCCAGCGGGTGACCCATGGCGATGGCACCACCGTTCACGTTGGTGATGTCATAGCTGATGCCCATGTCTTTCATGAAGCGCATGGCCACGGAAGCGAATGCTTCGTTGATTTCCCACAGGTCAATCTGGTCGGCGGTCATGCCGGCCTTGGCCAGGGCCTTGCGGGCCGCCGGTGCCGGGCCAGTCAGCATGATGGTCGGATCCGCACCGCTCACAGCGGTGGCAACGATGCGGCCACGGGGCTTGGCACCGATCTTGTCACCGGCGTCCTTGTTGCCCATCAGCAACAGGGTTGCACCGTCCACGATGCCGGAGGAGTTGCCCGGGGTGTGAACGTGGTTGATCTCTTCCAGCCAGTGGTACTTCTGCAGTGCCACAGCATCGAAACCGCCCATTTCGCCCATCATGGCGAAAGACGGGTTCAGGTTACCCAGCGCTTCGGCGGTGGTGCCGGCGCGAACGTGCTCGTCACGGTCCAGAACCACCAGCCCGTTCATGTCTTTAACCGGCACCACGGACTTGGCGAAGTAACCCTTGTCCCAGGCGTTGGCTGCACGGGCCTGCGAATTGGCGGCGTACTCATCCACGTCCTTACGGGTGAAACCTTCCACGGTCGCGATCAGGTCAGCACCGATGCCCTGCGGGATAAAGCCCGTGTCGTAGTTGGTTTCCGGGTCCAGCGCCCAGGGCGTACCGTCAGAGCCCATGGGCACACGGCTCATGACTTCTACACCGCCGGCCAGTACCAGGTCTTCGAAACCGGAGCGCACTTTCATGGCACCCAGATTTACCGCTTCCAGGCCAGAGGCGCAGAAACGGTTGATCTGCAGACCGGATACGGTTTCCGGCAGACCGGCAGCCAGGGCCGCAATCTTGGGCAGCACACCGCCCTGATCGCCCAGCGGGGACACGATACCCATGACGATGTCATCGATCATCGCCGGGTCCATGTTCGGGAAGCGGGCCTTCAGTTCGTTAATCAAGCCAACAACCAGGGTGATCGGCTTCACGGTATGCAGCGAGCCGTCCTTCTTGCCCCGGCCTCGGGGCGTACGAATCGCGTCGTAGATATAGGCTTCGGTCATGGAACCTTCCTCTTGCCTCAGGCAGATGTCAGCGATCTGCTGACGGGTTATGAAGGGCAGTGCGAAAACAGGCTTCCTGCCCACGATAGAAAGACGGTAAGAGTGCCTGCCCCGGCCCCGTCACTCAATGACATGAGTTAACAAGCGACTTGAGCGGAAAGGGCAAACAGATTGGCCCTGTCTGTGCAGCCATTGCCCGCCGCCGGGGAACTGCTATGGTGCGGTCATCGTAAACAGGAGCACGAACATGTCCCATACCCTGGATGTGCTGCAATCGCTGACCTCCTCAGCCCTGCAGCAGGGCCGCGGCATTGCCACCCGCGGCCACAGCAAGACTCCCGCCGAGTCGCTGGAACTGTATGAAATGGAAGGCTGTCCCTTCTGTCGCCTGGTCCGTGAGGCCCTCACGGATCTGGATCTGGATGTGATGGTATTCCCCTGCCCCAAAGGCGGCGACCGTTACCGGCCGTTGGTGGAGCGCCTGGGCGGCAAACAGCAGTTTCCCTACCTGATGGATCCCAACACGGGCGCCGCCCTGTACGAGTCTGCCGATATCATTGAGTACCTCTACAACGAGTACGGCGGTCGGCCCGCACCGCAGCGCTGGCTGGTACGCAGCTTGCGTACCGCCGCGGCCACCGCCGCTTCCCTGCCCCGCGCCCGTCATGGTCTGCACCTGATGGAATCTCGCGCACCGGAACAACCGCTGGAGCTGTATTCCTTCGAGGCCAGCCCGTTTGCACGCCTGGTGCGCGAACGCCTCACCGAACTGCAGCTGCCCTACCTGCTGCGACAGTGTGGCCGCGACCAATGGCAGGACTGGGTGCTTCCGCCCGTGCGCAAACGCCTGGCCCCCGATTACCAGCCGACCCAGCGTAATCGGGTGACCCTGATGGAAAAAACCGGCCGTATTGCCGTCCCCTATCTGGTGGATCCCAATACCGGGACGGCACTATATGAATCGGCAGATATTCTGGCCTATCTGGACCGGACCTACGCACGCTAGTCGGCTCTCACCCGGCACATGAATACAAAGGTGTGCCGGGCCCTTCTCCCTTCCCCGTTTTAGTGCTATATATCCGCAGGAACCCTCCACTCACCCGCTGGAAAGAGAGCAGCAAGATGGGTCGTCGACACTTTGATGACTATGAGCCCGATGAATGGGAAGAAGAACACAAACGTGCTGATCGTGAACGCCGCAAACGCGACGCAAAACGCCATCGGCACAATTCAGAGGAGAACAATGAGTCGCGAGAAACCCGCGACTCACGGCCGCAGTAAGGTCTCGGCCTGACGAGTCACCTCTGATGGTGAATCCCCGCTCAGAATGAGTGGGGGCACAGGCAGGTCAGCCATGCTGGCCTGCCCGCTACGGGTTTTTCTGAAATTCGGGAACCTGTTGATCAACCGAGATCAGCGGTCGCCGTATCGCCCTGCCAGCGTGGTTAATAGCGCTATCGCATCATTATCAGCCTGCAGATAAAACCCTCCCCGCCAATGACCATTGGACAGGTAATCGTGCCAGCGTGGCTCTGCCAGCACATGGATTTCCCTCTGACCATACACAGGCAGAGGAAGCTCGAATTTGAGAGGAAACGGTTCGGCAGGAGGGGCTCCACGGCCTGTCAGGCACACCCCTTCATCGGTGAGGTTCAGCACATGCCCAACAGCATGGTCGTTACTGCAAGCCTGAACATTGAGACTCAGGCGCGGTCTTCTGAATCGTCGGCGTTCCATATCATCACCTCAGAGCGGACCCTCACTCCCAGTTTCTGCCGGCATTGGGTACCATGCAAGTAAAACAGTGCAAACATGCTGGAGGCCGCACATGAACAGCGACGACGACCTGTTTCGCCAGGAAATGGCCGATGTGACCCCCATCAAGCCTGACGGGCGCAATCATGACGCCAGCCCGCGACGCCAGGACAGCATTCGCGAACAACTGCGCCGTGCCTCTGCAGTGACAGAAGGCAAGCAGGACAACAACCCCCTGACCGTGCCCGAGCACGTTGAGCAGGTGGGCCCGCTGGACATCATCGGGGTCAAGAAGGATGGCGTGCAGGAAGGGGTGTACCGCAAACTGCGGCTGGGCAAATATGACGCCCAGGACGTGCTGGATCTGCATCGGGTCAAGCTGATGGCAGCCCGCACCCTGGTCCATGAGTTCCTCAGCCGGGCCCATGAACAAAACCAGCGTACTGTCCTGATCAGCCATGGCAAGGGCCTGCACAGCGAGCGCCCCGGCTTTCTCAAGAGCTACGTGATGCACTGGCTACAGGAAAGCCACCTGGTCCTCGCCTACCACACCGCCCCCGCCAACCGCGGCGGCACCGGCGCCACCTACGTTCTGGTCCGCAAAAATGGCCAGGCGAGGCAGCGTAATCGGGAGTTTTTTATGGAGGCGGGGAAGAACAATCGATAGTGAACAGTTAACAGCGACGCGATTGAGTTTTTGGGTTTTGAAACGTATGAGGCCGCGCTCATGGTTTGGGCGCGGCCTCATACGTTTCAGATCAAAACAAGGCGCTTACGCGCGCTGTTCACTATTCACTGTTAACTGTTAACTGAAATCACCGCCGTATCCGATTAATCCCATTAATCGCCGCCACCCGATATGCTTCCGCCATGGTCGGGTAGTTGAAGGTGGTATCGATGAAGTATTCCAGGGTGTTCTGCTCGCCGGGCTGGCGCATGATCGCCTGGCCTACGTGGACGATTTCCATGGCCTGGTAGCCGAAGCAGTGAATTCCGAGGATTTCCAATGTCTCACGGTGAAAGAGAATTTTCAGCATCCCGACCCGCTCACCTGTGATCTGGGCTCTCGCCAGATTACGGAAAAACGCCTGCCCCACTTCGTAGGGAATTCTGGCTTCGGTGAGCTCCTGTTCGGTCTGCCCCACACTGCTGATGCCCGGGATGGTGTAGATGCCGGTAGGGACATCCTTGACCTGTTTGATCTCATCCCCGGCGATGGCAGCCGCACAGAAACGCCCCTGATCGTAGGAGGCACTGGCCAGTGAGGGCCAGCCCACCACATCGCCGACGGCGTAGATGTTCTCCAGTGCTGTCTGGTAGCGCTCGTCGACACTGAGCTGGCCGCGGCTATTCGCCTTGAGCCCCACCTCTTCCAGCCCCAGATTCGCAGTATTCCCGGAGCGACCGTTACACCACAGCAGCGCATCCGCACGCAGCTTCTTGCCCGATTCCAGCTCCAGGGTCACGCCATCGCCATCCGCCATCACTCGCTTGTACTGCTCACCCTGGCGGATGGTGCACCCCTGTTCGCGAAGGTGGTAACTGAGCGCATCTGAAATTTCCGTATCCAGAAAATCCAGCAAATGCTCACGGGAGTTCACCAGATCAACCCGGATCCCCAGGCCGGTAAAAATGCAGGCATACTCGGAACCAATCACCCCCGCACCGTAAATGATCAGATGACGCGGGGTGTGATCCATGGTCAGGACCGTATCGGAGTCGTAAACCCTTGGGTGGTCAAAATCCACATCCTCAGGGTGATATGGCCGTGAGCCTGTAGCAATGAGGACATTGCGGGTTTTGAGCAGATGCTGACGCCCTTCCCTGTCATCCACCTGTACTTCATTAGGACTGATCAGGCGTCCACGCCCGCCGAACACCGTCACCCGGTTTCGGATATAGAAGTCAGTACGTACCTTGACCTGGGAATCGATGACCTCGCGGGTACGGGCGATCAGATCCTGCCAACGAATTTCCCGCGGGTTGATGATGCCGCGCAACAGGGGGTTGCGCTGGGTGCGGATTACCTGGCGGACCTGATGCCGCAGCGCCTTGGAGGGAATGGTGCCCCAGTGAGTGCAGTTTCCACCCAGCGAGGGCTGATCTTCCACAATGGCAACGCGAAGGTCTTTCTTGGCCGCCTGCATGGCCGCCGCTTCACCTGCCGGGCCACTGCCAATTACAACAAGATCCCATCCCGCACTGATATCCATTCATACCTCCGCTTGTCTACAGATCAACAAGTATAGAGGGCTGGCACGCTGGCGACGAGTTGGACTATGGTGAGAAGGAGAAGGAAAAAGCACACAGCAATGAAAGGAGTCCGCCATGGATGATCACAAGCTCGATAACACAGGCAAGAAGTCCTCCGCCCTGGCCCGGGGCGGCAAGAAATCCGGACAATGGCTGCTGGCTCATCCCCTTGGCGCGCTGCAACTGTTGGGGCTGGTGCTGCTGGTCATTGTGGTGTTCCAGAACCTGGAGCCCACCAGTATCGACATCCTGTTCTGGACACTGGCAGACATACCCAAGCTGTTTATGTTGCTGCTCAGCATGATACTGGGCGCATTGGTGTGGGAGCTGATCAAACGAACCCTGTTACGCCGCAAACCGGCGGCGTAACAGCAACAGTATTGCACCGAGCAGCAGTGCCCCGGCACTCCCTCCTCCGCCAGAGGCCGACTCACTCGGGTAACTGATCGTGAAAGTCGCCGCTGTTGAAGTGGTGTCACAGAGCACATCCTCCACCTCAAGCGAGAAAGAATCCTTGAACGGGCTAAGGTTACTGTCCGGAAGGTAAGTCACCGTGCCAGTCTCCTGATCAATGATCAAACCCTTGTCGATAGCACTACCGTATTCATCCTCTTTGGCAAACGATGGTTCAGTACGAACATGAATAAAGTACTTGCTCCAGTCGAATTCGGCATCAGGATCATCGGGATCATATGCGCTAAGCTTGAACACGACCTTGTTTCCGCGCTTGTTGACTACTGACTTGCCCTCGAGGATAGGTGCCTTGTCCGTAATCGTCACTTCAACGGTGGCTTCCTCTCCTGCCTGAACCATCTGGCCTTCGCTGTCTTCAAACCCATAAAGGAATGCCGTCACAACAGGCTCATCCGCTTCTGCCTGGCAAACACCTTCATTGAAGACTTCGGTATTGGCTGGCGTAAACAACACAATGCACTCGTCAGCGACATCACCATCCTCCAGCAGATCTGGATTGGCATCGATAACATCCTGAGAGATCGGATCTCCACATTTCAGGTCATAGCCTGTACGGTTTTCATTGTAATAAAGCCAAACGAACTGAATTGAGGCACCATTGACCGCCTCACTTGCTGTACCTGCCGTATCAAGGACAAACAAGGTCGGATCATCAGCATCCTGCTCATACATGAAACCAGTGCCTTGATACACAGGGGGATCATTGTTATCCAACTCCGCATGCTCGAACCAGAAAACCCCTGACTTGAAAACTCTGGGATCAAGCTCTTCCAGATACACAATTTCTGCACCATCGCTGGCGAGGTCATTCTCCAGGATATCAATGGCAGCACGTCGATCCGGCAAGGCTCGATTAGTGGCCTCATCATCACCTGCTGTGATTTGCTGGTACTCAAATGCACCTATGTCACATCCGTCACCTGACGTTCGTGAAATCCCTCTGAGGTCGGTGGTTCGACAGCTTTTAGGCTGCGCAGTACCTGACTGCAAAGCGTCCTCGTCGTTACCCTTGTCAACCAGAATAATGTCATTGGCAGCATCTGACATGGCCAGGTATGGCGGCACATAATCTACGGCACTGCCTTCTGCCGCCGTCAAACTTGAGGACAACGCTGTCGTCCCTACTCCGGATTGGTTGTCACTTTCCGTATCTGCTGCGCAGGCTGCACCGGAAAACGCGTTGTAGTGACTAGTATAAAGGGGCGTAGGATCTGTCGTGTCCGTGCTACAGGCATCTCCGCTGCCAAAGTAGATTGAATTCCCCAGCTGCAGCCGGATATCGGCATTTCCTAGTTCAATGCCATTACCACCGCCCGCATTGTTCAGGAAGGTGCTGTTAGCGATGGTCGCGTTGATAATCATGTCAGAAAGGTCCATCGCAGCGCCTTCCGGAGCACTATTGGACACATAGGTACTGTTGCTCACCGCCAATTGCCCGGCAGCAATATTCGCATCAATGACACCACCCTCAACCGCTGCGGAATTGTTCTCAAAGGTACTGTCAACCATCGCCACTTCAACAACTTCTTTGCTCAGTGGGGTAGTCGACAAGACACCTCCGGAGATGCCCGCCGTATTGCCGCGAACGTAGGCTCTATTAAAACTAATCAGTTTCTTGTTACCCGCATTGGTACGGACAAAAGCAACTCCGCCCACGGTATCTGCATGATTGTCGAGTATCGCAACCCGGTCAAAGATCACTGATCCGCCGGTGATGATTACCCCGCCAGCACCGGAGTTCTGCTGCCCATTATCGGTAGCCGCGCCCCTTTCCAGAGTCAGATACCGGAAAGTCACCCCTGGCTGCCCACTATTCTGTGGAGCTTGCGCCTCGAACAGACGAAAAGTGTTATTCCCAAGAATTCTTGTCTGTGTTTCCTCGTCATCACCGGCATCCTCATCCTGGACCCCCTTACCCTCAATCACCACACTCCCCCCCTCAATAATCAGGGTCGACTGCAGATTGATCTCGCCAGCAGGAAGCAGGATACGGTCTTCAGATTGTCCACCGTAGGCACAATCCGGGCTACCCGCGCCGGAAGCATTCTCCAAGGCCTCTCGCAAGGTGCACAATCCGTCATTCTTGATCGGAACCACATCATCTCTGAGCGAATTGACGGTGATATCTACCGCCATCGCTGGTGCAGCAGCCACCAGCAAAAGGCCGGGCAACAGTTTGGGGAATCGTCGGATCATCCCGGCAACCGCAAGTAACAGCAGCATCAAGCCTCCCTGCGCGCCAATACTTTTGGATTCGGTAAGGCCACTGGCTGGCTCAGCAACAAGGTTCGCAATTTCACTCTGATTGGTGCCAATGTCTGTACCGCCGAAAAAGGCATCCCGGTGAACTTCATAACGCAATTGGTCTACACCCTGAAAACGACTGGCTGGGCGGTATCGGATTCTTGGATAACCGTCTCCGTCTACCTCAACCGTTGCAGAACCTCGCTCCGGCTGAATCACTACCGTCAAGCACTCATCCGGTGCCGACACACGTGCACAGTCAATGGTGGTGTCGTTGAGATCATTGGCAATCACATCCGCCAACACGCTTTTGCCGCTGATCAGGTCAATTTCGTCAGCGATTGCCTGTGCCCTCAGATACTCGATGGAACCAATATCACAACGCCCACCTGCACCACCTCGTGCGTTTCCACGATTATCGCTGGTTTCACACTGATCCACCGAAGCCACGTTTTCCGGGAACCCCCGATCGAACAGGCTTGGCGCCATGGGATCCCCACCAATTACAGCACTCGGCTCGGGATTGGGCAGAAAGCCTGGATATGGCCCACCCAGCGCCTCCGCCGTCATGGGAGGGCAGGCACCCGCCCCGGTCTGCTCACCACCGAAATCAACATGTCCGCAAGCCCGTCGACCTTCCCCCAGGAAGACATCGGCAGTGGCACCGTTTGGATCATTGGTTACGGGGGTTCCTTCAGTCTGTTCTTCTGGCAGAGGACAAGAGGAGTCATCCGTAATCGTGAAAAGAAGGCGTGCTGCAGCATCGGGGTTAGCCGAGCCATCCAGACCCGCCCCTGCACAAGCCCCTCCGTCATTGCCGACCATTACCGTATGCAGAATATGGTCCGTTACTTCAGCGTTGGCTGGATCATCAAACGCGGTTTCAGCCAACGTCAGGGCGACACCATCATTGAAAGCAATGGTCATGTTGGAAAGGATGGCGGTGTAGTTATCAGTGACAACATTGATCGCACCGCCAGTATTGTCAGTCATGGTGCCGTTAATCAGCTCAAGCCCCACCCGCGAATCCTCATCACCATCAATATGGATGAGTGCTGCGTCTGCTCCGCCCTGTGCACTGTTTCCCGCCATGTAAAAGGAATAGCCAATTACAGAGCTCACAAAAGTATCATCTGTGGCGATAACACTTCCGACTCCCGTGGCAACATTGTCTTCAAATCGGGCGCCGTTAAGGAAAGCCACACCGGAGCCCTCTTTCAGATATAGCGCACCACCGTTAGTCGCACGTCCACGCTGGAAGGTCACATTTTCGTTGATCACAATCGGCCCGTTTGCCGTAATAAGGCCACCATTGCCATCGTCACTGCTTGCGTCTCCCTCTTCCAGCACGACATTGACAAGAGTCATGGCTCCGCCTGGATCGATATTGAAGAGTCGGGATTGTTGTGCAGCAGAAATGACAGGAAAAACCTTTCCATCGGGTTCTTCAAATGCATCAAGCATCATTTCAAAGCGGATTTGAGCCTGGAGGGGTTCTGTTGTATCGGTGAAAGTGGAGGGAGAGGTGGACTCATCTTCGGTGATAATGATTCGTTCGCCGTTACCCACCACCAACTCACCTTCAGTCAGCAAGTAGGTCTCTTCTTCTTCCAAACGAATGATATTGCTGGCTGTTCCGGCCGCACAGCCATCGACTTCAATCTGGTAATTACTGGCAACAACCGCTTCCCGCAGCGAACAGAACCCATCAGCAAGACTGGTAGTCACCAGCCACTCAGCATTCTCACCAGATCCATGCACAACAACCGTGACCTCAGCATCTTCTGTACTGTTAATCTCATAGGTCGTCGCATGGGTAGAGGCCGCGAAAATCATGGCGCAGCCAGCAAGGCAATACCGTAGCCCAAGGTGGCGCATTCTATTCTCCTGCAGGCTCAACGCCTGGCATTATTGTTCTAATAGTCATTCCACTCGCGGGGCTGGAAGCCATGTAACCCCATGTAATCACGAGCAATGCTACCGTCAATATCGGTAGCAAACTGTTGTTTATCTGTTAAGCGAGTCTTTTTACCACCCCAGCGCATCCTTGACAAAGGGAATAGTGACAGAACGTTGTTGCGCGAGTGCCAGTCGGTCAAGGCGCTCCAGCAGAGCGAGCAGCGCTGCCGGGCTACGCTCGCTACGGGTGACCACATAACGGGCCACATCCCTCTCCAACTTGAGTCCCCTGGCCTTTGCCCTGTCCTGCAGCAGGGTTTCCAGCCCTTCCTCTTCCAATACCTGGAGTCGGTAAACCGGGCCGGCCGCCAGCCGGGTCGCCAGATCCGGTAACGCCAGCCCCAATGCCCCCGGTGAAGCGCTGGCGGTCACCACCAGGCGCCCACCGTTGGCCATCAGACGGTTATAAAGATGGAAAAGCGCCTCTTCCCACTGTGGCTGCCCGGCAAAGTGCTCCGCATCATCCAGTGCCAGCAGGGTGAACTGCTCCATGGACTCCAGCACTTCCGGGCTCAGGGGTATGAGCTCCCGGGCTGGCAATAAACACGCACTCAACCCTTGCTGCTGGGCCAGACGGACCGCGCCCTCTAACAGGTGGCTCTTGCCCTGCCCGGTCGCCCCCCATACAAAGGCCTGACGGTCATTGCCTGTCACCACTTCATGCACGCCCTGCAGCGCCGCACCATTGCTTGCTGGCACAAAGTTTTCGAGGTCATTCCCTTCCCGTAGTTGCAGGGCCAGGGGAAGTTGTCCACTTTGTTGCATGATCAGCCTTGCCAGCAATACAGCCACTGTGGACCGGGGACGGCCGGGTCCGGGCAGGGACGCAGGCTGGACGATAACTCCAGCAAGTCACGTAGCTGGCTGTCGTCGGCGGCAAAATCCAACGCATAGACCAGCGAGGCATCCGAGACCTGGATCAGCATGGCCTGCTGCATCCCGCTGATTCCTTTCAGGTTTTGATCCAAGCTGTGCCAACCAGACAGGCTATCGACACCGTTCACGGTCAGTAGCGTGCGCTGTTCGGTACGATTGCCCTTGACCGCAAAACGACCCGCCAATGTATCGGCCAGCTCATCCGCCAACCTCGCCACCGCTGCCGAATTATCATCCGCCTCCAGACGCCCTTGCTCCAGCGTCTTGCGACCCTGGAGGATGCGCCAACTTACCTTGGCGGAGGAACCGCTATATAGCACCGCGGCCACAGTCATTTCATGAGGATATCGGGCAGAGGCCTGTTCAAGCCGGTCATCGAAACGCCCCCGGATATCGGCCACTGCCAGCGCATTCCTGTCCTCGCTATCCCACTGAGGGAACACCAGCGACAACCCACGCCGCGCCGCCTCGGCCTCAACCTCGGCATACAGGGGGTGCTCAGGGGAGACCATATCCCCTTTGCCTGCACCTTGATCGACCAGCCAGACCAGCAAACGGGGACGCGGTAGCCCCCAAACGGGCACTCCCGCTGACGACAGCAACCCCAGCAACCCCTGAACGTCATAATGGGCCACCAGGCTGTTATCGCGATAATCATGACGGGTGACCCAGCGATCCAGCTGCTCGGCAGCGTCCTGCGCGACAGGCTCATCAAGCACATCACGGGAGCCACTCAACCTGACCAGCACTTCATCCAGCCCAGCCTTGAGCGCAGCCTCCATGGCATCCGCGCTGCGGTCCGCAACCGGCACATCTACTGTATCCAGCGCCCCGGACATCGCCGGGGCGGCCAACGCCAGCAGTATCGATGCCAGCACAACCCGTAATCTGTCAAACCGCATAGGTGCGAAATCCAGCCTGTTCTTTGAAGCGCGCCATTATCACCTATTCACTGCGTGCAGGCGAACCGGATTTTCAACCCAACACAGCAGTGGAAAGATAGCCCTCAGGCTCTTAAAATACGCGCCTTCACCTATCCGGAGCCTCCCATGACCGAATCCAAACGGCCGCTGACTTACCGTGACGCAGGCGTAGACATTGATGCTGGCAACGAGCTGGTAAAGCGCATTGCCCCTGTCGCCAAACGCACCACACGGCCAGAAGTTCTGGGAGGCCTGGGCGGTTTTGGCGCCCTCTGTGAGCTGCCTTCCCGCTACAAGAACCCGGTTCTGGTTGCCGGCACTGACGGCGTTGGCACCAAACTGCGCCTGGCCATTGATACCGGCCGTCACGACAAGGTCGGCATCGATCTGGTCGCCATGTGCGTTAACGACCTGATCGTAGGCGGCGCCGAACCGCTGTTCTTTCTGGATTACTACGCCACCGGCAAGCTGGATGTGGAAACCGCCACCAGCGTGGTGACCGGCATTGGCGAAGGTTGCGAAATGGCAGGTTGCGCCCTGATCGGCGGCGAAACGGCAGAAATGCCAGGCATGTATGAAGGCGAGGACTATGACCTGGCGGGCTTCTGTGTCGGCGTGGTGGAAAAAGACGGCATTCTGGATGGCAGCAAGGTGCAGGCCGGCGACAAGTTGATCGCACTGGCCGCGTCCGGCCCCCACTCCAACGGATATTCCCTGATCCGCCGTATCATGGCGCAGTCAGACACCGACATCGAACTGGACGGCAAGCCGCTGATCGAGCACCTGCTGGCCCCCACCCGCATTTACGTCAAACCCCTTCTCAAGCTGCTCGAGCAGGTTGACGTGCATGCCCTCGCCCACATTACCGGCGGCGGCTTGCCGGAAAACCTGCCCCGCGTGATGCCGGAAAACACCCAGGCAGTGATCGATACCCGCAGCTGGGAATTCCCGGCTGTCTTCCAGTGGCTACAGCAGGAAGGCCAGGTTCCCGCCTTTGAGATGTATCGCACCTTCAACTGCGGTGTCGGCATGGTCATCGCCGTAGCCCCCGATCAAGTTGATGCCACCCTTGCGCTCATGGAAGCTGAAGGCGAGAAAGCCTTCCTGATGGGCGAAATCCGCGCCGCCGATGGCAAGCCAGAAGTGGTACTGGACGGCCTGGAATCCTGATTGGTGACTGACTCCCAGCCTCACCGCCTGGCGGTATTGATCAGCGGCTCCGGCACCAACCTGCAGGCCATTCTGGATGCGATTGAGGCCGGGCAACTGAAAGCCCACATCTGCGCTGTGCTCTCCAACCGCGCGGATGCCGGAGGCTTGACGCGAGCCCAACAGGCCGGCATCCCGACCTTGACCCTGGATCATCGCCAGTTCGAGGACCGCGAATCCTTTGACCAGGCCATGGTGGACGCACTGGAGCCCTACCAGCCGGATACCGTTGTGCTTGCAGGGTTCATGCGCATTCTGTCACCGGTCTTCGTGGCTTATTACGCTGGCCGGCTCATCAATATCCACCCCTCCCTGCTACCCAAGTACCGCGGCCTCAACACTCATGCCCGCGCGTTGGAGGCAGGGGATGAGCGCCACGGCTGCTCCATCCATTTTGTCACGGAAGAATTGGATGGCGGCCCGCTGATTGCCCAGGCCAGCGTTACCATCAATGCGAACGATACTGCCGATTCCCTGTCAAAACGGGTACAACTGTGTGAGCACCAGCTTTATCCAATGGTGCTGCAATGGCGCGCCCAGCAGCGCCTGGTACTGACAGACAATGGAGTCACACTGGATGGCAAGCCTCTCCCTGCGCAGGGTTATCAATCTTCCTAGGCTAATCCTGGCGGCCGCTTTGCTGGTGGCCGCTAGTAGCGCGTTTGCACAGCCCCCTGTTGCACCTTTCAACCTGGACTACCGGCTCAAAAGCGAAGGCATCCCCTTTTCCATCACTGCCACACGAAGCCTGCATCAAGTGCAAGGCGGGCTCTGGAAGATGGAAGTCAGTGCCCGTAACTGGCTCGGAGAGATTCGCGAAACCGCCCTGTTCAACTGGCAGTCCTGCACACCACAAAGCAGCTATTACGGCTACATGCGTAAAGGACTCGGACGAGTCAAGGAAGCAAAGCTTCATCTGGACCATGAAGCAGGCATTGCTGCCAGTGAACGTACCGGCAAAGACATGCTGAGCTATCCTATCTCCGATGCCGCCACCGATGAGCTGTCAGTCAGCCTGGCACTGCAGTGCGCCCTTGCCGAAGGCAAGCAAGATATCCGCCTTGACGTGGCCGATGAAAAGAAACTGGAACAGCAGCATTTCAAGGTGGTGGGACAAGAGTCTCTGAACGTGGACGGCAAGCGACTCAAAACCGTCAAGGTTCAACGTATCCGCGCTGAAGACAGTGAACGACAAACCTTCATGTGGTTTGCACCTTCCCATAACTTTCTTCTGGTACAGTTGCTGCAGAAAAACAACGATGGCGAACATGTCATGACACTGCAATCTCTGGAAGGGCTCTAACCGTGCGCGCTTTTCTCCTTGCTCTGCTACTGTCGTACAGCCCATTACTGCTGGCCGGCAGTCTTGCACCATTCGCGGCAGAATTTCGTATTTATGTGAACAAGCTGCCCACCCCGGTGAAAGCGGATCTGGTGCTAAAACCGGCTCATGGTAACGATAACTACCACATGCTTTTGAAAGCCAAATCTTTCATGCTGACCAACACCGAAGAGAGCTTCTTTCAATGGCGTGACTGCCAGCCGCGCACGCAAAAATACCTGCACGAATTCGAAGGCTTCGGCAAGCACCGGTTTCACCGCATGGACTTTCAGTGGAACCCTCCCAAGGTGCATAACGAATCGGAAGATGACCAAGAGAGTCTGGACATCCCCGACAACACCCTCGACGAGCTAACCATTTTGCTGCGTGGGCGCTGTGTCTTCGCCAGCGGTGAGAGAAACTATACCGTCACCAGTGTGTATGGTGACCGGCTTCGCACCCATCATTTCGTGGTTATCGACGAAGAAACCATCGATACCCCATTGGGTAAACTGGACACCCTGTTGGTAGAGAAAAAACGTGATGGCGACAGCAAGAAAAAACGGCGCACCCTGTTCTGGGTTGCGCCGTCACTGGATTACATGGTGGTGAAGGCAAGGCACATCGAAAGCACCTTCCTGAAAGCCGACATGATCATGATCGATTACAGCGAACCGGAAACACCCGCCGAGCCGGCAAAGACGGTTACGCCCGAGGCAGGGTAACCCCGCGCTGCCCCTGGTATTTGCCGCCACGATCTCCATAAGAGGTTTCGCAAACCTCGTCGGATTCGAAGAACAGCATCTGCGCCACCCCTTCGTTGGCATAAATTTTTGCCGGTAAGGTGGTGGTGTTGGAAAACTCCAGGGTGACATGCCCTTCCCACTCCGGTTCCAGCGGCGTTACGTTGACGATAATCCCGCAGCGAGCGTACGTGGATTTCCCCAGACACACCGTCAGCACATTCCTCGGAATGCGGAAGTATTCCACCGTTCGCGCCAAGGCAAAGGAGTTTGGCGGGATAATGCAGTACTCCCCCTTGATGTCCACAAAGCTGCGTTCATCAAAGTGCTTCGGGTCGACTGTGGCTGAGTGGATGTTGGTAAACACCTTGAACTCATCGGCACAGCGAACATCGTACCCGTAGCTGGAGACCCCATAGGAAATCAGTTTGTTGCCTTCGGCATCGGCCCGCACCTGTTCGGACTGAAACGGCTCGATCATGCCGTGCTCATTGGACATACGGGTAATCCAGCGATCCGATTTAATAGTCATTGCTGCCTCTCGATTCCGAAATGGTTGGGGCCAGTGTGATGAAGCGCTCAATGGTATAGACGCGGAACGCCGGATGCCAGAGACAGCCCATCATCGGCATGAGCCTTCTTTGTAACGGCGTCAGTGCTGGGTAATCTTGGGGAAAGCCCGCTTGCCCGCCTCGGTCAACGACAATCTCGCCGCCATCCGTCGGGCTGCCTGGCGATAGAGCCCGGCTTCCTCGCTGTCCGGGCAAGCGGCCACCACCGGTTCACCGCTGTCGGCCTGCTCACGAATCTTTAGTGAAAGCGGCAACGCTGCCAGCACCTCGGTATCGTAATCCTGGGCCATGCGCTGGCCGCCCCCCTGGCCGAACACATGCTCCTGATGGCCACAGTGCGAGCAAATATGCACCGCCATGTTCTCCACAATCCCCAATACCCGGATGTCCACCTTGCGGAACATTTCCACACCCTTGATCGCATCCAGCAGGGCAATGTCCTGCGGTGTCGTGATAACGACCGCCCCGGCGACCGGAATTTTCTGTGCCAGGGTCAGCTGGATGTCACCGGTCCCCGGCGGCAGATCCACCAGCAGATAATCCAGCTGCTTCCACCGGGTCTGCTCCATCATCTGCACCAGCGCACCACTGGCTTTCGGGCCACGCCATACCACCGGCGTCTGTTTTGTCGTCAGATACCCCATGGACATGGTCTGCAAGCCATAGGCTTCTACGGGAACAAAGACCTTGCCATCCAGCACCTCAGGGCGCGTGCCGTCCGGCTTGCCAAGCATCAACGGCTGACTCGGACCAAATACATCTGCATCCAGCAAACCCACGCGGGCCCCTTCTGCCTGCAGCGCCAGGGCCAGATTCACCGCCGTGGTGGATTTACCCACACCGCCCTTGCCCGATGCCACCGCAATCACATTGGCAACCTGATCCAGGGCAGGAAGACTACTCTGTGCCCGGTGCGGAACAACCTGACTACGCAGGCTCAACGACAGCGCCCGCCCCTCCAGGGCATCCGCCAAATGCTCTCCAATTTTGGCCTCCAACGACGCTTTCACGCCCTCCAGAGGATAGCCCAGCACCACCTCTGCACTCACTTGCGATTCCGACACCGACACGTTGGAAACTGCACCGATACTCTCCAGGCTGACGCCCAGATCCTCGGGAATGAAATGACCCAGTTGCTGTCGAATGCGTTGCTCGGCTGAATGCATGGTGGCCTCCGTATTTCGAGCTGCGATGATAGAGGCTACTCGCGTCACAACCAAGTAACGGTGCCCAGGAATATCCCCATCACAATACAACCGATGGCGTTTGCCTCTGGCCATCTTTCACCAAATGCGCAAAATAGGTGCAACCCACTTTCCGGTTTGCATTGCGGGACAAGGAGACATCATGAAACGTATGACCCTCATTCTGCTGGCGGGCGCCAGCCTTTTTACCCTGACGGCTTGCGGCCAGGGGACGGCAATCGACCGCGACACCATCAGTGTCACCGGCACCGGTGAAGCCCATGCAGAGCCCGACATTTTTCTCGTCTCTGCCACCGCACGTGAGGAAGGGGACGACATTGATGCCCTGAAAGATCGTGTCGATGATGCTGTCAGCGACATGCTGGAACTGGCAGACGATCTGGATATTCCCGAAAAACAGGTCCGCGCCAGCGACCTTCGCATTAGCCCGCAGTGGCAATACCAGCCCGAGCGAAAATTGCTTGGCCATCAGGTCAGCCGTGATGTCACCTTCCGGGTAAGCGGCATGAGCGTCTACACTCGCCTTCTCGACGGCCTTGCCAGCCAGAATGTGCAAGACCTGCATCCCGCCGGCACCGAGATCAGCAATGTGGACATCCACACCGATCGCGCGCTGGAAAAAGCTGTGGACGATGCCCGCCGTCGCGCTGAACGGATCGCCGACGCCGCCGATCGCAGTGTCGGTGAAGCGATTCGCATCGAAGCCCAGAATGTACAGGTGCCGCGCCCGGTCATGATGATGGCTCGTGTCAAAGAAGACGCGGCTGGCGGCAGCTACCGACCGGGTGAAACAGAAATCAGTGCCCAGGTCAGCATCACTTTCGAACTGGAGTAATCCTCTCCGTGAATGACCTGGGGCAAATCAGTGCGGCGGCACTACAACAATATCTGGCGCACGGAGAAGACCGTGGGCTGGATATTGATGCCGCCATGACCATTGCTGGATTGTCCCGGGACACCCTTTCGCAGCCCGACGCCCGGATCGATGGGGAAGATTTTGAGGCATTGCTTCATCATCTTATCCTGCAAGCCAATGATCCCCTGTTTGGCTTGCGCACCTCAGCCTTCATTCAACCGGGTTCCTACAATGTGATCGGCTATATCGCCATGAGCGTCGGCACCCTGCACGAAGCGCTGGACAAGGTCACCCTGTATGAAAAGCTGGTGGGCGACATGGGCACCACGGATATCGCCCTTACCCCGGAACAGGCTCAAATCCGCTGGAACTGCCGTTACACACGCCAGCCCGCCCGCCAGCACCTGATTGATAACGTCCTCAGCTCCTGGCTGTGCTACGCCCGCTGGCTCACCGGCAATCAGCAGCTTGCCCCTCATCAGGTTTGGCTGGAGCATGCTGCCCCGGACAATGCCAGCAAAGCGGCCTATCACGACATCTTCCAGTGCGAAGTTTGTTTCAATAAACCGGTGTCCGCGCTGATCGGTCCGGCTCAGTTGCTGGATTTGCCGATCCGCCAGCCTGATCCGCTACTACTTTCTACTCTGGAATCTCACGCCATCGCCCAGCTGGACAAGCTAGGCGTGGAAACCGGTTTGGCACGCCGGGTACGCCAATGTATTCACGATGCCATTGGCCATACCCTTCCCCGCAAGGAGAACATTGCCGAGCGTCTCGGCATGAATGTGCGCACCTTGCATCGTCACCTGGCAGACGAAGGCCACAGCTGGCAAAAACTGCTGGACGAGGTTCGTCTTCAGGAAGCCCGCCATCAGCTCAGACAAGCCCGTAAACCCCAGGCAGAAATTGCTGAAGCACTGGGTTACTCCGACATTCGCTCTTTTCAACGCAGCTTCAAACGCCACACCGGCATGACACCAGGCCAGTACCGGCAACAAGAGCTGCAAGACTGAGAGTGACCACAGCCAAAACGCAAATTTACTCATAACTCGCACGTCTGTTTGCCCTTCATCGGACTTTTGTCTGACAAAAGCTTCATTCTCTTCGCCCCCCATGGCTATACTGACATCAGACAATGACAACAAATATCGCGGAGAGAGCCGGCATGAAGGGCACACTCAAGCAGCTGGAGCGCGCCATCGAGCACGCCCAGACTTATGAAGAATGGTACGAGGCCAGCCAGGAACACGACCGTCTGTCCGGTGCAGACGAATGGAAGGAAATTGACCGTTCCCCCCACTACGACTACGAACTGATCCGTAACCGGTTGTGGCAAATCCGCCAGGCCCGGGAGCGTAACGACGTCAACAAGCTGGTCTTCCATCTCCATGAAGGCCTGCATGGCAACCTGGGGAACATCTCCAATCCCAAGCTGTATCAGCACAGCCGGGTTGGCACCAAACGCCTGATCGACAACTATCTCACCGAAGTCACCACCGCTCTTAATTACCTTTGCGACAGCAACTTCAAGGAATTCGGGCTCAAGGAAAAACTGGATTTCTTCGAGACCACCGGCCAAGCCTTTGGCCAGAGCTGCCTGATGCTGTCCGGCGGCGCGGCCCTCGGGCTGTTCCACATCGGGGTCGCGCGCTGTCTATGGGAGCAAGGTTTGCTGCCCTCGGTCATTTCTGGCTCCAGTGCCGGCAGTATCATTGCGTCCGTGGTCGGCACCCACAATGATGACGAACTGAAAACCAAACTCGAGCCGGAAAATATCTATATGGAAGCGTTTAAGGTCATCGGCTGGAAAGGGCTGCTGCGCGGCACTCCGGTGCTGGACGGCGACCATCTGGAAGGCTGCCTTGAAGAAAACATCTTTGATATGACCTTCGAGGAGGCCTACCGCCACACCGGCCGCGAGATCAATATCACTGTCAGCCCCTACGACCGCAACCAGCACGCTCGCTTGCTCAACTGGCGTACCTCGCCCAATGTGTTGATTCGCAAGGCGTCGCTGGCGTCCTGCGCCATCCCCGGTATCTACCCACCCGTTTCCCTGTGGGCCAAGAATATCGACGGTGAGCGTGTTCCCTATATTCCGGGCCGGAAGTTTGTTGATGGCTCCATCGTTGACGATCTGCCCATCCAGCGACTGGCACGCCTGTATGGAGTGAACCACTCCATTGTCAGCCAGACGAATCCTCACGTTGTGCCCTTCCTGTCACGTAACGAGCACGCAGAGAGCACCCTGCGCATGGTCGGCGACTGGGCACTCAAAAACGTATCCATGAATGTTCGCTATGGACTGGATGTGGTGCAGAAGCGGGTCGCCTCCAACGACCTGGGCCTGATTATCGACAAGGCCAGAAGCATGGTCGGTCAGAAATACATGGGCGACATCAACATGATTCCGCCTCGCCAGCCTCTCAACGCCTTGAAGGTGCTGAGCAACGCAACCCTGGAAGACGTGCGAACGTTCATTCGCCGAGGTGAAAAAGCCACCTGGCCGAAAGTAGATATGGTTGCCAACACGACCGCCATCAGCCGTACCTTCCGCGATTGTCGTGCTCGCCTCGATCGCATTGAAGAGCGTATGCTGGATCAAGTACCGATGACTGCCGTGTAACCGGCCTGACACCGCGCAGCGTCGGAACCGCTTCAGGGAGAGAGTGCTTGCGCGGTTTGCTGATACCTTTTTCCAGACAAAACCCACTGGCCCTGCGGCTGGCGGGCGCTGTTCTGCTGGTAAGTTTACTGGTCACGCTGATTAGCATTGCGCTTTTTGTGATTCGTGAATATCACCAGGGCACCCAACGGCTCGCACAGAATCTCGCCCAAATCGAGCTGACCACATTGCCAGGCCTGTCTCGGTCGCTGTGGAATTTTGATGAAGAACAGCTGAAAGTGCAGCTTAACGCTCTGGTCAGCCTGCCTGATGTGGAATATGCCGTGATCCGTTGGCAGGACTGGAACGGCAACAGCAAAATGCTCAGCGCCAGTGACAGTACCTCACATCCACCTCAGGAGCGCCATCGCTTTCCGTTGACGTATCAGCGCCGTAGCGGCGAAGTCGAAGCCCTCGGTACACTGGAGTTGGGCATTTCCCAGCACAGCCTTTATCAACAACTCGGCCAGCAAACCATTTTCCTGGTAACGTTTCTGGCCACACAAGCCCTCATCAGCGCCTTGCTCATTATCATTCTGTTACGCCAGTTGTTAACCCTTCGACTGGGCAAGCTGGCGGATGCCACCCGGCAACTGACCCTGTCTTCCCTGCATCATCCCATCCCGCGCCAGAACGGGCCGGTCAACGATGAGCTGGATAACATTGCCGCGGCCCTCGATACCATGCGCTTGCGATTACTGGAAGATATTCAGGCTCGGCAGAACGCAGACCAGGCGCTTCTGAAAGAACGTGAATTGCGACTGGATAATGAAGAGCGACGTATTCGGGCTGAAAGCGCCAACGATGCCAAAAACACATTCATGGCCACCATGAGTCACGAAATCCGCACGCCTCTCAACGGCATCATCGGGCTGCTTGACCTGTTACAGAGTTCGCGACTCACCCCCCGCCAGGCGCACTATTTGAAGCTGATGCAGCAATCCAGCGAGAACCTGCTGGCCATCATCAATGACATACTCGATTTCTCAAAGATCGAAGCAGGTGAGCTGAAGCTCGAAAACCGCGCTCTCAATCTGGTGACGCTTATCGAAGACACCCTGTGCGCCTACGCCGGACTCGCCGAAAAGAAGCACTTGTTGCTGGCCTGTGAGCTGCTTCTCAAGGAACACCAGATCATCCGCGGAGATGAAGTGCGTTTGCGCCAGATTCTCATGAACCTGATCAGCAACGCCATCAAGTTCACTGAGCGCGGACACATTATTGTCCGCGCACTGGACCACCCCAACGGGGTCCGTATTGAAATCGAAGATACGGGCATTGGCATCACCCCGCGACAGCAGGAGAGCATTTTCGAGGCGTTTGCCCAGGCAGACCAAAGCACCGCACGCCGCTTCGGCGGCACAGGGCTGGGCCTGAGTGTATGCCGATCACTGAGCACCATCATGCAGGGCTCGCTGTCTGTCCATAGCACACCCGGTCATGGCAGTACCTTCACCCTGTTCCTGCCGCTTGCGGCCACCCCCAACCAGCCCGCCTTGCCAGATCTCGACGGGCAACCCCTACTGGTGATCAGTGAGCAGGACGCTTTGCTGCAACCACTGACACGCATGCTCAATCTGGCCAATGGGCGCCCCTTGCGCGGAACGGCACTGTCCATGCTCGATAGTGCTTCGTCTTCCGCGATTGCGTTGATAGACGCCGACCTGCTCAGCCCGAAAACAGCTGACCTGACCCTTGCCCCGGAATGGCAGCACAGGACCATTTTGATTGGCCACGAAGACATGGACTCCCCCTCCTGTCGCTATCTGCGAGAACCGGTCACTCGCACGGCCCTGTTCAAACTGTTGGCCCACCCCCCCCATACCAAGCCGGGCTCCACGGAACCCCCGCCTTCATCGGATTTACCATCACTTCGCATCCTCGTAGCAGAGGACAACCCGGTCAATCGCTCCGTCCTGCAGGCCTTGCTAAACTCGCTGTCTCTTCCTGAGGCCACTATCTGCGACGATGGACACACCGCGCTGGAGGCTTATCAGCAACAGCAAGGGCAATTTGATGTCATTCTCATGGACGTTGAAATGCCGGGCCTGGATGGTCTTGGTGCCACCCGTGCCATTCGCCAGTTTGAACAGCAAACGGGACTCTCCCCTTGCCCGGTGATCGCGCTGACCGCACATACGCTGGATAACGATGCCAGCCTGATTCGAGACGCAGGCATTGACCAGGTGCTCAACAAACCCCTGCGCCGCAATACCCTGATTCAGTGCCTGCAGCAGCTCTCTCCTCGCTCCTGATTCTTCCTGTTTACCAAGAACCTGAACCCCGTCACAAAGCGCTGACAATTCAGCAACCAAAACCGACCGACCCTGTGCAACTTCTCCCCTATCGTAGAGTCATATCCGCAGATGGCCTTGATATGCTTGAGGGCAACATGAATACAGATACGACCGAGAACTGGCTTCCTGATTTCCTCGATGAAGTAGGGCTACCCCAGCATGCGGTGTTCCGCGGCTACGTTCTGTACAACGATGAACAAGAACGCTTTCTGGCCATCAACACCCTCGCCCCGGAGCGCGCCCGCAGCCATTATGTGGAAAGTTGCGCGTGGGCTCACCGCTACCCGTTAATCCGTATGGCCAGTGACGCCCTACGCAGCCACGACACAATGCTGGAGATTCGTGCCCTGTTCGAGCTGGGTCGCCGCTATCTCACCGTCCCGGTCTAAACAGACCGCAGGCCTCATCCTCGCCCATCACTGCCCCCTTGCTCGGCTCGGGGCTTTTTCGGATATACTGACCATAAGAACAGTATATCCGGAGCCCCGCCATGCCTGTCACTCTGCTTTGCCCCGCCCACGAGATGCCACCCCTCGAGCGCCCCCTGTATGCCTCTCGCATCCCGGCAGGCTTTCCCTCTCCTGCCCAGGACCATATTGAACAGCGGCTGGATCTGAACACCTTGTGCATCGAGCACCCCAATGCCACTTTCTTTGCCCGGGCCAGTGGCGACTCCATGCTCGGGGCGAGTATTTCCTCCGGTGACATACTGGTCATCGATCGAGCGCTGGAGGCCCGCCACGGGGATATTGTTGTCGCAGCCCTGGATGGCGAATTCACCGTCAAGGAGCTGTGCCTGCACCCCTCCCCCTGCCTGAAAGCCCACAACCCGGCCTACCCTTCCCTGATTCTGGATGACAACAGCCAACTCGATCTCTTTGGCGTGGTCACATTTGTCATCCACCAGACCCGGCGCAAGTGATATGTACGCCCTGGTAGACTGCAATAACTTCTACGCCTCCTGCGAAACCCTGTTCCGCCCGGATCTGCGCGGCAAACCGGTGGTGGTTCTGTCCAACAACGATGGCTGTGTCATCGCTCGCTCCGCAGAAGCCAAACGCCTCGGCATTCGTATGGGCATTCCGGCATTCAAAATTCGCCATGCCGTGCAACAACACGGCATCATCGTGTTTTCATCCAACTATGCCTTGTACGCAGACATGTCTGCACGGGTCATGGCCACCCTCGAACAACTGGCCCCCGCGGTGGAGGTGTATTCCATTGATGAGGCCTTCCTGGAACTGAGCGGTATCCCCCTGCCACAACTGCAACCGCTCGGCGAACGGATTCGTCACACCATTGGTCGCCATCAGGGATTGAGCGTCTGCGTCGGAATTGCCCCCACCAAGACCCTGGCCAAACTGGCCAACCATGCTGCCAAACGATGGCCCGCCACAGGCGGCGTGGTCGTGCTTAACGAACGGGCCCGGCAACAGAAACTGATGCAGTTGGTGCCAGTAACCGACATCTGGGGAGTTGGCCGGCGACTCGGAAAACGTCTTGCGGAACAAGGGATTCGCACTGCCCTGGATCTGGCCCGGTGCCCACCTGAACGGATACAGAAACAGTTCAGTGTTGTACTGGCGCGTACCGTGCGGGAGCTCAACGGTAATGCCTGTCTGTCACTGGAGAGCATCCCGGCGCCACGTCAACAGATCATCTGTTCGCGCTCATTCGGGGAGCGGGTGACCGACAAGACCGTCATGCAGCACGCCATCACCACCCACGCCTGGCGTGCCGGTGAAAAACTGCGCGGCCAGAACAGCCTGGCCTCCCAGCTCAGCCTCTTTATCCAGACCAGCCCCTTTACCCCCGGTGAAGCCCGCTACAGCAATCAGGCAACAGGCCACTTCCCGACACTCACCGCCGATGCCCGGGACCTGCTGGCCATGGCTCGCAGGTTGCTGGACTGCATCTGGCAAGACGGCTACCGCTATGCCAAGGCCGGCATCCTGATACACGATATTGCCGCCCCCGGTTGCCAGCAGGAGAGCTTGCTCGACTCTCCTGCCCGCGAGCGAACCGACACCCTCATGGCCACACTCGACAACATCAATCAGCAAGGGATCGGCAAGGTATGGCTGGCGGCCCAGGGTATGGAAGCACATCAGCCTGAGTGGGGAATGAAAAGACAGCGGCTTTCTCCCGCCTACACCACGCGATGGCAGGACCTGATATCCATCGGATGAACCGTATGGCAGCGCAGAGAAAACCGGGCAGCACAGCTCCAAGGCTGTGCAGGATCATTTGATCTGAGCCAGGGCCTGTTTCAACCGAGCAACAGCGGCATCAGTGTCCCCCAACTTGTCGAGACCAAACAGCCCGACCCGAAAGGTCTTGAAATCCGCAGGTTCATCACACATCAGCGGCACGCCGCCCGCGGTTTGCAAACCCAGCTGCACAAAGGCCGCACCACTCTTGATGGCATCGTTGTCGGTGTAAGACACCACCACACCCGGCGCTTCGAAACCTGGCGCCGCCACACTTTCATAGCCCTGCTCTGCCAGCAGCTCGCGCACGGCCATGCCCAGTTTCCACTGGCGCTCCTTCACTGCCGTGAGGCCCTCACCCAGGGTTTCCAGCATGGCATCGCGGAACCCGCGCAAGGCATCCGTCGGCATGGTGGCGTGGTAGGCATGCCCACCCTTTTCATAGGCGATCATGATGTCTCGCCACTTTTTCAGGTCAGCCGCAAAACTGGTGGATGTGGTGACCTGTAATCGCTGTTCTGCCGCCTCGCTCATCATCACCAGAGCGCTGCAGGGTGAGGCACTCCAGCCTTTCTGCGGCGCACTGATCAGCACATCCACCCCGATGGCCTTCATATCCACCCAGATCGCCCCGGATGCAATACAGTCCAGCACGAACAGCCCACCCACGCTGTGCACCGCCTCGGCAACCTGTTTCAGGTAATCATCGGGAAGAATGATCCCGGAGGCCGTTTCCACATGGGGCGCAAACACCAGCCCGGGCTTTTCAGCCTTGATGGTGGCCACCACCGTTTCAATCGGGGCGGGCGCAAACGGCGCCCTGGGCTGGTCACTGACCGGAGCGGCTTTCAGCACCGTTTCTTTTGACGGAATTCCGCCCATGTCAAAAATCTGGCTCCAACGGAAACTGAAAAACCCGTTCCGGATCACCAGGCAATGCTGGTCGGTGGCAAACTGGCGTGCCACCGCTTCCATACCAAAACTGCCACCACCGGGCACCACTGCAACACAATGGGCGTTGTAGACCTGCTTCAGATTACTGGAGATATCACGCATCACCTGCTGAAAACGCTGGGACATGTGATTCAGGGAACGATCCGTAAAGACGACGGAGTATTCCAGCAGGCCGTCTCGATCAAAGTCACGGGGCAGGTCGGTCACAGGGGGGATCTCCTTGCGGTAGCTACGGCGTTTATCGTGGTCTCTCTGGATACTGGATTGCCCCTGCCAACGCAACCTTTGGGGGTGTGATTGGTGGCAAAATGCACAGGCAAGCCGTGTCTGCAGTCAATGCGGGGGGCGCAGCAAACCATTAAGCTATTATCATTCTTGAGCCAGCCAGGGCGCTCACGCATACTATGCGCCCCTTAAACCCCATAAACACTGTGTTTATTTCGCGAGCCGGGAATTCATGGCAGAGTACGTCCTGATACTGATCAGCGCAGTGCTGGTTAACAACTTTGTTCTGGTGCAGTTTCTGGGGCTGTGTCCGTTCATGGGTGTCTCCAACAAGATCGAGACCGCCATGGGCATGTCACTGGCCACCACCTTTGTGCTCACCCTCTCCTCCGTACTCGCCTACCTGACCTGGGCCTACATTCTGGTGCCGTTCGAGCTGGAGTACCTGCGCACCATCAGCTTTATTCTGGTGATCGCCGTGGCAGTGCAGTTCACTGAAATGTTCGTCAAGAAAGCCAGCCCCCTGCTCTATCGGGTACTGGGGGTGTTCCTGCCGTTGATTACCTCCAACTGCGCCGTGCTGGGTGTCGCCCTGCTGAATGTACGCCAGGAAGATGCCACTTTCATGTCATCACTGACCTACGGCTTTGGCGCCGCGCTGGGATTCTCCCTCGTGCTGATCCTGTTTGCCGCCATGCGTGAGCGCATCGCCGTTGCGGATGTACCGGAAGCGTTCCGCGGTCCCAGCATCGGCCTGATCACCGCCGGCCTGATGTCGCTGGCCTTCATGGGCTTTTCCGGGTTGATCAAGCTATGAGTGCCGTACTGATTGCGATTGCCGCCCTGCTGGGACTGGCAGCGGTGTTCGGAGCGGTGCTCGGTTTCGCCTCGGAAAAATTCAAGGTGGAGGGCGATCCCATTGTCGACCAGATCGACGACCTGCTGCCACAGACCCAATGCGGCCAGTGCGGCCACCCCGGCTGTCGCCCCTATGCCGAGGCCATTGCCGAAGGGGAAGAACACAATCGCTGCCCTCCCGGCGGTCAGGATACCGTGGATGCCCTCACTGACCTGCTTGGCCGTGATGAGCTGACCCTGGACGATGAAGGCGCCGAAGACGCCAACATCCCCAAAGTCGCCTACATCCGCGAGGATGAATGTATCGGCTGCACCAAGTGCATCCAGGCCTGCCCGGTGGACGCCATTGTCGGCGCTGCCAAGCTGATGCACACCGTGATGGTGGACGAATGCACCGGCTGCGACCTGTGCGTGGAGCCCTGCCCGGTGGACTGCATTGATATGGTAGAGGTCAAACCTACCCTGCAGACCTGGGGCTGGCACCGCCCTGCCGGCATTGGTCAGCGCCCGGACAGCCGTATTGAGGTGGTCAACCTGTGATTCGTACCCTGTTCCGTTCGCGCAGCCCGAAGGTGTTTGATTTCCACGGCGGCATTCACCCACCGGAAATGAAGCACCTGTCCAACAGCACCCCCATTGCGCCCGGCCCTCTGCCGGCCCAGCTGGTGCTGCCACTGAACATGCATATCGGGGCACCGGCCAAGCCATTGGTAGCCCCCGGCGACCGGGTCCTCAAGGGGCAAATGATTGCCGAACCCGGCGGCGCCGTTAGTGCCGCGATTCATGCGCCGACTTCCGGCACCATCAGTGCCATTGGCCCCCGCCCGATCCAGCATCCATCTGGCATGGATGCCATCTGCCTGGTGCTCGACACCGATGGCAAGGATGAATGGGTCACCCACAGTGGCGTGACTGATTACACCGAGCTGAGCCCCGGCGAGCTGGTCGACACCATCCGCCATGCCGGTATTGCCGGAATGGGGGGCGCGGGTTTCCCCACCAGCATCAAGGTGAACCTCGGCGACCATCAGCGAGTAGAAGAGCTGATCATCAATGCGGTGGAGTGCGAGCCGTACATCACCGCCGATGACCGACTGATGCGTGAACATGCCGACGAGATCATCACCGGCATCCACATCCTCCAGTACCTGCTCAACCCACGCCGCACCCTGATTGGGATCGAGGACAACAAGCCCGAGGCCATTTCCGCAATCAAGCGGGCCTGCAAGGGCTGCGATATCGAAGTCCGTGTGGTGCCGACCAAATACCCGTCCGGTGGCGAGAAGCAGATCATCCAGTTGCTGACCGGCAAGGAAGTCCAGAGCGGCCAGCTGCCCGCCCATGTGGGAGTGGTGTGCCAGAACGTCGGCACCGCCCACGCCATCAAGCGGGCCGTGGTAGACGGCCAGCCCCTGATCAGCCGGGTCACCACCCTGACCGGCGATGGCGTCGCACGACCGGGTAACTACGAGGTGCTGCTGGGCACGCCCGTACGCGACCTGCTAAGCCATGGCGGCGTCAATCCGGATGCACTCGAACGGCTGGTCATGGGCGGCCCGATGATGGGGTTCACCCTGCATAACCCGGCCGTGCCGGTCGTCAAAACCACCAACTGCATCATTGCCGCCACCCCGGAAGAGCTGCCTGAACCCCCAGAGGAACAGCCCTGTATCCGTTGCGGTTCCTGTGCCGAAGTCTGCCCGGCCAACCTGCTACCCCAGCAGCTCTACTGGCATGCCAAGAATGACGATCTGGAAAAGGCCCAGCACCACAACCTGATGGATTGCATCGAATGTGGCGCCTGTGCCTACGTCTGCCCCAGCCACATTCCGCTGGTGCAGTACTACCGCTACGCCAAGGGTGCCGTGCGCCAGCAGGCCGCCGACCAATTGAAAGCGGACAAGGCCCGGGAACGTTTCGAGGCGCGCCAAGCCCGTATCGACGCCGAGAAGGCCGAGAAGGAAGCCCGTCGCCAGGCCCGCCTGGAAGCCAACCGCAAGAAGAAAACCGACACTGCTGCCGCCCCGGCCGTGGACACCGCCGCCCTCAAACAGGCCTCTCTGGAAGCATCCAAGGCCTACAAAGCGGCAGTCAAGGCGGCCAAGGAAGCAGAAGCCAACGAGGCAGAGAACAGTGCGGAATTGAAGGCCGAAGCCGAGCGCCTGAAAGCCGTGGCCGACAAGGCCAAGGCCGCCGTGCGTGACGCCAAAAACGCCGCCCCTGCCGCCGCACCGGCAGAGGATCGGGTGGCCACACTCAAGAAACAGGTGGGTGACGCCTCGTCTGCCTACAAGAACGCGGTCAAAGCCGCCAAAGAGGCGGAAGCCAACGGCGATGACAATGCCGCCGAGCTACGGGCCAGTGCCGACACCCTCAAGGCCGAAGCCGACAAACTGAAAGCCGAGTTGCGCGAGGCCAAGGCCAATGCCCCAGCCGCCCCTGCAGCGGCGCCACAAGTCGACCCCGTCGCTGAACTGAAACAAAAGGTGGGCGAAGCATCGTCTGCTTACAAGGCTGCGGTCAAAGCGGCCAAAGAGGCCGAGGCCAACGGCGATGACAATGCCGCCGAGCTACGGGCCAGTGCCGACACCCTCAAGGCCGAAGCCGACACACTGAAAGCCGAGTTGCGTGAGGCCAAGGCCAATGCGCCAGCGGCGACCCCGGCGCCCGCCACCCCGCCGCCGGCCGATCCGCTCGTCGAGCTGAAGGCCAAAGTGGGTGAAGCCTCTGCTGCCTACAAGGCCGCGGTCAAAGCCGCCAAAGAAGCGGAAGAAAATCGCGCGGAGAACGCGGCGGCCCTGCGTGCCGAAGCCGACAAGCTGAAAGCCGATGCAGATCACTGGAAGGCAGAATTGCGCGAGGCCAAGGCAAGCGCACCTGCCACCCCCAAGGCGGCACCGGCCACCACCGACCAACCGCGTATCCCTGAAGCCACTGCCCCGCAATCGCTGGCCGCCGTGGATCCGGAAGAAGCCGCCAAGCGGCAAAAGCGTCTCAAAGGCCTCAAAACCGCCTATAACATGGCCCACAAGCAGTACAAGGAAGCCCACGCCGCCCTTGAACGGGCCGAGCGCAAGGAGGACGTCACCGCCGACGAACTCAACGACATGCAGCGCCGGGTGGACAAACTCAAGAACAAGGCCGACATCGCCCGTGATGCGCTGGATGCCCTGGTAGAAGAAGCCAAGGCAGACATTCGTGCCCACACCGGCAAGGATCTGAAAACGCTGAAACTGGAAGCCGCACGGGCCGAAAGCGCCCTGGCCGACAAGGCGATCGAACTGCAGCGCCTGCGTGACAGCAGCAGCGAAGAGTCACTGGAAGCGCTCAACTCTGAACTGAAAGCCCTGGAAGCCGAAGCCCAGATTGCCCGAAAGGCACTGAAACAAGCCGTGGAAGAACAGGGGCTGGTGGAATGATGAAAGCCGCCCTGACGACCTTACAACCTGCAAGCGCGACGCCAGCCATGCCCGGTCGCGTCGCCCCCTACCTGAACGGCAAGGCCTGAATCGACATGAGCCTGATTACGTCCTCCTCGCCCCATGCCTCCGTGAAGAACAACACCGGCGCCTTCATGCGCCAGGTGATCTACGCCACCCTGCCCGGCCTGGCAGTACTGACATGGCAGTTTGGTTGGGGCACGGTGATCAATGTGCTGTGGGCGGTGGTCGTGGCCCTGGTCAGCGAAGCCCTGTTCCTGAAAGCCCGTGGCCGCAGCATCGGGTTCTATCTGAAAGACTACAGCGCCGTGGTCACCGCGGTGCTGTTGGGTCTGGCTCTGCCCCCCACCGCCCCCTGGTGGCTGACACTGGTGGGCGTGAGTTTTGCCATTATCGTCGCCAAGCAACTCTATGGCGGCCTGGGCATGAATCCGTTCAACCCGGCCATGGTCGGCTATGTGCTCTTGCTGATTTCCTTTCCGGTGGCCATGACCCAGTGGATCAGCCCCGGTGACGCCCCCAGCCTGCAGCAAAGCCTGCAACTGTTTGCCGGTCAGTTGCCGGTTGATGGTTTGAGTGGGGCGACACCGCTGGACACCTTCCGCACCTGGGCAGGCGACGAAGCGGCCCTGGCCAGCCACCCGATCCTGCACGGCGAACTGGCCGGGCAAGGCTGGGAATGGGTCAACCTGGCGTTCCTGCTGGGCGGGCTGTATCTGATCAGCCGCAAGATCATCACCTGGCATATCCCCGCCGGTTTTCTGGCGGGCCTTGCAGCGCCGGCACTGGTGGCATGGCTCATCGATCCGGTCCGTTTTGCCGACCCGCTGTTCCATATGCTGTCTGGCGGCGCCATGCTCGGTGCGTTCTTCATCGCCACCGACCCGGTCAGTGCCGCCACCAGCCGTAACGGTCGCCTGGTGTATGCCCTGCTGATCGGTGTGCTGATCTGGGTTATCCGCAGCTTTGGAGGCTATCCGGACGCGGTCGCTTTCTCGGTACTGTTACTCAACCTCAGCGCCCCCTTTATCGATTACTACACCCAGCCGCGTACCTACGGCCATAACAAGCCCAACAGAGGGACCGGCTCATGATGCGGTATGCCATCACCAAAAACGCCGTCATCCTGAGCCTGTTCGCTATCGGCACTGCTGCGGCCCTGGCCATCACCAATGCCCTGACCATTGACCAGGTGCAGTGCAATCGTCAGCAGGCGCTGATGACCTCGCTGAACGAAGTGATGCCCCACGACCAGCACGACAATGACCTGCTTGCCGACCGCGTTACCCGCCGTGATCCGCTGCTGGGGCGCAGCGAACATCATATCTATCGCGCCCGCCTCAATGGCCAGCCCAACGGCGCCGTACTGGAAGCCACAGCCCCGGATGGCTACGGCGGCAATATTGCCGTGATCATTGGCATCAATAACAGCGGGACGGTTCAGGGCGTTCGCGTGGTTCCCCCGCACAACGAAACCCCCGGGCTGGGCGACAATATCGAAACCAAAAAATCCGACTGGATCTATGGTTTCAACGGCCGCTCACTGGAAAACCCGCAGGCCAGCGGCTGGGCAGTGAAGAAAGATGGCGGCGAATTCGACAGCTTTACCGGCGCCACCATTACTCCCCGGGCCGTCGTGGGTGCGGTATACCGTGCCTTGCAGTATTTTGATGCCAACCGCGAGCAACTCTTTGCTGCGGATGCCGAAGCCGTCGCCGCGGAGGTGTGTGATGAGTGATGTGAACTACAAGAAAATCAGCATGGACGGGCTGTGGAACAACAACCCGGCCACCGTGCAGATTCTTGGACTCTGCCCCTTGCTCGCCGTCACCGGATCCGTGGTCAACGCATTGGGGCTTGGCCTTGCCACCCTGGTGGTACTGGTAGGCTCGAACGTGTGCGTGTCCCTGATTCGCCATTACGTCACCGATGCAGTTCGCCTGCCGGCTTTTGTGATGATCATCGCGGCTATGACCACCGTGATCGAAATGCTGATGCAGGCCTACACCTTCGAGCTCTATGAAATCCTCGGCATCTTCATTCCACTGATCGTGACCAACTGTACTGTGCTCGGCCGCGCCGACGCCTTTGCCAGCAAGAATGGCATCCTGCCGTCAGCCGTGGACGGTTTCATGATGGGCCTTGGCTTTCTGGTGATCCTGCTGATTCTCGGTGGCATGCGCGAACTGGTCGGCCAGGGCACGCTGTTTACCAACATGCAGCTGTTGTTCGGCCCCATGGCTGCCCACTGGCAGCTGAATGTGATCGACAACTACGGCGGCTTCCTGCTTGCGATTCTGCCCCCCGGCGCCTTCCTCGGCCTGGGCCTGATCATCGCCGGCAAAAACGTAATCGATAAACGGCTGAAAGCCATCCAGAAGGCCAAGGCCAGCGACGAGCCCAAAGTGAGCCGTCGGGTACGCACCACTGGCAAGGTCAGCTAACGCCCCAGAATCCGGATACGCTGACGCAGGCGGAACCCCTGATCATCCACCAGCGTCAGCGTATGCCAGCCGGGCTCGGCAAGGATCGTCCGCTCATGAAAATGCCGTGTCTCGCCAAGAAACTCCGCGTCGAGATGCCAGTAGAGTCTCGCCCCCTTGCGCTGATGCACGGCACGGAAAATCGCCCGCCCGGCCCGCCCGTCCAGCTCGGTGGGAATGTAGATCTCACTCCCCACATGCGGGTACACGATGGCCATGGGCGGCTCGCTCTGCAGGGCCAGGGCACCGGCTACACAATCCTCGCGCCATGCCGGTAACGGCCGATAATCAGGGTGCTGCCGCTGATAAAACCAGGCCTGAGCCGGCGGCAACACAAACCAGTCCCGGTGTTGCATGTTCGCCACCGCTTCACAGTTGCCATGCACTCGCTGCCCGTTGGCATCCAGATGAATCCGTAAATGATGCGGCGTAACGGACTGGAAATGACTCAACCGTGGCGCATAACCGGTGCGGGTCTGGCATTGCCCGCCGGCCAGATAGCCGTCGTCGACACACACCTGCACCGTATTGAGTTCATCCAGGGGAGCTGCAGGCCAGGGCGATGGGCCCAGCAGGCTGAACACATCCAGCATCACAGGAGCCGCCGTGGCGGCACCGCCCAATGACGGGGCGGGCTCTCCATTGCCATTGCCAGCCCAGACACCGACGGTATAGCGGCCATTACTGCCGATTGCCCAGGCATCCCGCAACCCGTAGCTGGTACCGGTTTTCCAGGCGATCGGTTGGCTGGAACTGAACTGGCGCCACTGCCGCGCGGTGCCCGGACGAGCCACCTCTCGCAGTGCCTGCTGGGTCAACCATGCCGCCCCGGGGGACAGCATCAACGGCGAGTTGTCTTCCTCGTCCTGTTGCAGGGTACGAATCGTGCCGGGGGTAAGGCCGGTGGCGGCACGCATAAGGCGGGCATAAATACCGGTCAATTCATCCAGCCGCCCTTCTGCCCCCCCGAGAATCAGGGTCAGCCCGTAATCCTCGGCACGGCGAAACAGGGTGCTCATTCCCATACGCTGCAACTCACTGTGGAAACGGCCAATGCCGTATTCCCGCAACATGCGCACCGCCGGAATGTTCAACGATTGACTCAACGCCTGGTGTGCCGGCACTGCACCGCGGTAGGCATGATCGTAATTCTCCGGGCTGAAGCCGGCGTAATTGGTAGGCAGGTCTGCGACCAGGGTATCGGGCAGGAGCAGCCCCCCATCCAGCATCAACCCATACAACAAGGGCTTGAGTACGCTGCCGGTCGAACGCGCAGCGCTGGCAATGTCTACAGCGGCACCGTATTCCTGCGGATCCCCCTCGGTGGTGTTGCCCACATAGGCCCGGGTCTCTCCTTCACGGTGATCAATGACCACCACCGCCACATTGTGCACCCCCTCCCGCGACAGGCGCTGCCCATGCTGAGCAGCAAGGGACTGAACCCGCCGCTGCAGGTCCGCATCCAGGGTGGTCCGCAACAGTTTACTGTGCTGTTGCTGCTCGAGGGTTTGCATCAAATGGCTGGCCAGCCGTGGCAAGGGCGCCGGGGCCGCCGGTAGCGGCTCCAGCAGCGCCAGTTGCAAGTCACGCAACGCCATGGCGCCACTGTCATGGAGCGCCTGCAGTAACCGGTCCCGTTTGGCCCGCAGTCGGTCACGATTACGGCCCGGGTGAATCCAGGAAGGCGCATTGGGCAACACCGCCAACAAGGCGGCTTCTGCCCAACTCAGCGCCGCAGGCTCACGGCCAAAGTAACGCCAGGAGGCTGCCCGCAACCCAACGATGTTGCCACCAAACGGCGCCCGGCTGGCATACTGCACCAGCACGTCCTCCTTGCTCAGGTGCCACTCCAGCTGGAGTGCCAGCCAGGCTTCACGGGCTTTCTCGGGCAGCGTGCGGGGCGGGTCTTCTCTTAGCAACCGCGCCAGCTGCATGGTCAGGGTCGAGCCCCCGCTCACCACCCTGCCCGCCTCAAGGTTGAGCCACAGGGCACGGCCAATCGCCAGCGGGTCAATTCCCGGGTGGGCGAAAAACCGTTGATCCTCAAAGCTCAACAGCGCCTGCTGGTATTTTGGCGGAAGCTTCGCCACCGGCACGAATCGCCATTGCTGATCACTGGCGATGCGGGCATTGAGCAATCGACCCTCCCGGTCCAGCATCAAGGTAGCGTAAGGCATACTGGTCAGCCGTTCAGGAAGTGGCCAGTAGTGCAGCAAGGCGGCCAGTAGCAAGAGCCCCAAAGCCGGAATAGAGAACCAGCGCAGCGCGGTCTTTTTCGTGAGATGAGGCATGGACATGGTGGCTCGCAGCAGGAAAACAAAGACTAGCCAAAGGGCCGCGCGGAAGCGAGCCTGCAGCGGCATAGCATTTCGCTATAACTGCCAGGGAGCCTCTGAATAGCTCCCTAGACCTTTTCCGCTTGCAGCGACGGTAGCTGCGGGCTAGTCTTGAATCATTGAGACACTGCACGTTCACATCGAACGCAACAGACAGAGATTAAATGATGAAAGCGCCAACCTCCCACAACTCACACCTGACCGCTCGCGCGGTAGTGGGTCGTGTTGTGTCTGGCACCTTCTATTTTGGGTATTGGTTTAGCCGCTTGCGCGCCTGATCCCGTATCCAGGCGCGCCCGCAAGGGACGCCTGCCGAAACCTCAAAAACCCCGGTCGGTATCCCGCCCGGGGTTTTTTATTGGCGCCAACAACGCCAACATCATCAAGGAGCAACACCATGTACCGATATTGCCTGACAGCGTCCAGCACACTATTTAGCCACTGGCAGCCGCCGGTTTTGCGATTACGACGATGAATTTCAGCGCCCCGCAGGCGCACCCGATACAAGGAACGACCATGCAACAGCTTCACGACACCACAGCCCGGAATCTGACGACTGCCAGCCGCCGTAGCCTGCCACTGCCCACTCCCGCCCTGCTGCGAGAGCGCCTGCCCGTGGATCGCGCCCTGGCCGAACAGATCGATCGCCATCGACAGACTGTTCGCAATATTCTCAACGGTGAGGACAATCGCCTGTTGATCATCACCGGCCCGTGCTCGCTCCATGATCCGAAATCCGCACTGGAATACGGTCACCGGCTGGCCGCACTGGCTGAGCAATTGCGAGACAAGGCATTCATCGTGATGCGCGCCTACGTGGAAAAACCCCGTACTACCGTAGGCTGGAAAGGCATGCTCTACGATCCCCATCTGGACGGCAGCAACGACATCGGCACCGGCCTGACCGTCGCCCGCCACCTGCTGCGAGACCTGGCCAAGCTTGGCCTGCCTCTGGCCACGGAACTGCTCCACCCCATGGCGGCGGATTACCTGGGTGACCTGCTCAGCTGGGCGGCGATCGGAGCGCGCACCACCGAATCGCAGATTCACCGTGAGATGGTCAGCGGCCTTGCGATGCCGGTGGGCTTCAAGAACGGTACCGATGGCAGCATCGACATTGCCTGCGACGCCATGGGCTCCGCCAGTCATCCGCACACGCATCTGGGTATGGATGACGATGGCCGTAACGCGCTGATACAGACCGCAGGCAATGCGGATACCCATCTGGTATTACGAGGCGGGCACGATGGCCCGAACTACGACGCCAACAGTGTTCGCCAGGCGGTTACAGCCCTGCAGGCAAAGGGCCAAAACCCTCGCCTGATCGTGGACTGCAGCCACGCCAACAGCGGTAAAGACCCGCTACGCCAGCCCCATGTACTTCGTGACTTGCTGGCCCAGCGTCAACAGCAGCGTGACCCGTCCCGGCAGCACATCGTCGGCGTGATGCTGGAAAGTCATCTTGAAGATGGGCGCCAGGGGCAGGACAAACCGCTAGCGTACGGGGTCTCGATTACCGACGGCTGTCTGGGATGGGAGAAGACCTGTGACCTGTTGCAGGAAATCTAATGCACAATGGCAACCGTGGCAGGCGCTTACCTTCCACGGTTCTGCTATTCTGAATTGATCTGTCTGCCTGGAGAGCCCGGATGCTGGCCAACCTGACCCTGTCAGAACTATTGACTGCTTTCGTGATTTTTCTGCTGGTCATCGCCAGCATTGCCTTTGTGGTATACCTGAAAAATCAGCGAAATCCGTAATTCATCGCCATGCTTGCATGGCGATGAATTCGTAGTGCGAATGGCAACCGACATGACCACGTTGCTCCGACTCTAGCGAGAACCGATCTCCCCTGAAAACACCTTTTCGAAGAAAACCAACACCCGCTGCCAGCTATCTTCCGAAGCCCCCGCGTCAAACTTTGAGCGCAGCGGCGGCAGCGGGCCGAGTTTCTTGAATGTGAAGGTCTGGTGGTCATTCATGAAAGAATGGCCCACATCGTCGTACGTCTTCACATCATGGGGAACCCCCAGACGATCAAGATGGCTGGCCAATCGCTCGCCATGATCGCCATACAGCATATCCTGACGCCCCCAGCCACCCACCGCCGGGCAGATCCCCTGCAGGGACTCCGCCTTCTTCGGGATCCCGCCATAAAATGGCGCCACCACTTGCACCGGGGCCTGGCTGGCATACAGCACAGCAAAACGACCGCCCATGCAAAAGCCCATCACCCCCACCTGCTCCACCGGCTCATCCGACTGCGCCAGTAACCAGAGCCGGCAGGCTTCAAGCTGCTCGAACGCAGGCCCTTTCCCGGTTTCATGGGCCTTCAATGTCTTCACGACACACAACGCCTTGCTGCCCGGCAAATCATATAAATCCGGCACCAACACCGGATAACCGTTATCGGCCAGCCGCTGCGCAATGCGCTCAATATCATCGGTATAACCAAAAATATCGTGAATCGCGATCACCGCCGCCTTATGCGGCTGCGCCGACGCCGGCCGCAACCAGCGCGCACGCATGGTATGACCACTGGGGAGGGGAATGCCTACAGGTTGGTTTGTCATAATGAGATCGCCATGAAGAGTGAACAGTGAACAGTGAAC